>JAEYYY010000744.1 GCA_023430775.1 Pseudomonadota bacterium
ACCGAGCACCTCGCTACACAACGAGCGGATGCCGCGCTCGTCGTCGACGACCAGGATCGACTTCATCGGATTCATCGAATATCACACGCCGTTTCCCGGCCCGACGCGGTGCCGTCGAACAATCGCCTTGCCCACCGGGCGCCGCCGGCTAATCTCCTGGAGCGCGTGAGCGCTGGTGGACGTTCTGCAATGATGCAGGACGGGATCGGAAAGGTCTGCGTTCCATGTCCACCCAGCGAGTGGGACTTCCAGATCCTCGGCATCGTCAAGTTCTTCCAGCTCGCGATGGAGAACAACCCGAACATCATCGACTCGATCTTCACGCCCAGACGCTGCGTGCTGTCGTCGACAGCGATCGGCGAGTACATCCGCGAGCACCGCCGCGACTTCCTGCACAAGGGTGCGTGGCACAAGTTCAAGGGCTACGCGTACAGCCAGATGAACAAGATCAAGACCAAGTCACCGACGGGAAAACGCGCGGAGCTGGTCGAGCAGCACCGCTATGACGTCAAGTTCGCGTATCACGTCGTCCGGCTGCTGCTCGAGGTCGAGCAGATCCTGGTCGCACGCGACATCGATCTCGAGCGCGATCGCGAGCAGCTCAAGGCGATCCGCCGCGGCGAGTGGACGCTGCCGCAGCTCGAGCAGTGGGCGCAGGACAAGGAGAAGCAGCTCGAGGAGGTCTATCACTCGAGCTCGGTTGCCTACGGTCCCGACGAGCCGTTGATCCGCAGCCACCTCGTGCACTGCCTCGAGATGCACTACGGCGATCTGTCCAACGCGGTGGTGACGCCGGGTGAAGCCGAGACCGTGCTGCGCGAGATCGCGGCGCTGACCGAGAAGTATCGTTAGGTCGCGTTCGGGATCACGACGCGGAACTCGGCGCCGCGACCGTCGGGGCCTTCGCCGACCTCGATCGAGCCACCGGCGGTCGCGATCAGGTGCTTGCAGACGGCGAGGCCGAGGCCGGTGCCCTGGCCCGCGGCCTTGGTGGTGAAGAACGGATCGAACACCTTCGGGCGATCCTTCTCGGGGATGCCGGGGCCGTCGTCGGCGACGGTGATCAGCGTGGCGATGCCACCGGGCGCCGACTTGACGCCGATCGTGATCCGGCCGCCGGTGGTGGTCGCACCTTCGGCGGTCTTGGCATCGGTCATCGCCTGCGCCGCGTTCTGCACCAGGTTGACGAGCACCTGCTGGAGCGAGTGCGCCTCGATCGTCACCGGCGTGGTCGACGCGATCTCGCTGGTCAGCGTCGCCTTCGCCTTCTTGAGCTGCGGGCCGAGCAGCGCGCCGACGTGGCGAACGACGGCGGCGGGCTCGCAGGTGAACTCGTGGGCCTTGATGCCGACGGCGGGCGTGTGGGATCGCTCGCTCGCCCGCGGCGTCCGCGCGTACTCGAGCAGGCCACCGACGATGCCCTTCATGCGCTCGGCCTCGTCGGCGATCATCTCGAGCGCCGCGACGTCGGGATGGTCCTTCGGCTTGTCCTCCTGCAGCAGCTTCGCGTAGCCGAGCACGGTGGTCAGCGGGTTGTTGATCTCGTGCGCGACCTGCGCCGACATCACGCCGACCGACGCCAGGCGATCGCCGCGCGCGAGCGCTTGCTGCAGCTCGGTGCGCTCGTTGATCCGCTTCGCCATCTCCTCGATGCGCTGGCCGAGTACGCCGATCTCGCCGGGGCCGGAGATCTTCGGCGCATCGGCGACGCTGCCGGCCGCGATCGCATCGGCGCGCTGGGCGAGCGCGGCGAGCGGGCGGGTCAGCCGGGTGGCGAAGAACACGCCGAGCAGCAGGGCGATCGCGAGCGCGACGCCACCGATCACCAGCGTGTCGCGCGTGGTCTGGCGCGCCAGCGCATAGGCCTCGCGCTCCGGTTGCTGGTGGAGGATCGCCCAGCGCACGCCGCGCAGCGACTGATAGCTCGACAGGTTGCGATACGCGCTGACCCAGCCGTTCGCGGACAGCGTGCCCTCGACACTCGACGCCAGCGCGCGATCGACCGCCGGATCGGTCCCGGCGAGCGAGGCGGTGCCGAGCCCCGGCGTCGACGCGGCGACCGGGACGCCGGCGCCATCGACGACGACCACGCGCGCGCCTTCACCGAGCCGGGCTGCCGCGATGATGTCGCGGACGAACTCGAGATCGAGCGACGCGACGAACACGCCCATCAGCTCGCCGGTGCGACCGCGCGCCTGGACCACGAGGTTGACGATCGTCTTGCCACCGATGTGCTGCGCATCGCCGATGTAGCCACCGAAGCTGTGGGAGCCGACGTCGACCCCGGCGGGCACCGGATCGCCGTGGCGCAGTTGCCCGTCGACATCGAGGATCGACAGCGACGACACGATCGGGACGTCGCGGCGCAGCCGGCGCGCGAGCAGCTGCGTCTTGCGTTGATCATCGGGATCGTCGGCCCAGGTCGCCGCCGCCAGCTCGACGGTGCGGCGCGCGTCCTGGAGCGTGCCGTCGAGGGCGGCGCCGAGCGCGCGGATGTGGGCGAGCGCGCCGCGATTGACCTCGCGCTCGACATCGCCGCGCGCGCGGACGATCGCGAGCACGCCGACGATCACCGTCGGCACGATCGCCGCGAGCACGATCACCAGCAGCACGCGCCAGCGCAGCGTCGGTGCGTTTCGCCTGGTCTCGTCGGTCACTTGGCCTTGCCTCGCAACCGCTGCCAGCCGCGGCGGACACCGGCGATCGCCTCGTCGGGCGTGGCATCGTGCGCGATCACCGCGGCGAGCGCGGGGTTGAGATCGTCGAACAGCAGCGGCGTTCTCGGATCGCGGCGCAGTGGCTCGGCGGTCGCCAGCGCGGCGTAGAGGTCGCGCGCGATCTGCGGCCCCAGCGCGAGCGCGGACTTCGTCGTCGGCACGGTGCCGAAGGTGTCGGCGAACTTCGCGAGCACCGCGGTACCGGTCAGCTCGGACGCGAGCCGCCAGCCCTCGGCGGGGCGCTTCGCGCACTTCGGCACCACCAGCAGCTGACCGCCGCGCGGTGCGTGCGCCAGCGCCGACACCGCGAGCCGCTCGCGATCGCGCAGCGCTCCGAGCGCCCACGGCCCGGTCACCCAGTAGACGAGCTCGCCGGCGTTCCACCGGCGCAGCTCGTCGGGAGTCTCGCTGCCGGCAGGCGGCGGTGGCGCCGCGACATCACCGAACAGCGCGGCGAACTTCGCGGTCGCCTTGACCGCGCCGTCGCTCTCGATGCCGGTGTCCTCGATCGCCAGCTCGATGCCCTCGGCCCGCAGCCACGGCACCAGCCAGTAGCCATCGACGCGCAGCCCGAGCGGATAGCCGTTGCCCTTCGCCGCCCGCGCCACGGCCACCAGCTCGTCGATCGACGTTCCGGCCGGCGCCGGCCGCGCGCGATCGCGCACCACGACCAGGCCGTCGATCGCCTGCGGCACGGCGATCGTCACGCCGGCGAGCTCCGCCGCCTCGGGCGTCCAGTCGCGACCGGCGAGCTCCGCGGGCACGGGCACCAGCTCGGCGCGCAGCGCGGGCAGCCAGGTCGCATCGATCCGGATCAGATCCGGGCAGCTGGTGCCAGCGCGCAGGATCTCGCCGATCACCTGCTGGCCGCGCGCGAACGGCACGATCGAGGACTCGACGCGGATCCCCTTGTCGGCGACCGTGGCGTTGAACAGCTCGGTCTCCTCCGCATTGAACGTGTGGAGGAACCGGATCGGCGGCGCGCTGGCAGTCTCGCCACCGCAGGCAGCGAGGACGAGCAGGGCGTAGATCCGCACACGCGGACTCTAATGGAATGGCCGCGTGGTATCACCGCTTCGTGCGCAGCATGACGGGCTTCGGTCGCGGCGTCGCCACGCAGGGCGGCACCCGCGCGACGATCGACGCGCGCTCGGTCAACCACCGCTTCCTCGATCTCAAGCTGCGCGGCGCCGGCTCGCCGGCGATCGAGGACATGGTGTCGACCCGGACCCGCGCCGCGCTCGAGCGCGGTGCCGTGATGATCTCGATCACCATCGAGCGGCCGCGCGAAGGGACCGGCCGCACCACGATCGATCGCGATGCCGCGAAGGCCGCGCACGACGAGCTGGCCGCGGTCGCCGCGCACCTCGGCTTGCCCGGTCCGGACCTCGCGCTCGTCCTCACCCAGCCGGGCGTGACGACCTCCGACGAGCGTGACGACGACGCCGCGATGCCGGCCGTCGCGGCGGCGCTCGATGCCGCGCTCGCGCAGCTGACGCAGATGCGGACCACCGAGGGTGCCGCGCTCGCCACCGAGCTGACCGGGCGGATCGCCGAGCTCGATCGGTCGCGCGCCACCATCGCGGCGCTCGCCGCCGGTGTGCCGGCCGCCGCGGCGAAGCGGATCCGGGACCGGCTCGAGCGTCTGGTCGAAGATCCGGCCGTGCTCGATCCCGCGCGCCTCGCACAGGAGGTCGCGATCCTGGCCGACCGCGCGGATATCACCGAGGAGCTGGTTCGCCTCGCCTCGCACCTGACCCAGGCGCGCGCGTTGATCGCGTCCACAGATGCCGTCGGGCGCCGCCTCGATTTTCTGGTCCAGGAGATCGGGCGCGAGCTCAACACGATCGGCAGCAAGTCGACGCTCGCGGAGATCACGTCGGCGATCGTCGAATCGAAGGCGCAGCTCGAGAAAATTCGCGAGCAGGTCCAGAACGTCGAGTAGCGGCACCTGTATATTGAGCGGGTGCGTGACCGCGGAGTTCTCGTCATCGTGTCGTCGCCTTCGGGCGCCGGCAAGACGACCCTGACGCGCCGCCTGCTCGCGGAGCTCGGAAGCAAGCCGGGGGCACCCGGTGGGCTCGAGTTCTCGGTCTCGTACACCACGCGGCCGATCCGGCCGGGCGAGGTCGATGGCCGCGACTACCACTTCGTGTCTCCCGAGAAGTTCGAGGAGATGGTGCGCGCCGGCGAGTTCGCGGAGCACGCGTTCGTGTTTCAGAACCGCTACGGCACCGCCCAGGCGCCGATCGAGGCGGCGCTGGCCCGCGGCAACGACGTGATCTTCGATGTCGACTGGCAGGGCGGAGCGGCGCTGTCGGCTCGCTGGCCGGACGACGCGCTCAAGATCTTCATCCTGCCGCCGGATCTGACCACCCTCGAGTCACGCCTGCGATCCCGGGCGACCGACGCTCCGGATGTGGTGGCCCGCCGGCTCGGCAAGGCGCGCGAGGAGCTGGAGCATTTCGGGGAGTATCAGCACCTGATCGTCAACGACGAGGTGGAGCGGGCCTACCAGGTGCTCCGTGCGATCTACCTGACCCGCCGGTACGGCACGGCAGATCGCCCCGACCTCGGATTTTCGCTGTCCAGGCTCGCCGAGGTCGTCGCCGCGAACCGGGCCTCTGGTGCAGAAGCGCACGCTCGCAAGCTCGTGAGCAGCTGAGGTGTAGCTTTCTCGCCTGCGACGATCTGCGACGCCGTTCGCTGCCCCGTTCGCTGCGCCACCGTCGAGACCATTGACGCTGATCGCGCCTTGGTTCACGCTCTTGTTATGCGGGGCTTTCGTGTCCTCATGGTCGCGGTTGTAGCTGTCGGGGTCGCCGGATGTGGTCGCACGTTCAAGGGGGAGGCGGTCCAGCCGAATCCACTCGCGCATCCCACCGAGACGCTGCGCGAGTCGGAGAAGATCACGATCGTCACCGGCGACATGGAGCTCGCCGCGCCGGCATCGGCGAACGAGGACTACCAGTCGATGCAGGGTGGCGCGGAGACGCAGCGCGCCCGCGTCGCCCATCCGAACAAGTACCCGCTGATCAACCAGGCGAGCTTCACGATCGTGTCGCGCGATCGGCTGCGGTTCCACGTCCAGATCGATCACAAGTGGCAGGAGTGGGCCGACCTCAACACGTGGGACGTCTACCTCGAGGACGACACCGGCCGGCGCTGGGTGCCGGAGTCCGTCGATCACGCGCGCACCAAGATCATGACCACGATGTGGGATCGCGAGCAGCGCACGGCGATCTGTAGCAACGCCGGCCGCGATGCCACCGGCAACTGCTTCAACACCATCGGTTACGCCGACGATGGCTGGCGCCGCCGCCAGACGCTCGGCTCGCTCTCGGTGTTCCGCGGCAAGGCCGACTTCGTATTCTACCAGCGCGACCTGTTCCACCCGGGCGTTCGCGAGCTCAAGCTGGTGGTCAGCCGGCCGGGGAACGCGTTTGCGTTCACGTGGAAATTCCACGACACCGTCGCCAGCGAGTGAGCTACCGGCGGCCTGTCGGGGTGGTATCCTCGATATCTTCTAGGTCCGCCCTGCAGTGCACGAGCTCGAACAGATCCTCTCCGAAGTCGCCGGTTACTACCCGTCTGCGGACCTGCCCATGGTTCGCCGGGCCTACGAGTTCGCCGCAGCCGCGCACGACGGGCAGACCCGCAAGTCGGGTGATCCGTACGTCACCCATCCGCTGTCCGTCGCCCGCATCATCGCGGAGCTGAAGCTCGACGTCGCCTCGGTCTGCGCGGGCCTGCTGCACGACTGCGTCGAGGACACCAGCGCGACCGTCGACCAGCTCGGCGAGATCTTCGGAAAGGAGATCGCGTTCCTGGTCGACGGCGTCACCAAGCTCGGCAAGCTGCCGTACTCGACGCGCGAGGAGCAGCAGGCCGAGAACTTCCGCAAGATGCTGCTGGCGATGGCGCGCGATATCCGCGTCATCCTCGTCAAGCTGTGCGACCGGCTCGACAACATGCGGTCGCTCGAGCACCTGCCTCCGGAGAAGCAGGAGCGAATCGCGGCCGAGACGATGCAGATCTACGCGCCGCTGGCGAACCGCCTCGGTATCCAGTGGGTCAAGGTCGAGATCGAGGACCTCGCGTTCAAGTACCTCTACCCGGGCGAGTACGAGCAG
>JAEYYY010000754.1 GCA_023430775.1 Pseudomonadota bacterium
GGGGTGGTGTTTTCGTCAGCCACGTTCATCTCCCTTGCGTCTCGCCCGTGACGGGCCTGGAAACCGGCCCGCGGCGGACAGTCCGTCTAACGTTCGAGGATAGCATCAACATTCCACGTGCCAGTCCTGCATCCGGTCTATCTCCAAGAGTGATTCTGGCTCTGGATCCTTGGGTCGCAGCGACGGGCGGACCGGTGGAGCTGATGCGACACCGCTGCGACCGGAGTGGTTGCCGGCGACCGAAGCGAGCACCCTGAAAAGCCACCACGGAGACGCAGCGCACACGCGCCTACCCGCCAGGTCGGTGAGGAGACGCGGCCTCAGTGCCTACAAGTCGAAGGCACCAAGCGAGAACTTGTTGGAGGTGGTGTCGAGGACCTCGAACGAGTCGCGGGCGCGCGGCGTCGGGAGCAGCGAGCGGATCCCCGAGAGCCGGCCGGCTTCGGTGACCACGAAGTAGCGGCGACCGAGGGGCGCTCGGGCACGATCGTTGAGGAACTTGTTGAGCTCGACGTTGTTCGGGTTGGGGAACGACGTCTTCATCTCGGGTTGCCAGCGCCAGATCTCGCCGCCCGCCCAGAAATTCTCGCCGCGCCAGTACAGCTGCCAGGCGATCAAGCGGTCGGCATCGACGGCCGCGATCGTCTCGCGCGTGACGGCGCCGCCGAGCTCGGCGACCCGCTTGCGTGCGGCATCGAGCTGGGGCTTGAGCTTCGCTGCCTCCGCCTTGTCGAGTGCGTCCGCGCGATCCTCGAGCTCGGCGAGGCGCTGCTTCGCGGCGGCGATCTCGACCTGCTGCTTGCGTGCGCGATCGAGCAGTGGTGCGAGCTTCTGGCGCTCGCCGGAGTGGAGCGTCAGCTCGACCGAGTGATCGCCGATCGCGGTCGCCGTCCCGACGAGTACGATCTCCTGGTCGATCACGCGCTCGTCGGCGGCCTTGTTGATCTGGATCGTGACGGTCATCGGCTGGCCGACCTGCAGCGTGTTCGGGATCATGGTCTCGAACCTGCGGACGTCGCCGGCGTCGTGCCACGCCTCGTAGAACTGCTGCTCGCCGAAGTAGATCAGCTTCTCGCCGTAGATCGTGCGGTTCTCGTAGTAAGTGCGCACCGCGTCGCGCATGCCCCAGTGCTGGCCGGCGTGCGGCATGTAGACGTGGAGCGCGAACAGGCAGATCGCGAGCCCGGCGGCGCAGATCATCGCGACGCCGACACGGACGAACCGGGTCGCCGCGATCGCGAGCGCGGCCGCCGCGAACAGCCCGAGGCCGAGGAAGCCATCGCTGGTGTCGACGGCGTACGGATCCGCGTTCGGCCACGGCCGGTCGTAGCGGAACACGAACATCTCGATCCAGCGCTCCGGTTCGTACATCAGGTCGCGCGTGATCAAGAAGACGATGCCGATCGCGAGCCCGGCGTACAGCGGATGGAAGCGCTCGCGCTTGGCGAGCAGATCGTCGAGGTACCAGGCGACGAGCAGCGCCAGCGCCGGGATCGCCGGCAGGATGTAGTGGTGGAACTTGGTCTGCACCAGGCAGAACAAGCTGGTCGCGAGCACCGCCCACAGACCGAGCGTGAAGCGCACGCGTTGCTCGCGCGTGTCGCGGCCGGCGCGCATGATCGTCGCCGCGAACGCAGCGGGCAGGATCGCGGCCCACAGCCACATGCCGTGACCGAGCTGGTTCGCGTAGTACTCGAACGTGCCGGGCGAGTTGTCGACGCCGGAGCCGGCGCGGTTGAGGATGTGCGTGTAGAAGTACTCGTCGACGAAGCGCAGGCCCTCGCGCAGCCACATGCCGATGTGCCACGGGATCGCGACGACGGTCATCATCACGAGGCCACGCTTGATCTCGTACGCACCCTCGTAGAGCTGGACCCAGCGGTTCATGCAGATGACGTGGAACGTGGCGACCAGCGCCACCACGGTGAAGCCGGGCGGCCCCTTGGCGAGCAGGCTGATGCCGAGGAGGAAGTAGAAGCCCAGCATGTAGAGCTGGCGCATCGTGGTGAGCGGCTGCATGCCGAGCACGCGATCGGCGATCGCGCTGGTCGCCTGCCACGCGCTCGCGCCGCCGCGGCGATCGGCCGCCGCGATCGGAAACGCGATGCCGCGCACGATGTAGCGATCGACGGAGTGGCGCTCCCACGGCGTCAGGATGTCGTCGAACACGTGGCGCCACAGCGATTGGCCGGGGCGCCGTGCCGGCATCGGCTCGTTGACGATCGCGGCGATCACGCCGCCGATCAGCACCAGCGGCAGCCGCACGATCAACCAGCCATCGCGCGACAGCCCGCACGCCAGCCACAGCATCAGACCGGGCAGCCAGATCGCCGGGTTCGGGATCGCGCCCTTGATGCCGAGCTGCGGGCCGCGCGCGAAGAACACCGCGTAATAGATCGCCTGCAAGAGTATGAACCCGACCGAGATGCCGAGCACGATGTGCCGCGCGTCGTACGCGAAGCGGCCGCGGAACAGCGTGCCGCGCGTGGTGATCGGGCGATCGCCATCCTCCATCGCGAGCAGGAACAGCGCGATCGCGCCGGCGGTGCAGGCGACCATCGGCATGTCGGGAATCGCCTGGCGCCCGATCATGCAGAAGATCGGTGTCGTGCCGACCACCAGTAACGCGAGCCACGCGAGGCGTCTGCTGACGAGCCGCGCCAGCATCCACCACAGCAGCGTCAGCCCGGCGACCGCGGCGCAGATGAATGGCATGCGGATGCCGATCATGATCCGCACCGAATCGGTCATCTCGCCGGAGTAGCCGCCGTCCTCCGCGGCGCCGACGGCGCGCAGCCCGGTGGCCATCATCCAGAACATCAGCACCGGCTTGCTGCGGAAGCCCTCGACCTCGCCGGGCGAGCCGGTCGACGTGCCGACCCAGTTGGTCTTCACGAAGTCGTCGTCCTGCAGCATCGTGCGGGCGACCTCGCCGTAGTGGGTCTCCCACGGATCGACGAGCGAGTAGTTCCAGATGCCGGGCACCAGCACCGCGAGCGACACCAGGACGACGAGCGTGAGCTCGAACCGCATCGGTCGCGGTCGGTGATCGACGAGCTCAGCGGTCGGCAGACTGGCCTGCACGCTCCGCGAACCTACCACGTGCTAGCGTGCGCGCCGTGGCGCAGTTCCCCGATCTCTCGGCCGCCGGCGTTGCCGTCCCGGCCTCGATCTTCGCCCGGCTGCGCGAGCACCTCGCGAAGTTTCCCGGCGACGTCATCCCGCTCCAGAGCGGCGACACCCACCTGCCGCCGCCGCACCGGCGCGACGAGGTGCCGGGGACCGAGCTGACGCCGCTCGATCTGTACGCGTACGGCAGCCCCAACGGCTGGGCGCCGCTCGTCGAGGCGATCGTCGCGAAGGCGCAGGCGCGCAACGGCCTGGCGATGTCGGGCGATGGGATCCAGGTCTCCTGCGGCGCGACCCACGCACTGTCGTGTGC
>JAEYYY010000763.1 GCA_023430775.1 Pseudomonadota bacterium
CTCCTGCGCCTGCACCACGCCGGCGTCGGACCGCTCGTGTTCTGGGCGAGCAAGTCGATGGTGGAGCTGCTACCGCCGACCGTCGCGCACACGCGCGCCGCGCCACTACCGATCCGCAAGTGGCTCCGCGGCGCGTAGCGGCCTGCGCTACTTGCTGTTCGTCGTCGGCGGCGCGGCTCGCCGCGCGCGATCGGCTTCGTCGGCGTTGCGCTTCTGGAGTGCGCGCTGGGCGCGCTGGCGCTCGGCTTCCTTCTCGCGCTCCGCGTTGATGTACGTCATGCACTGCTTGAGCGCGCGATCGTTCTCGACGTTGGTCGTGTAATAGCCCGGCGCGCGATTCGATAGCGCGACCGCGAGCGCGGTGGCGTCCTTGCAGTTGTTTGCCTTGACCGCGTTGGTCACCTTGACGTGCTGCTCGCGCGCCCAGGTGGACTCCTCGTCGGCCTTGCGATCCTGGAGCTGATCCTCGCCACCGGTGGCACCACCGGCACCGCGCGGAACCGTGGCTTGCGGCGCGCGCGGCGGCGGCGGCGCAGGCGTGGCGACCACGGGCTCGCGTTTCTCGTTGCGCGAATCGCTCGCACCGGGTGCCGTGGCACCGGTGGCGACAGCGTCGCGACCGCGCCGCGCCGAGAGGCTGCCATCACCACCGAAATCGAGTGGCATCGCGGGCGCGTTCTCGAGCTCCTTCGGCTGCGGCGCGCGCTCGGTCTGGACGCCGATATACGTGCGCGTGTTCGGTCGCGGGGCGGCAGCCTTCTTGTCGTCGCGCGGCCGCTCGGGCTTCTCGTCCTTGGCGATCGCGGCGGGCTCCGGCTTCGGGGTCTCGGTGGGCTTGCCTTCGGCGAGGTCAGCCTCGAATGCGGCGCCGGCCTTGTCCTGGAGCAGCTTGGCTTCCTCGACAGCCCCGGTGGGCTCGGCAGCAGGCGGTGGCGCACCGGCGACGACGGAGTGGTCGTGCGAGCTCGTGGTGCTCTCGGCGAACTGAGCGTCGCCCTTGCGCGAGTACATGATGCCGGCGAACCCGACGACGATGACGAGCATCGCCGCGGCCGCCATCGCCGGATGACGCGCGAACGAGGCAACGAAGCGAGCGAACCAGCTCTCCTTCGCCTCGGGCGTCTCCTTCGCGACCGCCCTTGCCGGAGCGAGGCGCGAGGCTTCCTGGAGCAGCAGCGCCGAGATCGCCTGCGGCGGCTCGATCTGGACGGTCAGAAATCGGCTCTCGCGAACCGCGTTGCGAGCCGACGTCAGGCCCGCCAGCGCGGACTTGTCCGCGGGGTGCGAGTCGAGATGCGCGTTCAGCCGCGCCTCGTCGGCGGGCGTGAGCTCGCCGTAGAGGGCGCCGATCAGCAGCGCATCGATGTCGTCTCCTGGCCGTTCCAGCATGGTCCGGGTGTCTCTCTATACTACGTGTGTAACTGACGAGCGACGAACGAGATCCACCGACAGATCGAGCACTTGGGCTTGGTACTACGCCCATGGCTCGAACAGGGTCTCGGTTGTCGTGTGCGAATTACAGACGCAGCACCTGGACCGACGATCTAAACGTGTGCTCCGCCGGCACTACACGAGGTGTCGCGGAGCCCAACCGGCTGGAATTTCTCAGTCCTTGTTCGGCTCGCAGCTCCACTTGATGGAGTCGAGCACCCAGCCATCATCGCCGCACAGCTCGGCGGAGGCTTCCTTCGAATTCACCGCCCCGCTCTCGAGCGCGAATCTTGCCGACGTCGGGTGGACCGCGCGGCGCTTCTTCGAGTCGGGGGCGCAGACCACGCGCCAGCTCATCGAGCAGTCGACCGGCACGGCGCACAGGTTCTTGATGGTGAATTCGACCTTGTCGTCCGACTTGTCCTGCTGGTCGAAGTACGTGCAGTCGGCGATCGACTTCGTGCGATCGGCCAGCGCGGCGGGAACAGCAACAGCGAGAGCGAGACCACAGATCAAGAAATGAGACGCACGCATCGCGTAGACCTCCGGCGACGGAACGAAATCTGGGATCGACACAGCACGGCGATGGCTCCGGACCCGAGGAGGTCCGTGACCGCCAGCGCTGCGTCGGCAGCACCGTCGAACAGGCCAATAGACATCGGCCAGACCGGGCGGTTTCGGATTTCTTCGGTGCTGGGCATAGTCCGCCAATGCCCAGTCCTCTCGACGTGTTCCGCAGCGACGTCCTCGCAGGCCATGTAGCGCTCGTCACCGGTGGCGGTACCGGCATCTGTCGGGGCATCGCCGCCGCCTACGCGCGGTTCGGCGCCGACGTGTGCATCGTCAGCCGCAAGCAGGAGACGCTCGATGCCACCGCCGCGGAGCTGCGCCAGTACGGGCGCAAGGTGATCGGGATCGCCGCCGACGTTCGCAAGCCGGAGGAGATCGGCAAGGCGATCGCGCAGACGGTCGAGCAGCTCGGCAGCCTCGACACCCTGGTCAACGGCGCGGCCGGCAACTTTCTCGCGCCCGCGGCCGGACTGTCGCCCAATGGCTTTCGCACCGTGATCGAGATCGATCTCCAGGGCACGTTCAACGCGTCGCGTGCCGCGTTCGAGCAGCTGCAGAAGACCAAGCGCGGCCTGATCCTCAACATCAGCGCGACGCTCCACTATCACGGCACGCCACTGCAGATTCACGCGTCGGCGGCGAAGGCCGGCGTCGATGCGATCACCAAGAACCTCGCCGTCGAGTGGGGGACGTTCGGCATCCGCGTCTGCGGCATCGCACCGGGACCGATCGGCGACACCGAGGGCATGAAGCGCCTCGCTCCGGGCCAGGTCGACGAGAAGATGAAGGCCGCGATCCCGGCGCGCCGGTTCGGCACGATCGACGAGATCGCTGCGGCCGCCGTGTTCCTGCGATCGCCCGCCGCCGAGTACGTCACCGGTCACACGCTCGTCGTCGACGGCGGCCACTGCGTCGCCACGCCACCACTCGGGATGTCGTTTGGATGACAGCCACCCGCGCGCCACGGCTCTCGCGACGCAAGCGCGCCGCGAGCATCGACGGCGCGCAGCCGCGAGCGGGCGAGGTCGCGACGCGACGGCGCCCAGCGCCCGATCGCGATCGTCTCGCGCTCGAGGTCGCGGCGCGGGCGATCGCCGAGCCCGCACCACGCCGCGAGCTCTCGCTCGACGAGGTGGCAACCAGGGTGCGCGGTCGCAAGCGAGCGCGCGGACTCTCGCTCGACCAGGTCACCGCGAAGCTGCACGAGGACGCGCCACCGACCTGTGACCACGGGCCGCTCGACTTCGCGCTGCCGGCGCGGCCGATCGCGATGGAGCTGATCGCCGGCCGCGGCCACTACGAGCGCGTGATCGCGGCGGTGGCGAACGCTCACACCAGCGTGTGGATCGCGACCGCGAACGCGAAGGAGCTGCTCGTCGAGCCCGCGCTCGCCGGTTCGCGGCGCCAGCGCTACGTGTCGATGCTCGCGGTGCTCGATGGCCTTGCCGCGCGCGGTGTCGAGCTGCGGTTGCTCCATGCCGAGCTGCCGTCGGGACCGTTTCGCGAGGCGATCGCGAGGCATCCGCGGCTGGTCGGCGGCGGGCTCGAGCTGCGGCGCTGTCCGCGCGTCCACATGAAGGCGGTGATCGTCGACGGCGCGCTGCTCTATCTCGGCAGCGCGAACTGGACCGGCGCCGGGCTCGGCGCGAAGGGCAGCGGGCGGCGCAACTTCGAGCTCGGCTTCGTCACCGACGATGCGCAGCTGCTCGATCAGGTGCAGGCCATCTACGACCGCGTGTGGATCGGTGGCGAGTGCGACGTCTGCAAGCTGCGCGAGGCTTGTCCGGGGCCGCTCATCGAGCTCCAGGTTCGCTTGCCGGCGCCCGCGACTCCTGTCGCGAAGAAGCAGTTGCCTGCGCGCAGTCAGATCAAGCGCCGTCGCGTGCCGCGTCTGATCTAGCGACCGCGCGGGCAACCGCGGATCGATCACGCCGGTCGTAGGTTCATCGCTGATCGATGGCCGTTCGCGGCGGATCGATCGCCAGGAGTCTTCGTGACGGGCTTTGCCACGTGCGTGATCGTCATCGTGTGTGTGTTGTTCGGCAGCGCTCGCGCGGAGCCCGAGCTGACGGCGAGCTCCGTGATCGAACGGATCGACGTCAGCGGCGTGCGCAAGGTCGACGCCGAGGCGATCCGGACGCAGCTGACGTCGAAGGTCGGGCGAGCGTTCGATCCGATGAAGCTGCGCGCCGACATCCACGCGGTGTGGAAGCTCCGCCTGTTCTCCGACGTCCGCGTGGCGACGGCGAAGACCGAGGCCGGCGGCACCCACCTGACGTTCGAGGTGGTGGAGCGGCCGACGATCCGCAAGGTGCTGGTCTCCGGGAACAAGGAGCTGAAGCTCGACAAGATCAACGACGTGCTCGAGCTGAAGCGCGACGCGGTCGCCGATCATGCGGCGATTCGCAAGGATCGCGAGGCGATCGCGCAGCTCTATCAGGAGCAGGGCTTCGTGCTGTCGAGCGTCGAGTCCGAGATCGTGCCTGTGGCTGGCAACGAGATCGACGTCAAGTTCACCGTCGACGAGCACTCGAAGATCCGCGTCCGCGATATCGAGATCACCGGCAATCACGCGATCGCGACCGGCACGCTGCGCGACGCGATGGGCACGCGGACGCCGGGTGCGCTGTCGTTCCTCGACGGCTCGGGCGTGTATCGCCGCGATGTCCTCGAGCGCGATGTTGCGGTGCTGACCGGGCTGTATCTCGATCGCGGTTACGCGACGATCAAGATCAGCCCGCCCCAGGAGCGCCTGTCGAACGACAAGAAGTTCATGTACGTGGCGATCGCGATCGACGAGGGACCGCAGTTCAAGGTCGGGGCGATCGACATCAAGGGCGATCTGCTCGCCACCGATCATCGCGCGCTGATCAAGAGCAAGCCCGGTGCGGTGTTCTCGCGGACGCGCGTCGAGCAGGATCGCAAGGCGCTCGAGACCTACTACCAGGATCGCGGCTACGCGAACGTCAACGTGATGCCGCGGATGCGGCTCGATCACGTCGGCCACACCGTGCCGCTCGGCTTCGAGATCGTGCGCGGCAAGCGCGTCTACGTCGAGCGCATCCACATCCGCGGCAACAGCAAGACGCGCGACAAGGTGATCCGGCGCGAGCTCAAGATCTCCGAGGGCGAGCTGTTCAGCGGCTCGGCCGTCGACAGGTCGAAGCGCCGGATCGCCGCGCTCGGCTTCTTCGAGAACGTCGTGGTGTCGACCGCGCCCGGCAGCTCCGATGAATTCGTCGACGTCACCGTCGAGGTCAGCGAGCGCCGCACCGGGCAGTTCCAGGTCGGCGCCGGCTTCTCGTCGGTGGAGTCGTTCATCGTCCAGGGCCAGGTCGCGCAGGACAACTTCCTCGGCCGCGGTCACACGCTGTCGGTGCAGGCGCAGATCTCGAGCCTGCGGCGACTGTTCAGCTTCCGGTTCTTCGAGCCGCGCTTCCTCGACACCCAGTGGTTGTTCTCGACCGAGCTCTACAACCAGAGCCGCGGCTACGGCGCGTTCTCGCGCAACTCCACCGGCGGGTCGCTGACGTGGGGGCGCAGGCTGTCCGATCACGCGAGCGCCTCGATCACCTATCGGCTCGAGCACGTCGACATCACCGCGGGCTCCGGCGGCATCGCGAACTTCGGCGCGCGCACGACGGAGCTGCCGGCGACGAACACCGCGAACCTGTTTCGCGGCGGGCTCAACTCGTCGGTGCGCGGCTCGCTCGGCTGGGATACCCGCGACAACCGGTTGATGCCGACCGGCGGCTGGAACGCGTCGATCTACGCCGAGTACGCGGGCCGGCTGACCTCGAGCGAGAACGACTTCGTGCGGTGGGGCGGCTTCGCGCGCCACTACCAGCGGCTCGGCGACTCGCCGTTCGTGTTGCGGCTCAACGGCGAGCTCGGCGTCACGACGTCGCTCGACGGCAAGGGCGTGCCGCTGTCGGAGCGCTACCTGCTCGGCGGCATCTACGACATCCGCGGCTATCAGGCGCGCTCGATCGGTCCGCAGCTGTTCGCGCAGCGGCCGGGCGATATCGGGCAGCCGCTCGACCCGCTGCCGCTCGGTGGCAACGTGCAGGTGATCGGCAACGCGGAGATCGAGTTCCCGATCGCGCGCAAGCTCGGGCTGTCGGGCGTCGCGTTCTTCGACATCGGCAACGCGTTCAACCTCGAGAGCCGGTTCTGCAACGGCAGCACGACCACGGTCGACGCCTGCACGCCGGTGTCCGGGATGATGGGGAATCTCAGGAAGTCGGTCGGCCTCGGGCTGCGCTGGCAATCGCCGATCGGTCCACTGCGCCTCGAGTGGGGCTTGCCGCTGGATCTCAAGCCCGGCGAGAAGCCATCCGGGCTCGACTTCACGATCGGCACGTCGTTCTAGAACGCGTAGCCGATGCCGACGCCGAAGCCGCTCGCGACGTTGGTGAAGGATTGCGACTCGCCGCCGGCCTTGGGCGTCACGCTGCCGACCGACACGTTGAGCTCCGGGCCGGCGAGCAGCACGACGCGCTTGCTCGGGAAGTACGCGAACGGCAGCGCGGCGCGGATCAGCAGGGACGCCTGATCCGCTTCGGCCACCATGCCGCCGCCGAGATCGACCTGCGAGGTCCCGACCAGCGCGCCGACTCCGAGCGTCGGCCGCAGGAACGCGCCGAGTCCGAGCCGCACGTGCAGCGCGCCGAACGCGGTGCCGCCGAACGCGGTCGAGCTGGCGTCGCCGACCATGTCGTAGTTGAACAGCACGTTGGCGCCGACCGAGACGTTGTTGTTGACGAAGTACTGGAAGCTGCCGCCGCCGAGCGATGACACCCGCGTCACCGCATCGGCATCGCCCGACCTGGTGGAGCTGAACAGGAACGTGCCGCCGAGGTCGAGCTCCTTCACGCCCTTGCGAATGCTGGTGACGCTGCCGGCATCGGTCGCGGGGCCGACGTCGTCTGCATGGGCCGGAGCCGTCGAGAGAACGATCACGATAAGTTGTGCTTTGCGCATGCGTCTCATCGCGATGGCGGCGGTTTCCCTACAGGCAGGAAATGGCAAATCACGCCAGTGATTTCAGTCACCTGGAGCGCGTTCGAGAAATCTCGGCGCCGCCGTAACCGGGCCGGGTTCGTCGTGCACCATGAGAGCAGTGACCGCTGTGGCGTACGTCGAGGACGTGATGCTCGTCGACCGGTGTTTGACCGGCGAGCCTGCCGCCACGCGCGAGCTGTTTCGCAAGCACCGCACCCGGGTGCACGCGAGCTTGTTCCGCGTGCTGGGTGGCAACCGCGACATGGACGATCTGCTGCAGGAAGCGTTTCTCCAGGTGTTCCAGTCGCTCAAGAACTGGCGCGCCGAGGCGAGCCTTGCGACGTGGATCGATCGGGTGTCGGTGCGCGTCGCGTATCGCTATCTGTCGAAGCGCACGCGGCAGGTGATCACCGATCCGATGAGCGATGAAGACGCGGCGATCGCGACCAGCGGCGAGCAGCCCGGTGCGCGGCGGCAGCTCGCACGCGATGGCGTCAAGCGGCTGTACCTGGTGCTCGATAGCCTGTCGCCCGCGGCGCGGCTCGCGTTCACGCTGCACGAGATCGATGGCCGGTCGCTCGGTGAGGTGGCGAAGCTGGTCGGCTCGTCGACGACGGCCACCAAGCTCCGCGTGTGGCGCGCGCGCAAGGCGGTGTTCGCGGCCGCGGAAAAGGATCCGGTGTTGAAGGAGTTCATCGCGCCGCTCGCGATCCCGAACAGTGGCTCGGTCGTGGTGTCTTTTGACACCGGAAGCACCGACAAGGAGGAAGCGTCGTGAAGCTCTTCGGACGCGTTCCCGTGCAGCCACTCTCCGACGAGCGGTGGACCAACATCGAGCGCAAGATCGTCGCCGGTGCCGCGGATGCCATGGCAGCGGGTCGGCCGCGCGAGTCGCGGTGGGGCACGTTCGCGTTCGCCGCGGTCACCGTGGTGCTGGTCGCCGGTGTCGGATTCGTCGGCTGGAAGCTGCGCGGTCCGGGCGAGCAGCCGGTGGTCGCCGAGGCCGCGCCGCTGACGATCGATAGCGATGCCAAGGCGACCGCGATCGACATCGGCGACGCCAGGATCACGAGCGAGCTCGGCACCAGGTTCACCGTGACGCGACCGGG
>JAEYYY010000821.1 GCA_023430775.1 Pseudomonadota bacterium
CGGCGCCATCGGCGGCCGGAGCACCGCGGTCACCACCGCCGCTGCCGTCAGGGCGAGGACGACGAGAGCGAGCGCGCGCCGCACCCGCCGACTCTACCGCCCGGTCGCTCCTTGCCGCCACGTGCGACGGCGATCACGAAGCGCCGGCATCGGGCGCATTCGCGGCGCCACGTGTAGACTCGATGGACCAATGGCGAAGCTGTCTCGCGTCCTCGCCGCCCTGGCAGTCATGACGGTCTCCTCGGAGGCAGCTGCCGACGAGGGCTATCGCGGTCCCGTCCTCGTCGCCGACCTCGTCGGTGGAGCGGCCTTCGCCGGCGGCGTCGAGCTCGGCACCGACACGGGCCTCGGCCTGGCGCTCGCGGTCGGCGGTGGCACCGTCGCACTGCTCGGCGCACCGGTGCTGCACGGCGCGCAGGGCCACTCGGGGCGGCTCGCTGCCAGCATCCTGTTGCGGCTGACGCTGCCGCCGCTCGGCGCGTACGGCGGCTACTTGCTGTCGCCGCAGGACAACGCGAAGTTCCGCCACGGCGGCGGCATCATCGGCTTCATGGCCGGCTACGCGATCGTCACGGTGATCGACATCGCGATCGCCGGCGCCTCCGACGACGATCCGGCTGCGGGCCGGCGCGTGTTCAGCATCGGCGGCAAGTTCTAGCTCACTTCTTCGCGGGTGCGTGCACCAGCACCACCTTCTGCTCGGCGAACTGGACGTCGATCCGGTTCGCGTTGCACGACGCCACCGTGCCGCGGCCGAACTTCGGGTGCTCGATGACATCGCCGACCGCGAACGTCTTGCTCGCCGCGTACGGCACCGCCGCGCGCTCGGCGACGCGCCACGCGATCCGCGCCAGCTCGGTGAGGCTGTCGACGAGGTTCGGCACCAGGTGGGTCGCGGTCTTGGTGACGCGCGGATCGCACGCCCGCCGGATCGCGACCTCGCGCACCGTGGCGCGGCCCGACACCGGTTGATCGATCCGCGCTGCGACCTCCGGGGCACTGCGCAGGAGGGTGTCCTTCACGCGATCGATCGCGGTCTTCGCGACGCGCTCGATCAAGCTGGTGCGTGCATCGGCGATCGCCGTCTGTGCCGCGTGCAGCGCATCGATCGGGACCTTCGCCACCTTGAGGAACGCCAGCCCGCGATCGTCGAGCTGCGCGGCCACCTTGGTGAACGACGCGTGGAACGGCTCGGCAAGCTGGGCGCGCGCGATGCTCAGGATCGAGTCGCGAAACTTCGGCAGCGCGAGCGCCTCGTTGACCACGCTCGCGATCGCGGCGGTCACCTCGGTGCGCACGTCGTCGCCCACGGCGATGCTGCGATCCGGCTCGTCGACCAGCTCGAGCCCGAGCCCGCCGATCACGCAGGAGGCCACCTGCCCCGGCTTGGCATTGCGCGGGCCGCCGCCGTCGAGGTTGATCGTCTGCAACCGATCGACCACCGCGGTGACGGCAGCTGGCGTATCGGCGAGCGCCGAGGCGTCCTCGATCGCGAGGCCGCCGGCGAGCGTGTCGAGCGTGCCGTCGAGGCCGGCGTTCATCAGCAGATCGTGAACCCCCGCGAGCATGTCGGCCGCGAGTCGCTCGAGCGGCGTGTTGGTCTTGCGGCTATCGAGCAGGCGCGCGGCCAGCTGCTCGATGGCAGGAACGAGACGCTTGGGAAGCTCGGCCGCCATATCAGTTCGGGCACGGCGCGCCGGCGGCGCTCCAGGCTTCGAAGGCGGCGAGGAAGTCGGCGCGCGGCACCGGAATCGGTGCGCGGCCCCGGCCCGGCGCCCAGCCCCAGGCGACGAGCGAATCGTCGAGGTGATGGCGCAGCCCGGCCAGATCGCGGTGGCCGTTGCGCGCCGGATCCTTGAGTTGCTCGCACAGCGCACCCGGTGCGACGCCGACGAACACCATCTTGTCGTTCGGCGGCGGCATCCGCCATCCGCTCTCCGCACCGGGCGGAACGTGCATGCCGTAGCTATCGGGCGGGTTCGCGGTGGTGTGGCAGGTGGTGCACTCCATGCCGACCATGCCGCGACCCTCGGGACCGCGCTGGACGTTCTGGGCGTGGAGGCGGCCCTCGTCGCCTTGCAGCGGTACGTCGCCGGCGGGATGGCAGTTCTGGCAGCGCGGATGCTGCAGCACCGAGCGCACCTTCTCGAACGCGACCAGCCCGCCTTCGCGCCCCGCCATCGGATCGCGCGGTCGATCGGGCGTGCCGGTCTTGTCGCCGCAGCCGATCACCAGGAGCAGCAGCAGGTACCTCACGACGCACCTCCGAGATCGAACGGCAGCTTGCGCAACCGCTTCCCGGTCAGCGCGAAGATCGCGTTGGCGACCGCCGGCGCGACGGGTGCGGTCGCCGGCTCGCCGATGCCACCCATTCGCACCTTGCTGTCGTTCGGCATGATGTGGACGACGACCTTCGGCATCTCGTGGATGCGCAGCACCGGGTAGTCGTGGAAGTTGCTCTCGACGACCTCGCCGTTCTTGATCGTCAGCTTGCCGTGCAGCGCCGCCGACAACCCGAACGCGATGCAGCTCTGGAGCTGGGCCTCGATGCCGAGCGGATTGACCGCGGTGCCGCAATCGACCGCCGCGGTGACCTGATGGACCTTGATCTTGTTGCTGGTGATCGACACCTCGGCGACCTCGGCGACGATGCTGCCGAAGCACTCGTGCACCGCGAGCCCGCGCGCGTGACCGGACGGCACCGGCGTGCCCCACCCGGCCTTGTCGGCGGCGGCCTTCAGCACGGCGGCGAACCGCGGATGCTTGTCGAGCAGCGCGAGCCGGTACGCCAGCGGATCCTGCTTCGCCGCTGCGGCGAGGTCATCGATCATGCTCTCGATCACGAACGCGGTGTGCGTGTTGCCGACGGAGCGCCACCACAGCACCGGGATCGGGGTCCGCGGCGAGTGCAGCGACACGCGATGCGCGCCGAGCCCACCGAAGTACGGCGACTCGGTGAGGCCCTCGATCGACGTGCCGTCGATGCCGTTCTTGACCGTGAACGCCTCGAACGCGGTGCCCGCCATGATCGACTGGCCGACGACCGCGTGATCCCACGCCGCCGGCATGCCCTTGTCGTCGACCGCAACCTGAACGCGATGGACGTACGCCGGGCGGTAGTAGCCACCCTTGATGTCGTCCTCGCGCGACCACACGGTCTTGGTCGGGACGCCGGCCGCCTTCGCGATCGCGACCGCCTCGGAGACGAAGTCCGACGATGGCGTGGCGCGACGACCGAAGCCGCCGCCGAGGAACGGCGTGTGGATCGTCACCTTGTCGGGCGTGGTGCCGACGATCTTCGCCGCCGCCATCTGATCGAGCGTCTGCGCCTGGGTGCCCGCCCAGATCTCGACCTTGTCGCCATCGATCTTGACCGCGCAGTTGAGCGGCTCCATCGGCGCGTGCGCGAGGTACGGCAC
>JAEYYY010000016.1 GCA_023430775.1 Pseudomonadota bacterium
CGCCACGTCCGCGAGCAGCTCGTCGCCGGCGCAGTTCCGGCGCGCGGCCTCGACGAGGTGATGCGCGGCGAGATCGCCGAGCTCGCGGTGCGCCTCGCGAAGCGCGCCGCGAAGGGCCCGTTCGTCGCCTACGGCGAGCCGACGATCCGGTTGCCCGCGGGGCACGGTGTCGGCGGTCGCGCCCAGCAGCTCGCGCTCGAGCTCGCGCGCCAGCTGCGCGGCACCGACCGCAGCGCGTTCGTCGCCGGCACCGACGGCAAGGACGGCCCGGCGACGACGAACCGCCCCTCGCCCGCGGGGGCGTACGTCGACGGCACCACGTGGGACCGGCTCGCCGAGCTCGGCATCGACGGCGACGCCGCGATCGCGCGCTGCGATGCCGGCCCGGCGCTGTACGCGATCGATGCGCTGTTCGTCTCGGGACCGACCGGGATCAACCACGCCGACATCGTGATCGCCGGTTGAAGCTCCGAAAATGATTTCGGCGTCGAACCTGTTGGCTCGACGCCGAAGCCAACCATCAGCGGGCATCAGTGCTCGACGCCGAGCAGGCTGAGGAAGCCACCGCCGATGCCGCCGCGACGATAACCTTCGTAGGTCTCCGTCGCCATCGTGCCCCAGTTGAACGGGTTGAGCGCGCGGCCACCCTGCTCGAGCAGGTGCGCGGCATCGCGTGCGGTCTGCGATCCGGACCCGTTCTGGTACAGCGTGCGGCCGCGGCCTTCGGGGTTACCGCTGGTGCCCGGCGCACCGTACTGCGGTGCGGGCGGCTGCCCCTGACCCTGGCCACCGACGACGACGTTCATGACTTCGAGCGAGATCGATTCGAACATGACTGCTTCTCCTTGTTGGTTGTCGTTGATTCGACGAACCGACACGAGTGCAGCCGATGTGCCGCGCCCTCGATCACGCGACATCGCGGAGTTCGCGCGCGAGTCGCGCGAGCGAGCGCCAACCACGAGCGACGAAGCGATACCGACCAGAGACGATCGAGCGAAGACGATCTAGGACGCCGAAACGATCAACGTCGCCTCGGGGGCGACGTTGATCGAGATCTGAGATTGTCGATGCACCACCACCAAGCGCGGGCGATCGGGAGAGTGGGCATGGACATCAGCCGCAGGTGGAGCAATCGAGATGCCAGCCATCCGGCACCGCGAGTCGCCGGGTTGGCCGAGCGCGACGTCTCCCGCGGTGCACGACACCTGGGGTGTCGCCGCCGATCTCGGGTGTTGCGGCGTGGGCGAGGCCATCGCCGTCGCGCAAGTGCGGTATACGACCGTCGTGCCCGCGTGGACCACGCTCTCTGTCCTCGACTGGACGACCCAGCGCTTCACCGAAGCGGGGATCGCGGGCGCGCGCCTCGAGGCGCAGCTGCTGCTCGCGCGCGTCCTCGATTGCTCGCGGATGCAGCTCTACACCGGCTTCGACAAGCCGCTCGGCGAACAGGAGCTCGCCGCCTACAAGGCGCTGATCCGGCGCCGGCTCGGCGGTGAGCCGGTCGCGTATCTGCTCAACGAGCAGGAGCTGTGGGGCCTGCCGTTCTTCGTCGACGAGAACGTGCTGGTGCCGCGCCCCGACACCGAGACCGTCATCGAGGTCGCGCTGAAGCTGCGCGCCGACAAGGCCGCGCCGTGCCGCGTGCTCGATCTGTGTACCGGCTCGGGGGCGATCGCGATCGCGCTGGCCAAGGAGCTGACCGCCGCGACTGTCCTCGCGACCGACGTCTCGCCACACGCGTGCGCGATCGCGAGGAAGAATGCCGAGCGTAACAAGCTCGCCGATCGGGTCGAGGTCCGCGAGGGCGACCTGTTCGCGCCGGTGGCGAACGAGCGCTTCGAGTTGATCACCGCGAACCCGCCGTACATCGCCACCGCGGTGATCGAGACGCTGTCGGCCGAGGTCAAGCGCGAGCCGCGCCTCGCGCTCGATGGCGGACCGGATGGCCTCGCGTTCTACGATCGGATCTGCGACCGGGTGAACGATCACCTCGAGCCGGGCGGCTCGCTCGTCGTCGAGCACGGCTTCGATCAGGCCGACGCGGTGCGCGAACGATTCGAGCGGGCAGGGCTCGCCGACGTCACGTTGATCCACGACCTCGGCAAGAACCCACGCGTCACGCGCGGCACGCGTCGCTAGGAGCCTGTAGCGCATTGCACCTCGTGCTCGTGCTCGTGCTCGTGCTCGTGCTCGTGCTTCGTGCGCGAGAGTCAGTCGCGGTTACGCAGAGCAGGCCGCCGTCGCGACCTGCTCGACTCGCCGCGCGCCAGAGCTTCAGCACGTTTGTTTGTAGCTACAACGAGGATCCTTCGAAGCGCACCTTCGGAACCCTGCAGCGAAAACGACTGAGATACACGCGTTGGATTTGGCCGATCACCGGTTCCACCGTCGCTTTTCGACGAGCGTAGCGAGCTCGTCCGAGTTCGGTGGAGATGTCGGCCAGCAGATCGAGCACGTAGCACGCGAGGTGATCCTCTGGAGTGCGAGCACGAGCACGAGCACGTGCACGAGCACGAGCACGAGCACGAGCACGTGCATGTCAAACGAGGCTCTATTCCCTACAGGCTCCTAGTTCCCGAGCACGAACGTGCGCAGGCCGCGGCCTGTAAGGCGCTGGATTTTGCGACGTCGAGGTGTCATCGTCCAGCAGCCCGTGAGCGACGACATCGATCTTCAGGGCGCCATCGAGGCGCAGGGCCGCGATGACAACTACGAGCCGACCAGCCCGTGGTGGTTGTCGGGGACGCCGCTCGAGGCCGAGCACCACCGGCTGATGAAGCGGCGCTCGGTGCCGATTCCGTGGGATCAGACCACCGCGGCCACGCTCACCGACGCCGAGCGCGCGCGGCTCGCCGGCACGTGGACGCGGCGCAGCGAGGCCGAGTACCTCGCGATCTCGACGTTCTCCGTGCTCGCGATCGATCTGGTCGCCGCGATGGCGCCGGCCGACGTGATCTCGCTGTGCCTGCGCGCCGGCATCGACGAGATCCGCCACGCCGAGCTGTGCCTGCGGATGATCGAGATCTATTCGCCGCCGGGGACGGTGAAGCCGCTGCCGAAACCGGCGATGAGCTCGCTGCCCGATGACCCCGAGCGGCCGAAGCTCCACCAGGCGCTCGCCAACACCATGCTGGTGTCGTGCGTGTCGGAGACCTACGCGACCACCGTGCTGTCGGCGACGCGCGACCTGACCACGGACCCGACGGCGCAGGCGGTGCTCACCTCGATCTATTCCGACGAGGTCATGCACGCGCGCCTCGGCTGGTCGTACATGCGCCACGCGATCGAGATCGGCGGTCAGGGCGTGATCGACGCGGCCGCGCAGATGCTGCCGCGCGCGCTGCGTGGCGTCGCGAACGTCGTCGAGCGCGAGCGTCCCGAAGGCGCGGTCACCGAGGCGGTGCGCGGTCACGGCCTGATGACGCCGCAAGAAGAACGCGTGATCTATTCGACCTGCGTCCGCGAGGTGCTGGTGCCCGGCTTCCAGGCGCTCGGCATCCCGGTCGGCAGTGCACTCGAGGACTACGGAGACGCATGGGCACACGCAGCTTGATCCTCCTCGCACTCGCCGCGTGTGGCGGCGGTGCGGCAACCACTGCTTCGACCACACCGAGCGTCGGGGCCGTCACGCCGTCGTTGCGCGACAAGGTGGTCGCCGATTTCGAGGCCGCCGTGAAGACCGGCCGCGAGGCGTACGTCGCGCTGTTCGACTTCGTCGCCGTCGGCGAGTACGAGATCCTGCTGCACCGCTACGACCTGCTCGGCCGGCTCAAGAACCTGACCGACGCCGAGCGCGAGCAGTTCTTCGGCGAGGACGGCACGCCCTACCCCGAGGCACGCGAGCGGCGCAACGTCGGCAACTTCTACCCGATCCTCGCGCAGCGAACCGTCGGCACCGGCGGCTGCAAGGCGAGCGAGCCGCGCACGCACTACGCAAAGCTGCTCGGCACGTTCGAGCCGCTGCCCGAGACCACGCAGGCCTTCGTGCTCGGCGCGATGCGCACGCAACGGACGCCTGCCGGCTACTACCTGCTGCGCAATCACGCCGTCGAGTGGCTGAACAAGGGCGGCGTCGTCGCCTTCACGTGCAGCGGCGGCACGGGCGGGCTCGCCGTGGTCTACACCGAGCGTCCGAACGCGCGCGGCTACGATCTGATCACCATCTACGACGACTGACCGAGGACCGCCATGACCAGACTGCTCGTGCTCGCGCTGTTTGCTTTCGGTTGTGGCGGCAAGGATCAGCCGCCGCCGAAGGACCCCGCCACGTTTCAGGGTGGCGCCACCACGGTGCCGGTGGCCACGGTGGAGCCGGCGACCAAGCCGGATCCGGACGATCCGTGGGGCAAGGAGCCGGAGGTCGATCCGACCGACCCACCCGACGCCACCGCGACCAAGGAGCTCGCCGACAAGGCGTGCCCCGTGGTCACCGGGCCGTTCTACTTCAAGGTGGTCAAGGGCGGAAAGACGTCGTTCCTGCTCGGCAGCCGCCACCTCGGCGTGCCGCTCGCGAAGATGCCGGCGAAGGTGAAGGAGCAGATCCTCAAGTCCTCGCTCGTCGTGTTCGAGACGCCACCCGGTGACGATGCCGAGGGCACGCCCGGCGATGGCTCGTCGCTCGCCGACAAGGTCGGGCCGAAGCTGTGGGAGAAGTACAAGACGCTGGTCGGCGCCAAGATCGCCGCCGGCGTCGAGCACCAGAAGCCGAGCGTCGCGCTGCTGATGCTGATGATGCTCTACGAGGACAAGACATCCGCGCTCGATCTCGAGATCGAGCAGGTCGCGTCGGCGGCGAACATCAAGACCGGCGGCCTCGAGTCCTCGGCGTTCCAGGAGAAGCTGCTCGAGGAGCTGCTCGACGTGCGGATGCTCAAGGCGACGATCGAGGGCACCACGGATCGCAAGCAGCTCGAGAAGGACTCGTTCGACGATCTCCGCGAGTACTGCGCGGGCACCGACGACACGCCGGGCATGGATGCGCAGGCGATCAAGCAGATGAAGGACGCCGGCTACACCGACGCCGAGATCAAGCGGATGGACGAGAAGCTCCTCGACGAGCGCAACATCAAGTGGATCCCGCAGCTCGAGAAGATGTTCACGGC
>JAEYYY010000139.1 GCA_023430775.1 Pseudomonadota bacterium
CTGGGACAACATCGACATCGTCGGTTGGCTCGGCTACCCGATGCAGATCAAGGTCAACTTCCTCTGCCGCGACTCGATCCTCGCCGCGCCGATCGTCCTCGATCTCGCGCTGTTCATGGACTTCGCGCACCGCGCCGGCATGTCGGGCATCCAGGAGTGGCTGTCGTTCTACTGGAAGTCGCCGATGACGCCGGACGGCCTGTACCCGGAGCACGATCTGTTCATCCAGCTCATGAAGCTGAAGAACACGCTCCGCTACACCAAGGGTGACGACCTCATCACCCACCTCGGCGCCGAGTACTACGACTAGATCGCCATGAGCGACGCCTGGCTGCTGGTCGTCGCGTTCGTGGTGGGTGGCGCGATCATCGTGAGCCGCCTGTGGTGGGTGCATCGCATCCCGGGGCTGCCGCGCCGCATCCGGAAGCTCGGGCCACTCCCGCCGGATCCGGGGATGCCGAAGCGCGACATCGACGGCGATCCGTTTCGCGGCTCGCGTTGACTCCCGCACACTCCGGACCACCGGAATTCGGGACGTTGGAACCGATTTCCGGACCGAGGTTTCGGTAACTGCAGGAAGTGGCGGTTTCAACTCCCGCTAACCGAAACGAAGCCGAGGCTCGTCGGTCGTTGTTGTTACGCTCGCCGCCATGCGAGGAGTTGCGGTGTTGCTCGTGGTGCTGGCGGCGGGACCGGCACATGCCGACAAGCGGATCCAGGGACTGATCCCGGGCTACCAGCGCGAGGCCACCGCGTGCTCGCGCCAGTCGGCCGGCATGCAGAAGGTGGCGACGGGCGTCGCGACCCTCGCGCGGGCTGCCGAGGATCGCGAGAAGGTTGAGCTCGAGAAGGCGGCGGAGGTGCTCGCGAAAGGTGGAGCGGCGGTTGCCGAGTACTGCAGCGAGGTCGGCGCGCTGGTGAGCTATCTGAAGGAGCACGCCGACGACGCGTACAAGACCGTCGAGCGCGAGATCGATGGTCGCGCGAGCAAGACGTCGCGGTTGCGCCGCGAGGCGAAGCGCCAGATCGAGGAGCTCGCACCGCTGACGCGCAAGATGATCCCGCGGATCATGAAGCTGCCGACCGCGGCGCCGGAGCCGGAGAAGCGAACGCCGGCGAAGTTTCCGAGCGGCCGCAGCGTCGAGCTGCCCGTGCTGTCGGGAGCGTGGAGGACCTCGGGCACGTCGCTGAGCGATGTCGTCGAGTACGAGGACAAGCAGACCACGGCGACGCTGACCACGCGGTCGCTGCCGGGTGCGTGCGACGAGCATCGGCCACCGAACGCCGACGACATGGAGATCGACGTCAAGGACTTCGCGTGGGCGGTGCGCCTCCTCCGCAAGGAAGACTCGGGCGCGCACCTGACGATGATGGCGTGCACGCCGCGCCGCGATCGCAGCGTGCTCGCGGTCGTCGATGTGACGCCGCCGACCTCGGCACTCGCCGACAAGTTGCTCGAGGTGGTGCTGCGGATGGCCGCGGGCTACGAGAAGTAGCGACGGCGCGACAGCGCGATCACGCCGAGAACGGCGAGCAACCAGCCCGCGCCCGACGACGTGGCGCAGTTCGACACGTCGCCCGAATCGTCGCCACCGCCGCCGCCGCCGCCCGGGCAGTCGCTGTCGCTCGAGCCATCGCAGGCATCGGGGCAGCAGCCATCGTCGTCGACGCACGCGGTGATCGGCATCTGCACGCACTGCCCCGTGCACTGCGCGGCGTCGCCGACGACCACGCCCTGGAAGCACTCGATCGTGCTCGGCGGGCAGCTCGTCGGGCAGCTATCGGCGAGGCCGGGATCGCAGGTCTCGCCCGCATCCTCGTAACCGTCGCCGCAGCTCTGCGTCGCGTTGTTGTAGTCGATCGAGACGTTGATGAAGCCGCCGTTCGACAGCCCCATGCCCTGGTTACCGTCGTTGGGCCCCTTGGTGACGGTGAACGTGCCGACCTGACCGCTGCTGTTGCGATCGGTGAGCTCGATCTTGATCAGGTACTGGCCATCGGGCATCTCGTTGCCCGCCTTGTCCTTGAGGTTCCACTTGATGGTGCGCGGGATGTGCGCGTCCTGCGTCGCGCCCGAGATCGCGTCGAGGTCGTTGGTGCCGGCCTTCGCGCGCCACGCGTTCAAGTGAACGATGCCGAGGCTGAGCCCCGGATTGTTCGCCCACCGCGCGATCGTCTTGATGAAGGTGCCGTCGGACCGCTCCACCCATGCCGCCATCACGTGCTTCGGCGCGTACTGACCGCCGACCGGGGTCGACGTGAAGTGCACCGTGACATCGGCATGCGCGGTACCCGCGAGCAGGCCAAGAATGACGAGGACCCTGCGCATCGGTCCTATTGTGCCTCAGTTGACGCCGCGCGAGGAGAACAAGCTCTCGGGACTGATCCCGAGCGAGCGCATCGCGCTGTCCCAGATGTCGTCGGCGGGTGTGTCGAAGATCAAGGCCGGGTCTGCCGACGCGTGCAGCCAGGCCCCCCGCGACATCTCCGCCTCGAGCTGCCCCGGCGCCCACCCGGAGTAGCCGAGGAGCAGCCGGATGTTGCGCGGCGGCTGGTTGGCGATCGCGCGCAGCCGATCGGGAGACGTCGACAGCGAGATCGTCGACGTGATCGCGATCGTCCCCTGCCCCGGCTGCGCGATCATCAGCGGCTCGTGCAGCACCCAGCCGGTGCTCGGCGAGACCGGCCCGCCGGCCCACACCACCGCCGAGTCCTCGCCCTGCCAGCTCATCTCGAGACTCTCGAGCAGCTCGCTCGCCTTGATCGGCGACGGATGATTGATGACGAGACCGAACGAGCCCTGCGCGCCGTGCTCGATCATCAGCACCACGGCCCGCGAGAAGTTCGGGTCCGACAGCTGCGGCATCGCGAGCAACAGGCCGGGCGCCAGGTTCGACGATTCCACTGCCCAGGAGTGTTCCGCAAAACCCCCGACTCCGCCGCTGATTTCGTCACGTTCGCGGAGTGGGCCGGTATCACACCTGATCGCGCTGGAGGCCGGGATCGGTGCCGACATCGCGCTCGAGCTCGTCCTTCTTGGCGGGAGTTTCCTCCTCGAGGCCGAGCCGTTTGGCGACGTGCTTCTTGAACAGGGCCGCTCCCAGGGCGAGCCCGAATCCGGTGACGACTGAACGCAACAGGAGCATGGTTTAGCCTAGCCGCCGGTCACTAGTTCGTCGAGATCACGGGGAACGCGGCGCCTTCGATCATCAGCGTCCCGAAGCCACGGATGTAGCCGGTCCCACCGCCACCGCCGCAGCCGGTGGATCCGGCTTCGCTGTCGCCGTTGCCGCCGTTGCCGGTGGTGCCACCGTCGCCACCGCTATCGCCACCCACACCCGTGCCGCCATCGGCAGGGTCATCGGGGTTCATGGGATCGGGATCGTCGCCATCGAGACCCGAAAACGCGCTCGCGTTGCCACCGCCACCGCCACCGCCGGTCGCCATCACCACACCGGTCGCGGAGATCTCGACGATCGGCGCGTCGAGCACGATCATGCCGCCCGATCCGCCGCCGGCACCGCCGTGATTGGCGAGCGGATCGCCCGGGCCACCCTGGCCGCCGGCGCCCGAGGCATTGACCACGCCGTTGATCACGATCCGCTCGTTCGAGATCAGCCAGATCGCGCCGCCGCCGCTCCCACCCGCCGTCGAGCTCATCGGCGTTCCGCCGAGCCGGCCCGGGCAACCACCGCGCAGCGAGGCCGGCACCCCACCGGGAGCCGCCGTCGTCGCGGCACCACCGACCCCCGCACCGCCACCACCGCCGGTTCCGCCGAGGCTGCCGCCGGCACCACCGGCCGCACCCTCCGCGATCGTGGCCCCGGTACACGCGCCGGTCGGATTGGCGCCCGCACCGCGGACCTCGCCGTGACTCGAGACATCGAGCAAGCGCTGCACGATCAACGGTCCGTCCGTCGCGATCAGGATCAGCGGCTTGCCACCGGTCCCGATCAACGTGCCGTCGATGGTCACCGACGTGCCGGAGACGACGCAGCCGTTGACGTTGCTGTCGTTGGTGATCGCCTCGCAGTTGGCGAGCACGTCGGTGACGATCGTCGACTCGGTGTTACCGATCGCGAGCTCCTGCGTCGGCAACCCCGCGAGACACACGGTACCGAACTGACCGAAGCAGTTCGCGTTGACCTGCATGTCGGGCGCGGTGTCGTCGGGCTCGGCGCTGTCGGCCGGTGCCGTTCCCGCTCCGGGCGAGTAGCTACACGCACTCACCAGCACGAGGACGCAGGCGCGACCGCCCATGGCGGCAGCTTCTCACGTCCACGCGTTCGCGGGTGGGTCGATCGCGACCGGACGACCGCGGCGCGCGGTGATGAAGGCCTGGGCAAACGCGGCCGCCGAGGGAAACCGTCGCCGCGGATCCTTGGCCATCGCGATCGCGAGCACGTCCTCGATCGGCGTCGGGACGCGACCCAGCAGGCTCGGCCGGATCGGCGGCGTGTGGACGACTTGATAGACCAGCTCCGCGAGGTCCTTGCCCTTGAACGGCGAGCGCCCGGTCAGGCAGCGGTACGCGATCGCACCGAGCGCGTAGACATCCGCGAGGTGCGTCACCGGCTGCCCCGACGCTTGCTCCGGAGCCATGTACTGCGGCGTGCCGACGATGCCCTCGCCGGTCAGCGTGCCTTCGCTGTCGAGCACCTTCGAGACGCCGAAGTCGAGGATCTTCCAGATCCGGCCCTCGTGCAGGAACAGGTTGTGCGGCTTGAGATCGCGATGAACGATGTTGG
>JAEYYY010000165.1 GCA_023430775.1 Pseudomonadota bacterium
AGCGAGACGAAGCCCGCGGCACGCGCGATCACATCCCCGCGGCCGCGCCGCAGCGCGCGCGCGAGGTGGCGAGTCGCGGCGAACACGCGCTCGTCGTTCGAGGCCGCGATGCCGCAGTGGACCTCCGCGCACAGCTCCTCGATCGCCGCGCGGCTGGTGGCGCCGGTGTCGCGCACGGCATCGCCGAGCAGCTCGATGACCTCGGTGGGCTCGTTCGCCAGCCGATGCTTCGCGACCTGCGCGGTGAGGGCGAGCGCGGCATCGTCGGCCGCGAGCCATGCTGCGAGCTCCTTCGGCTCGATCCCACCGGCGAGGCCGACCGCGCGGACCGCCAGCTCGGTGTCCGCGGCGTCGCACGACTTCGCCGCCGCGAGCAGCGTCGCGCCCTGCGCCTCGGCGGGGACGTCGAGGATGCCGATCAGCGCGCGCCACACCGGCGTCGCGCCGCGCCCGATCTGTCGCGACTCCTGTCGCGCGATGATCGAGCGTGCCGACGCACCGGGCTCGAGGCTGACCGGCTTCCAGTCGCGCGGCGTCGCGACCACGCGCACCAGATCTGGCACCGCATCGAGCCGGCCACGCTCGTGCAAGCGGGCGAGCACCTCGGCGGCGCGCTCCGGCCGGTTGCCGTCGAGCTCGCGCCGCAGCGCCTCGACCGCGCGCGCGTCGACGATCGCCTCGACATCGGCATCCGCGACCGCCGACTCGATCGCGAGCTCTGGCAGCTCGCGCGCGATCCGCCACGCCGCGAGCAACCACAGCGCGGCCGCGACGGCGGTCGCGATGTAGAACACCGTCGGCGAGCCGGACAGCACCGCGGCGATCAGGCCACCGAGCACGGCGCCCGCGCGCTTGGCCGTGCCGTCGAGAAACCCGCCGACGCGGCCGCGGATCGCGGACGGCAGCAGCGTCTGCGTCAGCTTCTCGGCCGGGGTCTCGACGCCGGCATCGAGCACGCGCGCCGAGACCTGGGTCGCGATCGCCACCGCGAGGATCGGCGCGAACACCAGCCCGAGCCCGGCGGCCAGCGCACCGAGCGGCGCGAGCAGCAGCGTGTGGCCGGTGGCGATCCGCGCCAGGATTCTCGGTGCGAGCACCAGCTGGACCACGAGCACCAGGACCTGACTGCCGGAGCGAATCCAGCCGATCAGCGCCGCCAGCTCGGCTGCCTGCGCGGTGCTCGAACCCACCTCGCCGTGCTGCACCAGCGCGACGCCGAGCGCGAAGTACGCGAGCGACGCGAACACGCCCGCCGCACCGACGACGACCGCGAGGTGACGGGCGAGCGGTTGCCGCCGCACGGCGCGCGCGCCATCGCGCCACGACCTGCCGACCAGCGATCCGGGCCCGCGCAGGATGTGGAGCGAGCCGCGCGGGGCGGCGGCGACGCGGCGGGTGGCGGTCAGGCGCGACGTGCCGAGCGCCGCGAGCAATAGCAAGCCGGCGGCGCACAGCAGCACGCCGGGTGCACCGATCGCCGACGCGATCGGCACCACCAGCACCGCGCCGAGCGCGGCCCCTGCCCCGCCGGTCGCGGCGAGCACCGGCAGCAGGCGCCGGCTGCGCCGCGCGTCGAGGCGCTCGGCGATGACGACCCAGAACGCGAGATCGGTGGCGGCGGCGAGCTGCTTGCCGGCGACCAGCGTGATCACCGCCGCCGCGCGCGGCATCTCGAACGACAGCGCGGCCAGCCCGGCGATCACGACCGCCGACACGACCGAGAGCGTGGCCAGGATGCGCCGGCGCTCGAGCCGATCGGCGAGGCCGCCGACCACGGCCAGCACGATCGCCAGGAGGGCGCTCGACAGCGCCACCGCCTCGCCGAGGTGGGTCGGACCGAGCTCCGACAGGAACATCGCATCCGCCGCGGCCGCGCTCATCGCCGCGCCGGCCGAGGCCAGCGCGAACACGCTCCCCGCGGTGACCACGAGGGCCCGCTCCTCGTCGCGCAAGATCCCGATCCGGGCCAGGAACCTGGGCTGGGTCTGTGTCGCTGCGCCCACCAAACTTCCGAACGCCATCATACGCTGGCAGATTTCGGGAACCGATCCGATGTTGCGGATCTGCAATGGTTTCCCTACCGGGGGCACATCCCCGGTGTCATCATCGGGACCATGCGTGCGCGCCACGGGTTTGCGCTGGTCACCGTTCTCGGAGTCGCCGGTCTCGCGGTCGCTCAGGAAGCCAAGCGCGCGCGCCCGACGCTGCACGAAGATCTGGTGGTCGCGAACGGCGCGCAGCCCGACTCGCGAACGATCGGATCGGGCGGCGGCATGCCGGCCGCGGTGCGCTCCGGCGACAAGATCATTCCCAAGCCGCCGCTCACCGATCCGGATCGCGCCCCCAAGGACGAGCCGGTGCTCGGTGCCGGTGGCTTCGCCGCCGATCGCCAGACCCAGATGCGGCCCGATAACAAGACGGGCCCCGACTCCACGCTCCACTACGTCTCGGTGTTCAACCCCGACGTGCTGCCGTTCAAGCGGATGAGCGCGCTGGACGCGGTCGGTGACGATTACGTGCTGCGCGTCGGCCGCACCGCGCTGTTCGAGGTCCCCGTCGGCGGCACCACCGATCAGGCCAAGCGCGATTACTTCCGCGCCTCGGTGCTGATCCAGCTGACGCCCGGCAAGGACATCCCGCTGCCGTCGGTCGCACCCGACATGCGGATCCTGTCGTACGAGACGCGCCCCAAGGTGCAGCTCAAGTTCGAGAAGGACGGCGCCGACAACTACTACGTGCGCACCGACGAGAGCTCGGCCTCCGGCAGCTATCGCCTGATCTTCGATTGCGATGCCGATGCCGGGTACTTCGCGCCGTCGCTACCCACCGGCCGCCGCTACACGCCGCGCATGATCACCACGCTGACGCCGCCCGAGCTCAAGCCGATCATGCCCGACCCGATCCGCCGCAACGCGGAGAAGACGCTCGACAAGCTCGGCGTCGATGCCGACATGGAGCTCGGCGCGGTGTTCAACAAGCTGGTGGCGTACTTCCGCGCGTTCGAGGCCAAGACGCTGCCGCCGACGAGCGGCGACATCTATCGCGATCTGTGCGACGCCCAGGCCGGCGTCTGCCGCCATCGCGCGTTCGCCTTCGCGATCACCGCGAACGCGATCGGCATCCCAACGCGCTACGTCGAGAACGAGGCCCACGCGTTCGTCGAGGTGTGGTTCCCCGAGCGCGGCTGGCAGCGCATCGATCTCGGTGGCGCGGCACTCCGCATGGAGGTCACCGGCGCCGACGACAAGACGCTGCACCGCCCTCGCGCCGACGATCCGTTCGCGAAGCCCGACGAGTACAAGCAGAACTACACGCAGCTCCAGGGCGACATCGCCGGCCTCACCAAGCAGCAGCTCGACGACAAGCGCAAGCCGCTCGATCAGGCGCCGCCGAGTGGCGCGGTCGGTCAGGGCTCCGGCGCGATCGCCGGCAATGGCAGCGGCATCGACCCGCTCCAGCCGCAGGACACCATCCTCCCCGACGTCAACCTGCCCGCCGTCCAGATGGACCCCAAGAAGCAGAACCCCAAGCTCGAGATCACGCTCGCCACGCCCTCGGCGTATCGCGGCGGCACGATCCGGATCGAGGGCCGCGCTCACGTCGACGGCAAGCCGCTCGCCGATCACCCGATCGACGTCTACATCGCACCGGCCGGCGCGCGCGGCGCGCAGTCCAAGGGCCTCGGCCGCGCGACGACCGGCGCCGATGGCTTGTTCCGCCAGGACTTCACGGTGCCGTCGACGATCAACCTCGCGATCTACGAGGTCTATCTGTCGAGCAACCCCGACGCTTACTACAATGCCGCGCTCAGCGACTGAGCGCGCCGTCAGCGACCGACGTCCGAGAGATCCGCGGGCGAGCGCCCGAGCGTGCGCGTGTACTCGCGACGCTCGCGCGACACCGTGATCGCCGCGCCGCCGAGCGCCGCGCCGAGGGCGAGCAGCATGGTGATCGACAGACCGAGCAAGACCTTGCCGCCTGCCTCGGCCACCTCGAGCGCGGTCTCGCCGGCATCGGCGGCCATCGCGCGACCGCGGTTCTTGATCCGCAGCGCTTCGCGCTGGATGTCGTCGGCGAGCTCCTCGGCCTGTGACCGATCGAGCGAGGTCCTGCGCGCGACGATGCCGGTCACCGACTCGCGGCTCACCGTCTCGCCGCGCACCATCTGCTGGGCGACTTCGCGGACCGACGCCGTCACCTGATCGGCGGTGACCTTCGGCATGCCGCGCTCCTCGAGGCGCTTGTTGATCCTCGCCACGAGATCGTCGGAGTCGATGCCGAGAGCGGGTGCCACGCCGTCGGCGCGCGCGCCTGCGCTCGTCGCGACGTCGGCGACCGTCGCGGCGGTACTCGAAGCCGCGCGGCCGATCGCGCCGAGCAACATCGCCAGCAACATGATCGTTCCGATCGCGGTCAGCGCCCACGCCGCGAACGCGTGGATCAGCGCGTTGCCGGTATTGACCGTCGGCGCCGTGCGACCGACGACGAGACCGCCGATGAACAGCGCCAGGATCGGCGCGATCAAGCTCCAGATGCCGGTGCCGATGCCGACGCCCTCGAGCGAGCTCGCGTTATCGGGGTCGATCGCCGTCAGCCCGATGCCGACACCGAGCAGGTGAAGGACCAGCCAGCTGCCCGCAGCGACCGCGGTGCCTACGAAGATCGAAGACCAGCCGATGGGAGAAGAGATCCGGACATGTCGCATCGGCGGCAACACGATCTCGGGTCCGAGGGATTCATTGGTAAGCGTCGTGGCCATGCACCGACGGCGGTGCATGTCACGGACCGAGCGCTCAGCCGAGGTTGATCGGGAACGTGACGACGGTGGGCGCGCCGGTCGCCGGGAACCGCATCTGACCGAGCGCGCGTTGCGCGCAGCCGAGCAGGCCCTTCTCGAACAGGTAGCGCGGCGCCTGCATCTGGCTCTTGGTCACCCGGCCGTTGCCCTCGACGACCAGCTTGATCGTGATCGTCGCCCGCAGGTCGGTGCCCGCGGCGCCCTGCTCGACGCACGCGCGCACGCCGGCAGTCTGGCTCGACACCGTCGAGTTGATCTCGCTCGACTCGAGCGGCCGCGCGGTGTCGGGCGCGGTCATGTCGATCTTGCGCGAGATCGCCGTCTGCTCGCCGCGCCACTCGAGCGCGCGATCGGCCGCGGTCAGCGTGATCCGCGCGGGCCCCGACTGCTCGTCGGTCTCGTCCCCGTCGAGGAAGTCCGAGCCCGGACGCTGGCGGCGCAGCCCGCTGTAGCCACCCGGCCGCGGGCGCTTCTTGGGCTTCACCTTCGCGGAGCCGGCATCCGGGGTGGCCATCGCGACGCCGCCATCGACCGGTCCACGGGCGTCCCCACTGCCCCACGGTGGGCGCAGCACGAGATACATTGCACCCGCACCGACACCAAGTCCGATGACCAGTCCGACGAGTACTCCGCGCGATCCCACTGCTAGCTTGTATCACGCGGCATCGGCCTCGGCCTTCACGGCCCTCGGCGCCGCAGGGATCACCGCCGCGGCGTGGGCGACGCTGATCGTCGTCGGTGTCGGCGCCGCGCTCGGCGGGCTCGACCTCGCGATCGCGCTCTCGCTCGGGCAGCTCTGCCTGGTCGTCGTCCCGGTGATCGCCGCCCGGGTCGGTGGGAGGAACCGGCTGGCCCTCGGCTTCGCGCGCACGTCGTGGCTGTACGCCGTCGCGGCGGTGCTGATCGGCTGCAGCGCCTGGTACGTCAACATCCGCATCGTCGCGCTGTTCGACGTCCCCAAGGACATCGCGGCCTTCGAGCAGCTGATCGATCGCTTGCCACTCGTGGTCACCCTGCTAACCATCGCGCTGCTTCCCGCGGTGTGCGAGGAGACGCTGTTCCGCGGCGCCCTCCTGCGCGGGCTCGCGACGCGGTTCCACGCACCGGTCGCGATCGTGCTCTCGGCGCTGGTGTTCTCCGCCTATCACATGAACCTCGTGCAGCTGATCCCCACGTTCACGCTCGGCCTGATGTTCGGCCTGATCGCGCTGCGCGCCGCGAGCTCGCTGCCGACGATCCTGGCCCACTTCCTCAACAACAGCGTCGCGCTGCTGGTGTCGCGCGGCGAGCTGCCGATGCTGGCGACGCGCGACGGCACCGGCTGGTTCGACAAGCACCCGACGCTGGCGCTCGCCGGCGCCACCGCACTGACCACCACCGGCCTCGCGATCGCGTTCGTCGCGCCGCGTGCCCCCACACCACGAGCGGGTCTGGCATGAGCGACGGCGACACCAAGGACAAGCTCCGGTTCACGACGCAGGCGATCCGCCGCGCGCTCGCCTCCGACCATCACGAGATGGCGCCGGTGTCCGCGCCGGCGATCGTCGCGTACGGCACCGAGGCGCGCGTCGCCGACGAGATGACGCTCGCGCTGTCCGAGCTGCCCGACGAGGCGCGGCCGACCAGCGTCGCGCGCTTCCTGCTGCCCGAGGGCGTCACGCTGGAGGAGGTCGAGATCAAGCTGTCGCGCCCCGAGCTGCCGGGCCGGCTCGCGCGCCCGATCGTGCTGACGATCGCCGTGGTCGTCGTTCCGGAGCCGCGCGCAGAGGGTGGCCCCGCCGGCCACTGGGTGTTCGTGCCGGCGATCGATCACGCGTGCTACGTGGCGCGCGGCGAGCAGCTCGCCGATCGCGTGCAGGCCGAGCTCGCCGTGCTGCCGGCCGCGCTCGCGCTCGACACCGACGGCTGGAAGCGCCTCTTGACCTACGCGCCCACCACGCTCGAGCAGCTGCCGATCGAGCTCGCGACCACGCCGCTCGCGCAGGCGCAGGGCCGCAAGGCGCTGGCGGATGCCGAGCGCAAGCGACTCGCGATCGCGACGCTCGACAACGCGGGCCGCCGCGTCGAGGTCTCCGATCCACCGCCACCGTGCGTCGGTCGCGACGACGTGCTCGGCGAGCTGTCGCGCATCCTCGGCGGTCCGCGCCGCAGCGTGTTGCTCGTCGGCGACGAGGCCGCGGGCAAGAGCGCACTGGTGCTCGCGTGGGTGGCCGCGCAGTCGTCGCGGAGGATCTGGGCGACGTCGGCGGCCGAGCTGGTCGCCGGCGCGAGCGGGCTCGGCGAGTGGCAGGCGCGGATCGCGGCGGTGCTCGCGGCCGCCGAGACGCTCGACGCGATCCTCTACTTCGACGACTTCGGCGCGCTGTTCGCCGAACGGCCCGCCGAGGGCGGCGTCGAGCTCAACGCGGCGATGCGCAAGCACGTCGTCGACGGTCGCGTGCGCGTGATCGGCGAGCTGACGCCGGGCGCGCTGGATCGCGCGGAGCGCCGCGATGTCTCGCTGATCGGATCGATGCTGCGCGTCGCGGTGCCGCCGACCGACATCCCGACCACGGTGAGCGCGTGCGAGGCGTGGGCCGCGTACTGGGCGCGGACCCAGCCGCATCGCCCGCAGATCGCGAAGGGTGTGGTGCCGACGGCGGTCGAGCTGGCGCGGCGCTACCTCCCCTACCGCGCGTTCCCCGGCAAGGCGGTGCGCCTGCTCGAGGAGCTGCGCGTCGCGCACGATGCCGGCCGCGACGCGCGCGGTGTCGGGCCGCAGCTCGGCGAGCCGGAGCTGTTCAGCGCGTTCTCGCAATCGACCGGCATTCCCCAGGCGCTACTGGCCGACGACAAGGCGCTGTCGCGCGAGGACGTGATCGCGGCGTTGCGCCGCCGCATGGTCGGCCAGGAGCCGGCGGTGCGCCGCGTCGCCGATGCGATCGCGGTGGCCAAGGCGCGGCTCGCCCCCGCCGACAAGCCGCTCGCCTCGCTGCTGTTCGTCGGCCCCACCGGCACCGGCAAGACCGAGCTCGCGCGCAGCGTCGCCGCGTATCTGTTCGGTGCACCCGATCGGATGGTGCGCCTCGACATGAGTGAGTACACCGACCCGTACGCCGCCGAGCGCCTGTTCGGCGCGGATTCCGAGGACGGGCGGCTGACCTCCGCGGTGCGCAGCCAGCCGTTCGGCGTGGTGCTGCTCGACGAGATCGAGAAGGCGCACCCGTCGGTGTTCGATCTGCTGCTGCAGGTGCTCGGCGAGGCGCGGCTGACAGACGGCCGCGGCCGCACCACGTACTTTCACAACGCGATCATCGTCCTGACGTCGAACCTCGGCACCCGCGGCGCGAAGGGCAAGCTGGGCATCGCGCCCTCCGACGAAGATGAACGCGAAGAGCGGCGCTATCGCGATGCCGTGCTCGGCGCGTTCCGGCCCGAGCTGATCAACCGCCTCGATCAGATCGTCGTCTTCCATCCGCTGCGCCCGGACGAGATCACCAAGGTCTGCGAGATCGCCGTCGGCCGGCTCGCCGAGCGCCGCGGCTTCACGCAGAGCGGCGCGATCCTCGACATCTCGCGCCCCGCGCTGGAGCAGCTCGCGGACCGCGGCTTCTCCGCCGAGCTCGGTGCCCGCGCGCTGCGTCGCCACCTCGACGCCGCCGTGCTCGCGCCGTGTGCGCGGCTGCTCGCGAAGGCCGGCGCCGACGGGCACGGCGGCACGCTGACCGTTCGCACCGACGAGGAAGTCGCCCGCGGCGATCTCAAGGCCCGGCCGGCCGGCTCGCGGATCGGCGAGGAGCGCAGCCGCGTAGCGGCGAGCACACGGGAAGACGACCGCGGCGACGTTCACGTCACGCTGTGGCGGCGCGCCGCTGCCACGGGCCGCCGCCTGGTGCGGTCCGCGCTCGCGCTCGGTGGGCTGCGCCGCGACACCGATCGCGAGCTCGCCCTCGCTGCCTCGCCGGCGGTGCGCGAGAAGATCGCCGAGCACGAGGCCACGCTCGCCACCGCCGCGCGCAAGTCGACCTCCGATGCCAAGGCGATGTCCGGCGCCGAGATCGGGCGGATCTCCACCGAACACGCGCGCCTGCTCGATCGCTGGACGCGTTGCATGAACGCGCAGGGCGAGCTGCGCACCGCCGAGGAGCTGTGCCTCGAGGCGCTCGCGCGCGACATCGACGCCATCGATCTGATCGATGCCGCGATCACGCAGCGCCACACGTTCCGCCGCGATCTGTTCTGGCTGGTCACCGCGCTGCGGCCGACGCGCCCCGGCGCCACGCTGCTCGTTCACTCTCCCGATGCGCGCGCCGCCACCGTGGCGTGGCTCAAGGTCGCGATGCGCGCGGCCGCCGCTCATTCCTGGCGGGCGAGCGTCCACCTGTGGGGCGAGCTCCAGCCGGGCTGGAAGCACTGCACGAAGGATCGTCCGGGCTGGGGCCCACCGCACGATCTCGAGTGGGCCGAGGACAGCCTGTCCTCCGCCGCGCCGGTCTCGGCGCTGCTGCGCGTCGTCGGGCAAGGCGCCGATCTGCTGCTCGGCCTCGAGCAAGGCATGCATCGCTTCCACGGTCTCGCCGGGGATGCCTGTCACGTCCACGTCGATCTCCTCGAGCCGCGCGCCGAGTTTGTCGATCAGGAGTGGATGGGCCTGCCGGGTCCGCCGTCGGCGCGCGCCGCGCGTGGTGCGCCGTTCCGCGAGGCGGTGGTCACCGGCGATCACGTCGTCGTCGAGGGTGACGAGGTCGACGTGCCGTTCGAGGAGCTCGGACCGCGCCTCGCCGAGGCCGCGGTCGCGCGGATCTTGCCGGCGCTGCAGAAGCCCGACGGCATGGATCGGTTCTGGATCTGGGAGCGCCCGCTACAGGCGATCGAGGCGATGCTCGCGCAGCAGAAGGCGGGCAAGTCGTGAGTCCTCCCCGTCGGCGTATTCGTATTCGTGCTCGTGCTCGTGCTCGTTTCTGGACTGCTGTGTCGAGCTTTGAATCGCGCGTAGTGGCGTTGCTCGATGCCAATCGGCCACGCCGCACCGCAACGCTTCGCTGCGCCCTGCTTCTCGCTGCGACCCGCGGTGTCGAGATCGATCGATTCGGCACTGCGCATGACCGTCGGTGCGAGCTTCCCGACGCCGCCGACCATCAGGATCCCATCGCCGCCGAGTGCACGTGCACGAGCACGTTCACGTTCACTGATAGGAGGGCGCCGTGATGATTCACTTCACCGTCGGCGTCTACCAGGCCAAGAAGGAAGGCCTCGAGGAGTGGACCGCCCTGATCCCGGTCACGCAGTACGCGTATCAGTCCGGTCAGGGCGAGACCAAGCTCCGCGAGCGGATGATCGATCGCCTCCGCCAGGTGCTGCGCGAAGCACCGCCAGACCACCAGGAGCTGTATCAGCTTCCCCTCGGCACCGAGCTCGAGCGGTTGCCGTTCGATCTCAAGCTCGACGACGGCCGCGTCACCGGCGTGGTGCCGCTGATCGTCGAGCCGCGCTGGGTGAACCCCGACAAGCAGATCTACTTCTGCTACCACCCGGAGCGCCGCTTCGAGTGGTTCCACGTCGAGGACCGCAGTGACCTCGCCGCGCTCGCGACCACGTTCTTCCGTCACTACTGGAAGGACCTGGACGAGGACTCGGTCCGGGGTCTGCTGTCCAACGGCCGCGACCGGCTGATCCAGATCGCCTTCTCGACGGAGGCCAGGTCGCTGCTGGACATGCTGCCGTCGCGCAAGAAGGACAACCGCACCGCGGCGTTTGCCGCGCGTCCCGGCCAGGTGCTCCAGCAGATCGCCGTCGACGAGACGCACCGGCTGAGCGGACCGGTCAACCTCGGGGTGCCGCGGTCGCCGTACCGCGAGCGCCTGCAGTACCTGCTCGGCGGGCCGCGCCCGCGCAGCGTCGCCGTGATCGGCCCACCGGGCAGCGGCAAGACGATGCTGATCCAGCAGTGGATCCACGATCGGCTGGTCGAGGATGGCTTCACCCTCCACAAGAACCTCGATCGCTGCTTCCACGTCTGGCGATTGACCGGCAAGCGGATGATCGCCGGCATGTCTCACCTCGGACAGTGGGAGGAGCGCTGCCTGGCACTCCTCGACGAGGCGAGCCGCAAGAAGGGCATCCTGTGGATCGAGGATCTCCATCTGTGGGGACGCCTCGGCCAGTCGCGCCAGAGCGAGCGCAGCTTCGCCGACTTCTTCCGCGGCCCGGCGCGGCGCGGCGATCTGGCGATCGTCGCCGAGATGACGCCCGAGCAGTACGCGCGCCTCGAGCGCGATGCGCCCGGGCTCGCCGAGGCGCTCGCACCGGTGATGGTGCCCGCGGCGTCGGCCGCCGAGACCGCACACCTGCTGCTGCACGAGGTGCGCGCCCTCGAGATGCGGTTGCCGGTGGCGCTCCATCCGTTCGTGCCGCGCACCGCGCTCGAGCTCGGTGCATCGCTGTTTCCGTGGCGCGCTCGTCCCGGCGTCGCGATCGAGATCGTGCGCCGGGTCGCCGAGCTCGCGGCCGCGCAGGGCGTGACGCGCGAGATCGCGCCGAGCGACGTGCTCGAGCACCTCGCGCACACGACGGGGCTATCGCCGAGCCTGATCTCGCTCGACGCCCAGCTCGATGCCGACGAGGTCGAGGCGACGTTCGCGACGCGCGTCATCGGTCAGCCGCGCGCCACTCGCGCCGCCGCCGACGTCATCCTCAAGGTGCGCGCCGGCCTCGCCGATCCGAATCGCCCGATCCACGTCATGCTGTTCACCGGTCCGACGGGCACCGGCAAGACGGAGCTCGCCACCGCGATCGCCGAGTATCTCTACGGCGCCGGGGAACGCTTGCTGCGCATCGACATGGGCGAGCTGTCGGGTCCCGACGCGGTATCGCGGTTGATCGGCGATCGCTGGAACCCCGAGGGCCTGTTGACCTCGCGGATCCGCGCGCAGCCGTTCTCCGTGGTGCTGCTCGACGAGATCGAGAAGGCACATCCGCAGGCGCTGCACCTGCTACTCCAGCTGTTCGACGAGGGCCGGCTGACCGACGCCGCCGGCGAGGTCGCATCGTTCGCGAGCGCGGTCGTCATCATGACGTCGAACCTCGGCTCGCGAAACGCGGCGCCGATCGGCTTCGGCGACACCCGCGATCGGATCCTCGCCGACGTCGCCAAGGCGGTGCGCGACTTCTTCCCGATCGAGCTATTCAACCGCATCGACGAGGTGGTCGCGTTCCAGCCGCTGACGCACGCCGTGGCCGAGAAGGTCGTCGACAAGGAGCTGGCGAAGCTGCTCGCGCGCCGCGGCCTGCGCGAGCGCAACACGTTCGTCTACGCGGGCTCGGCGGTTCGTCGCCGCGCCGTCGCCGACGCGTTCGATCCGCGTTACGGCGCGCGCACCGTCAAGCGCTGGCTCGAGGACCAGATCGGCGGCGCGCTGACCGACCTGCTCGCCTCCGCGCCACCCGCTCGCTTGCGCGTCGTCCGGCTGTCCGAGGACGACGGCAAGATCGTCGCCGCGCTCGAGCCGATGATCGAGAAGCCGGCGCTGCCCGGGCCGTACCTGCTCGAGAGCTCGCTCGATGTCGCGACGGCATCGCTCGAGCCGCTGATCGCCGAGGCGGCCGCCGCGCTCGGCCGGATCGCCGCGTCGCCGATCCTCGAGCGCGCGGAGCGCGAGGCGCCGAACGAGCTGCGCTACTA
>JAEYYY010000666.1 GCA_023430775.1 Pseudomonadota bacterium
CCGCATGCACGAACACCGGTGGCTGCACGGTCGCGGATTGCACCGCCGATGCAAGCACGCCCGCGCAGGTGATCTGCAAGGACACCACGCACGGCGGCGTGCCGACCAACCCGTAGCTCACTCGGTCATTCCGAGAGCACCGCGAGCGCGGCGGCCGGATCGTTCGCGAACACGCCGTCGACGCCGATCGCCGCGAGCCGGCGCAGCTCCGCCGGATCGTCGACGGTCCACGCGTTGATCGGCATCCCCGCGGTGTGCCACTCCTTGACCCGCTTCTCGGTGCACAGCGTGTTCTGCGGGTGGACGAGGCTGACGCCGATCGCACGACCGACCCAGCCGGTGCGCGCGACCCAGGTCTGGTCCTGATGGAAGATGTACGCGAGCGCGAGATCGGGGATGCGGTGGTGAAGCTGGAGCAGCACCGCCGGATCGAACGACGACACCATCACGCGATCGAGGCGCGAGCGCGACTCGGCGAGGAGCTTGGCGACCGCGGCGACCAGCTGGTCACTGCGGCCGACGCGATCGGACTTGATCTCGATATCGAGCTCGAGATCGAACGCGTCGAGCACCTCGGCGAGCAATGGCACCGGCTCGCCGCCGACGCGCAGCGCCTTGCGCTCGGCGGCCGATAGATCGGTGAGGAGCCCGGGACGACCGACGAGCCGATCGAGCTTGCTGTCGTGGAACACCACGACGTGGCCCTCGCCGTCGAGACGAACATCGAATTCGAGGCCATCGGCGCCCGCCTGCACGGCGAGCTCGAAGGCGCGCATCGTGTTCTCCGGTGCGCGCGCCGACGCCCCGCGATGCGCCCACACGCGTGGCCGTTGCCCGCGGCCGCGGCGCCACCGGGTGGCGCGCCCGAGCCGACCGAGGTGCGGGATGAAGCGAGCGAGGGGTGACGTCACTCGACGAAGGTCTTGTGGAGAGCCCGCGTCAGGTTATCGACGTGCGGGCGATCGCACCACAGCGTGACCCGGAGCGGCGACACGCTGACCGCGTTGAGCGGCACACCGGCACCGAACGCCGACTGGCGCGCCTTGTTGATGACGCCCGGGTTCGAGCCGATGCCGTGACCGACGATGGTGACCGCGCCTTCCTCGCCGAACTCGATCTGATCGGCGAGCACGTTGTCGAGGCGCTTGCGGACCTCGGCCCAGTCGGGCACGTCCGCGATCGTGAACCACACGCGCAGCTCCTTGCCCTCGAGATCGAGGTGGGTGAGCGGGATCGAGGCGGTCTCGAGGATCTGCAGGCAGTGCTCGACGGCGGCGCCGCCGGACACCCGGATCCGGATCAGATTGTTCTGACCGGTGACCGCGGCGACCTGGCGCTCGCGCTCCGGCGTGAAATCGATCCGCGTGCCACCGCCGTCCTTGTTGGTGGCGCGCGCGTAGAGCGCGATGCCCGAGCGACGGGCGAACTCGACGGAGGCGTCGTGCAGCACCTTCGCTCCCTGGGCGGCGAGCTCGAGCATCTCGTCGTGGCTGATCGAGTGCAGCAGCGTGGCCGCATCGACGACGCGCGGATCCGACGTGTAGACGCCGTCGACGTCCGAACAGATCTCGCAGTAGTCCGCGCGCAGCGCACCGGCGAGCGCGACCGCCGTGGTGTCCGAGCCGCCGCGACCGAGCGTGGTGATCTCGCGCTTGTACGACACGCCCTGGAAGCCGGCGACGATGACCACCTTGCCGCGATCGAGCTCGTCCTCGACGCGGAACGGCCGGACCTCGACGATGCGCGCGCCGGAGTGGCGATCGTTGGTGAGGATGCCGGCCTGCGAGCCGGTGAACGAGATCGCCTCCATGCCCTCTTCCGAGCACGCCATCGACAGCAGCGACATCGCCTCGCGCTCGCCGCAGGTCAGCAGCATGTCGAGCTCGCGACGCGACGGCGACGCGCTGATCGACCTGGCCTTCTCGATCAGCTGGTTCGTGGTCTTGCCCATCGCGGACACCACCACCACGACCTTCTTGCCGGCCGCCTTGGTGCGCGCGATGCGCTGTGCAACCAGCTTGATCTTCTCGGCGTCGGCGACGGAGGAACCGCCGTACTTTTGGACGACGATTCCGGTAGGAGCGGTGAGCGGCTGAGTCACGTCGGGCACCATACACGATGACAACGCCGCGGGGATGCTACGTTGTTCGTATGGCGCGTCTGCTGATGCTCGCAGTCTTGATCAGCGCGTGCGGCGGGGCGGTTCGGAATAAACCGAGCTGGCCCGACGCCCCGGTCGAGCTGCGCGACGAGGTCGATCGCGAGGCCGCCATCGATCAGATGTGGGTGACTCCCGTCGGCCCGGAGCGCGACCGACTGCGGAGCGCGATCGCCGACGCCACGGCTCGGCGGTTGACCGATGCCGTCGTCGAGGATCGGCCATTTGCCGCGGCGGAGCTCCTCGATCAGCTGACCGGGCTGTGGTTGTCGGATCCGAACAACGTGGCCAGCGGCCTGCGCGCCCATGCCCCGTTGATCCGCGACCTCCGCAAGATGTTCGCGAAGTCCGGCGCGCTCGAGCCGGCGGCTCAGACGCTGATCCTGCTCTCGGAGGTCGATCCCGCGAGTCGCGTCGAGGCGCTGGCCGAGCTCGACGAGCTGCTCCAGTTCGCCGACGACCTCGCGGTCGCCGAGAACGGCGTCGAGGCGGTGCGCAGCCAGCAGATCAGCGTGCTGCAACCGACCGTGCTCCAGCTCCCGCTGACCTGGCTCGTCGATCGCTACGTCAAGCTGCTCGTCGATCGCCAGATCGCGGTCGCCAGCTTGCTCGCCGCCTATCAGAAGGCGGCACCGAGCTGCACGCCCGGCGATCCGGGCTGCACGAGCTCGACCGGCGTCACCATCGAGCTGGTGCGCGCTCATCACGACATCCTCGCCACCTCGCACCGGATCGCGAACGTGCTCGCCCGCGCCGGCCGCGGTCCCGAGATCCATCGCCACCTCGTCAACCTCAAGGGCATCGGCACCGAGCGCGAGGTCAGCGCGCGCGCCGAGGTGCTCGCCGAGCACCCCACCGCCGATGCCTACGGCGAGCTCGCGAGCACGCTGCGCGCCGACGAGCACGCCCCGGATCCGGGTGCCGCACTCGCGTTGTGCCAGGCCGGTCTCGCGATCGATCCCAAGCACAGCGGGCTGCTCGCCGCCGCCGCCGGCGATGCCCGCGCCCTCGAGCGCGTCGATCAAGCGATCCTTTACTACGAGGCCGCGCTCGCCAGCTCGCGCGAGCTCGACGACCAGCTCGCGCTCCGTCTCGGCAAGCTGTACGGCGAGCGGATCGCGCGGCTCGCCGCGAGCGGCCGGCCCGCCGCCGCGAACAACGCGTGGACGGCCGCGATCAAGTTCACCGCGCGCGCCGCCAAGCAGCACCCGAGCGTGGTGTGGCAGCAAGCCGCCGCGATCGCCGAGTCGGCGCTCGGCAAGGGGCTCGCGAGCCAGGGCATGATCGATGCGGGTCGCCGTGCGCTGACCGCGTCGCTCGAGCGCGCGCCGTCGACGGATGCCTACGAGAGTCTGACCACGATCGACGTCCAGACCGCGCGCTACAAGGACGCGCAGAAGTGGGCCGCCGCCGGCATCGCGCTCCTCGGCGACACCACCGCCGGAGATCGTTATCGCCGCGCCAAGCTCGAGCGCCTCGCCGCCGACGCGCTCCGCCAGGCCGGCAAGCAGCGCGAGGCCGCGGCGCGCTACCTCGACGCGCTTCGCACCTGGGCCTCGCTCGGCGACACCAAGGATCTGCCCCGGGCGATCGCCGCCGAACGGCTCCTCGATAGCGGCCGGGCGATGTGGTGGCTCGGCGATCACGCGCGCTCGATCGACCTGATCAGCAAGGCGGTGGACTTCGATTCGACCACCTCGACCTCGTCGGGTGCGGTCGCGTTCCTGATCGAGGTCGAGCGCTATCGCGAAGCGCTCGACGTCTACTACCGCGGCCTCGGCGATCCCGACGGCAGCGAGCTGTTCAAGGTCTACACCAGCCTGTGGATCCTCGCCGAGGGCAAGCGCCTCGGCGAGCCGCCGGATCGCCTCGCCGTCGAGTACCTGACCTCGCGCCGCGGCGACCTGTGGTACGAGCTGCTCGCGCGGGCTGCCGTCGGCAAGCTGACGTTCGATCAGCTGCGCGCGGCGGCCACCACCGGGCCGCGCAAGGCCGAGCTCGCGTTCTACGGCGCGGTGCTCGGTCTCGATCCCGCCGCCGCGACACCCGAGGGCAAGCGGAAGCTGCTCGAGGACGTGATCAAAGCGCGGGCGGTGCTCGACGCCGAGTTCGATCTCGCGCGAAAATATCTCTCACTGCCATGAGCGTACGAGCACTAGGAGCCCAGCTGCGTTCGGCTGGGCTGTCTCCGCGCGCCCTCGCTTCCTGGGTCGGCACCGATCGCATCGCCGCACTTCCCGCCGTGTTGCCGGCGCAGGTCACTCGCGAGCCGGTGCCCGCCGCCGTCGCGCTGACCCTGTTCGTCGCCGGCGTGCCGCTCGCGATGGATCGCGTGCAGAAGAACCTGCCGGTCGATGCGTTGCTGCACGCCAAGCTGCTGGCGACGCACGGTAACGATGTCTACGCGCCGGCCGCGATCCTGCCGCTCGGTCCGTCGCTGATGGTGTGCGACCGGCTCGACGTGCCCGATGCCGTCGACCGGGTGTCGTGGCCCGACGATTCGAGCCATCACCTGGTCGGCGCGATCCCACCGACGAAGCGTCGCAAGCGCTGGCTCGACATCGGCTGCGGCTCGGCATTCGCCCAGCTCGCGTTGCCCAACCTCGCCGACGTCATGCTCGCGATCGATATCAACCCGCGCGCGGTCGCGTATGCGCGTCAGGGAGCGCTGCTGTCGGGTGTCGATCGCCTCGAGGCACGGCACGTCGGGGTCGATACCATCGACGGTGCACGCGCCGATCTGGTGACCTGCAACGCGCCGCTCCCCGATGCCGCCGCCCTCGCCGTCTGGCGGCGCGCCGATCCGGGCTTCTTCGGCCTGTTGTGGCCGGCGATCCGGCGCAACCTCAACGAGGGTGGCGAGGCCATCCTCCACGTCGCCCGCCACACCATTCCCGCCGACCTGCCCGGCGAGCGGGTCATCGTCGGCTACGCGCCGGATCTGTGCGTCCTGTGGTGGCGGCCCGACGCCCCCGAGCTGATCGCCACGCTCGACCGGCCACTGACCCCGGATCGGCCGCACGTCGATCTCGAAGACCGCGACGACGCGCTGGACCGTGCGGGCTGACGGTCCGTGATAGTTTCGCCGCGGGCCCATGATCTGGCGATTGCTCGCCATCTGCTGGCTATTTGCCTGTAACCCGCCGCGGCGCGCGGAACCGCCTCTGCCGGCCGTCGACCCGTCGCGGCTCGATCACGCGAAGCACTCGCACGTCGCCTGCGTCAGCTGCCACCGCGGCAAGCGCCCGGGCGCCGACGATCACAAGCCCTGCGACGACAGCGGCTGCCACAAGAAGGAGTTCACCAGCGCGCCCGGCAAGGTCTGCGCGGTCTGCCACACCGACGTGATCACCCAGCCGACGCTCGCCGCGCCGCTCAAGAGCTTCGACCCGATCAACGACGCCTGGCAGGCGCTACCGCCGGTGTTCTCGCACGCCAAGCACATGGATGCCGGGGTGATGGAGAAGCGCGTCGGCTTTCACGTCGGCTGTGCCGACTGCCACCTCCGCAACGAGGTCCAGGAGCCACCGGATCACGCGACCTGCGCGCGCTGTCACGCCAGCGAGGTGGGGCTCGCGAACGTCCCCGCGATGGAGAACTGCTCCGGCTGCCACCAGGGCAAGCCGCGGCTGCGCGTGCGCAATCGCGTGCTCAAGAACGACATCAAGTTCGATCACCGCGAGCACCGCCGCGATGCCAAGGGCGCCACGATCAAGTGCGAGGACTGCCACAAGCGCACCGCCGCGTCGAAGAACTACGACGACCACCCCGCACCGCGCGTCGAGAGCTGCGTCAGCTGTCACGACGATTCGGCGCGCGTGCCGTACGAGCTGCGGATGCGGATCTGCGAGACCTGCCATCTCGAGATCACCGCGAGCCTGACCAAGCTGGCTCCGCGCAGTCACCTGCCCGCGACCGAGCGGCCGATCGATCACACGCTCGCGTTCCGTCGCGATCACGCCGAGGCGGCGAATCGCTCGGCTTCGCGCTGCGCCACCTGCCACGTCCAGATGTCGGGCAATCCGAAGGACGCCTGCGACGAGTGCCATCAGCGCATGTTGCCCTCCGATCACCGGATCACGTTCCGCGAGCTCGATCACGGGCCCGAGGCGGTCGCCGATCGCAATCGCTGCGCCACCTGTCACGTCGTCGAGTTCTGCACCGCGTGTCACCAGCAGCGGCCGCGCTCGCACGGTCTGTTCGGCACCTTCGAGCGCGAGCACTCGCGCCTTGCCCGGATCAACCCGCGCCCGTGCCTGACCTGTCACGGCCAGACGTTCTGCGCCGACTGCCACAGGATGGGAGGCCTGCGGCCGTGAGGCGGGTCGCGGTCGCGCTCCTCCTGGTCGGCAGCACCGCCGCCGCCGAGCCCAACCTCCGTCTCGAGCGCGCGCCGCTGCCGCGCACGCTGCGGATGCGCCGCCCGGTCGCGCAGGCTCCGGCGGCGGCATCGCGACCACGCGTGCCGATGCCGGTGGCGCCCGCGGCGACCACGAAGGCGATCCTGCCGAGCGATCCGATCGAGGAGATCGAGGGTCTGCGCGACGTCTCGCGCCCGGTGTCGTTCAGCCTGACGATGGGCTACCAGGTCGACGGTGCGCGGCCGAGCGACAAACCGACGCTCTCCGGCGACGAGTTCCGCGACGGGCGCGACTACGCGAAGCTGCGGTCGTACGGCTTCGGCGAGGGCTTTCTCAGCACGCGTGGCGTCGGCTTCTCCAGCCTGGAGACGTACTTCGCGCTGCGCTTCCAGGCCGCGCGCACGATCGAGACCCAATCGATCGACGGGCTGTCGAAGGTCGACGTGACGTCGCCGATCGCGACCTGGTTCACCAGCTCCGGCACCGAGATCCGCAGCGGCTGGGCCGAGGTGAAGGACTTCTTGCCGCGCAACCTCGGCATGAAGCACCTGCGCGTGCGCGCCGGCAGCTTGTTCGTCTA
>JAEYYY010000218.1 GCA_023430775.1 Pseudomonadota bacterium
CACCTCCTCCTCCCCCACCGCCGCAACTTCCATTCGCGTGAACCACCGCGGGCCGCGCGGCGGCGATCGCACCGAACACCAGTAGCACCGCGATCTTCATCGTTCCTCCTCGTGGGCGAGCGCGAGCTCACCCGGCGGCACCTCGGCCTGTTCGCTCGGTGGCAACGCGTCCTCGGGCCGATCGACGGGCTCGGGCTTCTTCGCGAAGCACATCCAGTGCTCGCGCTGGCCACCGGCGATCGTCGCCGCATCGACGCACACCTGGACGAGCTCCGCACCGACGTCGTCCTCCGCCGTGTACGCGATCGCCTCGCCGCCGACCAGCCGCGCATCGACGGGCAGTGGCCGGATCTCTCCTCGTGGATCGAAGGGCCGCAGCCGATGCTCGCCGCCCTCGGCATCGCGACCGATCACGACCGCGTTCGCCAGGTCGACCGTCGTCGGCCGGTCACAGCGATTGCCGAACTTGTAAGCCAGCACGGCCGACTTGTCGTGGTCGTCCCGTCGCTCGACCGCGAGATCGAGGCAACCGATGGTCGCCTTCTCGCCGGTGAACACCCTCACCCCATGCGCGAACGACCCGGCCGTATACGTGCACCCACTTGCCAGCCCGACGATCAACAGCGCCCGCATACCGATCATCTGGCCTGCCGCGACCTGACGGCGTGTTGCCCCTCGGTTGCGAACTGTGACGCGCCTCCGCATGGCCGCGCACTCGAGCAACATCTCGACCAGCACTGACTCGCCGGGTCATTCGCGCCTTCGTCCTCGAATTCTCGGACCTTGCCACCCCGTGCCGTGGCCCCCGGGCAACAGTGTTGCGGCCAGACCTCGACGCCCCCGACGAGAACCCGACGCTTCGTGGTACGCCTCCACCATGTTGTTGCGTGTGCTCCTGGCGCTCGCGTTGCTCGCCTCCTGTAGCAACGAGAAGCGCGACCCAGCTCCCGGATCCGGTTCCGCGCCAACGGCTGCGTCAGTCGCGACGATGAAGGAGGACGAGATCGTCGACGCCGCGCTCAAGTCGATGGCCGAGATCGCCCGCCTGGCGAAGCAGCACGCGGCAGACTGCGAGGCGCTCGCGAAGGCGCTGGCCGCCCACGCCGAGAAGCACAAGCCGCTGATCACCGCGTTCAAGAAGCTGTCCGCCGACGAGGCGAAGCAGCGCGAGATCGCGCAGAAGCACGGCGGCCGGATCCTGGCGATCGGCCAGGAGACCGTGAAGGCGCTGCAAGCGAACTGCGCGGATCACCCCGCGGTGCGCGCGCTGTTCGACACGCTCAACCAGTAGCGCGACTACTTCTTCGGATCGCGGCCGGCCTTGGTGTCCTTGCCGTAGATCTCGAGGCGAGCCTTACCGTCTTTGCGCAGGTTCGCGTACTTCACTTCGATGTGCTTGATGATGCGGTCCGCACCGGGCACGTCGATGCTCTTGGTACGAGCATTCTGGGACATGCGCTGCGAGAACTTTGGCTCCCAGCGTTCACCGTTCTCGAACACGACCACGAGATCAGCGATCTCGACGTTCGATTCCTTGACGGTCAACGCGATCACGTCGATGCGGCCCGCGCGGCGACCGACGACGTAGATGTCCCGATCGCGCTTGCCATCGACGTACTGGGCACCGAGCTGCGTCCAGCCGCGAGACGTGTAGTACTCGTCCGGAGGCGTCGAGGGCTGCGGTGGAGGTGGAGGCTCGACCGGCGGTGGAGGAGGAGGCGGCGGCTGGGATGGCTGCGGGTTGTACGCGACGCCGCCGTCGCGCACGTTCTTGCCGTAAATCTCGACGCGCGCACGACCGCCACGGGCCGTGTTCCGGTACATGAGCGTGATCTGGTCGATCTGGCGATCGTCACCCGGGAGGTCGATCGCGCGGGTCCGCTGGCCCTCGCGGAAGTGGTAGGCGAGCTTTGGCGACCACTTCTGTCCACCGACGAACTGGATGTCGAGATCGAGGAGCTCGAGATCGGAGTCCGAGACGACGAGCGTGAGCTTGTCCCAGCGAGCGCGTTTCGCGACTCGGATGACATCGCGATCGGTGCGGCCATCCACCGTCTGCGAGCCCAGCAGGGTCCAGCCTGTGGAGTCCCAGTTCGGGGCCGACGGAGCGGGACGGTAACCAGGGTCAGGACGAGCGGGCGCTGGTCCCGTCGTGACGACGGCGGATCCAGTAGCCGTGCCGGTGGCGGGGCAGCCCGCGAGTGAGCAAACGAGGGCAAGTAATGCGAGTCGATTCATGGGTGCTCCTTGGTCAACGACGCTAGCGTGGACTGCGCTTTTGACCCGTGAGGTCGCGGTGATGTTCAACCGGACCGTCAGGCCATTGGTGAAGTCCACGAGAGTTCGCGGAAGAGGTTTGCATCATTCGGTGCTCGAGGCACGGCGAACGACGCTGCTTTCGACGCGCGCTCCAGCACGCCGGGGCAGGAATCCCCAACATGACTGACTGTCAACCTCGGCGAAGCGGGTTCGTGATCTATGGCGCGAAGCGGGCGCGCGTGACCAACACGTTCGCGTCGCCGCCCATCGCATCGGCGCCACCGAGCAGCACGAGGAAATCTCCAACCACGACGAGCTCGTGATTGGTGCGTCCCATCGGCAGCGTCGAAACGTCGGTCCACGCGCCCAGCGTGCCGTCCGCGGCCGCCTGTGCCGCATAGATCTTCTTCGACGCGGTGCCGCCGAAGATCTGATCCCGACCACCAACGACAAACACCCAGTCATCGACGGCGGCCGCCTCTCCGAACATGACCGGTTCGGGAAGAGCCGTCGTGGGACGCACATCGGAGATGTCGATCGTGGCGACGAAGACCTCGGTGCTCGGCGGATTGCCCTCGCCGCCGAGGTAGCCGCCGAGCGTGTACGCGAAGCTGTCCGAGAACGCGTACTCGGCCTGCGCGCGAAACCCGATGCCCCAGTCACTGGTCGTCCACGACGTGCCGTCGAGCATGTGGGTGACGGTCTGATCGCCCTCGTTCGGAAGGAGCGTGTCCATCACGAGCAGGTGATCGCGAAACGCAGCTTCTGACGAGATCACCGCGGTCGGCAGATCCGCGATCGACACGAGGGGTTCGAGCACGCCTTCGTCGAACTTCGCGGCAAACACGTGCCGCCCGTCGGTCTCGCGATCGTAGATGCCGTCGATCACGAACAGCTGCTCGCCATCGCTCGTCGCGCTGCACTCGGTGACCGGGCTCGGCGCACGTCCCGCGAGGTGCCAGTTGCCGAGCACGCCGTCGACGAGCTTCGCGGCATGGATCTCGTCGGTCTTCGCGAACTCGCCGTTCGCCTGCTTGAAGTTGCCGCCGATCACCACGACCCAGTCGCCGATCGCGGCGCTGCAGTGGTTCGCGC
>JAEYYY010000304.1 GCA_023430775.1 Pseudomonadota bacterium
CCTGGTGGTCCGGCGTCGGGTGTGCATGCGAGCGGACGGCCCGGCAACCCGTGGCCCCGACGCCGCAGCCGCGCGATGCCGCCGTCGCTGCGCCGGTCGATGCGGCGGTCGACGCGGCGCCACCCGATGCGGCGCCGCTCGAGCCGTTGCTGTCCTGCGACGGCACGATGCGCGCGAAGGGCTGGTTGCGGGTGCGCGTCGATCCGAAGACCCTGCGCGGTTCCATCGATCGCGTGACCTCCGGGGCGGCGCTGACCAGGCACATCGACGTCGTCGCGCGCCCCGACGGTGCGACCGTGACGCTGATCTTCGACGGCTACGGCCCGACGGATCACACGACGATTCGAGGTCAGCGCAGGCCGCGCCCCGCCAAGGAGCGCCTCGTTCAGGGCAGCAGCATCGTCGGACGGCTCGTCGCGGTGCCGCCGGGCGTCACCCGGCTGTACGTCGATCACGACGTCGACTGGGTGACCGATGCCCACCTGGAAGTGCAAGACGGCTACACGCTGTGCGTGCCCAAGATGGAAGGGTCCCCGTGATCCGCGGCTTCATCTCCGTGTAACGGCGGCGGCCTTCGCGTGTAGAGTTGGCGCATGACGCAGGACCCGAGTGTTCCCGATCTGCTCGACGACCGCGGGCGGCTGCGGCGTCTCGCACTCGCGTTCGTCATCGCGGTGTTCGCCGCAGGCATCGCGTACTTCATCTGCGATCGGCTCGCGACCCCGGAGGAGGCGTCGCCGTATGCTGGTTCGCAGGTGCGCGCCTACAAGTTCGTCTACTACGTCACCGGTCTCGTCTTCGCGGTCACCATCACCGGCTCGCTCGCCTTGCTCAAGGCACTCGCGCGCCGCGCCGAGCGGAATTCCACACTCCCGCCGGCGAAGCTGCGCTGATCGAATCGCCCGCCGGGCAGTTTCATCGCAGCGGCGAGACGTGGTTTCCTCCTGCGCCATGGGAACCCTGACGAGCTCACCTGCGTGGAAGGCACTGACCGAGCACAAGACCGCGATGGAGAAGGTCCACATGAGGGACCTGTTCGCGAAGGATCCGGAGCGCTTCGCGAAGATGTCGCGTGAAGCATGCGGCGTGTTCGTCGATTACAGCAAGCACCGCGCGACCGACGAGACCCTGAAGCTGCTGCTCGCGCTCGCGACGCAGCAGGGCGTCGAGAGCTGGCGCGACAAGATGTTCTCGGGTTCCAAGGAGCTCAACGGCACCGAGGATCGCGCCGTGCTCCACGTCGCGCTGCGCAATCGCAGCAACCGGCCGATCCACGTCGACGGTCAGGACGTCATGCCGGGCGTCAACGCGGTGCTCTCCAAGATCCGTCAGTTCACCGACCGCGTCCGTGACGGCGAGTGGAAGGGCCACACCGGCAAGACGATCACCGACATCGTCAACATCGGCATCGGTGGCTCGGACCTCGGTCCGGTGATGGCCACCGAGGCGCTGCGCCCGTACTGGAAGGACGGCATGAACGTCCACTTCGTGTCGAACGTCGACGGCACGCACATCGCGGAGATCTGCAAGCAGATCGATCCCGAGCGCGCGCTGTTCATCGTCGCCAGCAAGACGTTCACCACCCAGGAGACGCTGACGAACGCCAACTCGGCGAAGCGGTTCCTGCTGGAGAAGCTGAACGCCGGTGACGACGCCGTCGCCAAGCACTTCGTCGCGCTGTCGACCAACGCCAAGGAAGTGTCGAAGTTCGGCATCGACGTCGAGAACATGTTCGAGTTCTGGGACTGGGTCGGCGGCCGCTACTCGCTGTGGAGCGCGATCGGGCTGTCGATCGCCCTCGTCATCGGCATGGACAACTTCGAGGAGCTGCTCCAGGGCGGCCACGACATGGACGAGCACTTCCGGACGGCGCCGCTGCACGAGAACCTGCCGGTGATCCTCGGCATGCTCGGGGTCTGGTACCACAACTTCTTCGGCGCCGAGACCCACGCCATCCTGCCGTACGACCAGTACATGCATCGCTTCTCCGCCTACTTCCAGCAGGGCGACATGGAGAGCAACGGCAAGAGCGTCGACCGCGCCGGCAACCGGATCAGCGATTACTCGACGGGCCCGATCATCTGGGGCGAGCCCGGCACCAACGGCCAGCACGCGTTCTACCAGCTGATCCACCAGGGCACGCGCATCATCCCGTGCGACTTCATCGCGCCGGTCGAGACGCACAACCCGCTGTCGAACCACCACCCGATCCTGCTCGCCAACTTCTTCGCGCAGACCGAGGCGCTGATGAAGGGCAAGACCACCGACGAAGCGCGCGCCGAGCTCGCGGGCAAGGTCAGCGACGACAAGATCACCGCGCTGTCCCAGCACAAGACGTTCACCGGCAACCGGCCGACGACGTCGATCATGGTGCAGAAGCTGACGCCGCGAACGCTCGGCTCGCTGATCGCGCTCTACGAGCACAAGATCTTCACCCAGGGCATCGTCTGGGACATCTACTCGTTCGATCAGTGGGGCGTCGAGCTCGGCAAGGCGCTCGCCAACAAGATCCTCCCCGAGCTCGAGGGCCCGGCGCAGGTCACCACCCACGACGCGTCGACCAACGGCCTGATCAACCTCTACAAGGCGCGCCGCCCGTCCTAGGGTTTTGATAGCCTGGAGTGGTGCGGGTCGCCGGGGTCTGCTTCGTACTGACGGCGTGTAGCTACGCGCCTTCCCCCGGCACGATCACCGATGGTCCAGCGCAGGATGGCCCGGTCGGTGATGGCCCGATGGCCGACGGCTTCCTGTTCCGCCGCCCGATCACCATCGTCGCGTCGGAGGTCTCGAACCCGGCGAGCGGGCCGCTGATCGACTTCCCGGTCCTGGTCAACGCCACGCTCCCCGGGCTCGGTGCAGCCTCGCAGGCGTCCGGCGCGGACCTGGTGTTCACCGACGCCGATGGCGTGCTCCTCGATTCGGAGGTCGAGCTGTTCGAGGCCGATCGACTGGTGGCATGGGTGAAGGTGCCGAGCCTGTCGAACGCGGCCGACACCCGGCTGTTCCTCAACTACGGGCATCCCACGCCACCGTCGACAAACCCCGAGCAGGTGTGGGACGCGTACAAGGCCGTCTGGCACCTCGGTCAGGATCCGGCGAGTGCCGGCGCGGGCGACATCCGCGATTCGACCGCGAACGACAAGGACGGCACGGCCGCGGTCTCGATGAGCACCAACGATCTGGTCGACGGTCAGATCGGCCGCGCGCTGAAGTTCGACGATGCCGACAACTCGTTCGTCCGCGTGCCGTCACCGATCAACGTCGGCACCGGCTTCACGCTGTCGGCGTGGATCAACGTCGACCTGGCGGCCAACAACATCGTCACCGTGTTCTCGAACTCGAACTCGGGGCTCGAGATCGACGGCTTCCGGCTGTTCGTCAACAACCAGAACAGCTCCAACGGGCGGCTGTTCTTCGAGACCTCGTCGGGCGGCCCGCTGTCCGATAACGCCGCGTTCACCGGCACCGGCGTGGTGCCGTTCGGCACCTGGGCGCACGTCGCCGTCGTCGTCGATCGCACCGCGGGAACGGCGCGGCTGTTCGTCAACGCCGTCGACCTGACGTCCGACCAGACGATCACGACCACGTTCAACATCGACAGCACGCACACCATCGGGCGGATGGGCGACGAGTTCTCCTTCGAGGGCATGATCGACGAGGTCGAGATCGCGAGCGCGAAGCTACCCGCGGAGTGGATCCAGACCACGGTCGCGAATCAGAAGTCGGACTCGACGTTCCTGACCATCGGCCTCGAAGAAGCGGTGCGCTAGCAGGGCTCGTAGGACAGCCCGGTTCGCCCGCCGAGCATCTTCACGCAGCGCGCCTTGCCGAACGTCCACGGCGTCGGCGTGCGATCGAGATCGACGGTGCCGGCCGGCAGGCACTGCCAGACCTCGGCCTTGGGCTGGATCCGCGCAGGCGTCAGCAGCGGCACCTGCTGCGTCGTGCAGTCGAAGTGGAGCTTCGCGCTGACCTTGCCGCAGGTCAGCTGTTCGAGCTTGCCGTCGCTCGGCTTCCTGGTGTGCGTGCACTTGCGACCGTCGAGCACGACCTCGAGCGCGAGCTTGTCGCCCGTCTGCTTCCAGGTGCCGCTCCAGCGATGCGTCCACTCCTGGAGCTCTTCGGTGGTGTAGCGATCGTGGAGGTTGTGCTCGCGCGCCTTGCCCTGCTCGGTGCCGACCAGCTTGCCGTTCGCCCGGAGCTCGAGCCTGAGCGTCACCTCGTCGTGCCAGTTGATCGCGCCGCCCTGGTTCGCGATGTGGAGGTTCTCGCTGCGGAGGTAGCGCATCTCGAGTGGCGCCGCCGCAGCGGGCAGGGAGATCACGAGGATCGCGAGAGCTGATCGCACTTCGATTACGCTAGCAGCCATGTGGCGCTGTGCCGTCGTGTTGTTGATCGCGTGTGGTTCGAAGACGGAGCCAGCCGGGGCCGGGCCGGCCAGTGGCTCCCCGGCGGAGGTACCGATGGGAGATAGCAAGCTGCCGAGGAACGCGGGCGAGTACTTCCGGCGCGGCGCCCCGACGCTGGTCTTCGGGACCGCCGGGGACGAGCGCAGCGATCGGGCGACCCGCGCGCAGGTCGAGCTCGTCCGCAAGCTCGCCGCGCCGGGCGCGAAGGCGATCGCCGACACCGAGATCGCCGGCAAGCCCGAGTGGCCCGCGAACCCGATGCTCTACGGCGGCGCGCACATCAACGCGGCGATCGCGGCGATCGCGAAGGAGCTGCCGTTCGAGATCACGGCGAACAAGCTGGTGATCGGCGGCCAGACCTTCGAGGGCGACGGCCTCGCGCTGATCGCCCTCGTGCCGGCGCGCGCCGGCAAGTATCCCGAGTTTCTGCTCTACGCCGGCACCGGCACGCCCGGCATCACCGAGATCAATGCGGGAACCGGTGCCGACGCACAGATCGTGATCGCCGACGCGTTCGGGCCGTGGATCACGGGCACCTGGAAGATCGGCGCCGACGGTGTCGCGACGGCGGAGCTCGGCAAGCCGCTGCGCCGCGTCGCCTGGCGCGAGAGCAAGCGGACGATCCGCGGCGCCGAGATCACGTTCGAGCTGTTCGAAGGCACGGCGGATCGCGACACGCCGATGATCGCGCAGGCCGAGGCCGGCATCGCCGCCGCGCTCGACAAGCTCGCACCGGCGCGCGGCGATCGCCCGATCGCGTTCACCGTCGTGATCCATCCCGACAAGCGCAGCAAGGGATCGCTGACCGGCAACTCCGGGGACGGTCACGCCGTCGGCTTCGCGAACACGTTGCACGTGTGGGCGCACGACGGGCTCGCGTACCTGACGACGCACGAGGCGACGCACTCGATCCTGTTCTCGATCTGGCCGCCAGCGGGATCGCAGCTCCTCGGCGAAGGCGTCGCGGTGTGGACCACCGGCGGCTATGCCGGCAACCCGCTGGCGAGCTACCGCGGCAAGCTGAAGCCGCGGCCGATCAAGGAGCTGCTCGCCTCGAAGCTGCGCTCGGTGCCCGAAGCCGAGATGTATCCGCTCGGCGGCACCGTCGTCGGCGCCATCGTCAGCAAGGTCGGGCTGGCGAAGCTGCGCGATCATCTCTACGGCGCGACCGCCGAGACGTGGGACGAGGCCTGCAAGGCAGCGGGGACCACGCCCGCCGAGCTCGATGCGGCGGTCGCCGCGGCGCTCGACTGATGCGGGAGTGAATCGATCGCCGCGCCGAAAAATTGGCGCGGTGCGGTCGTCGTCGACGTCGATCGGTGCGACTCTGCGGACACATTTTCCGGGGCGTGGGAGCTCCGTGAATCAAGGGGAGAATTCTGTGACCGAAGCCGAGCTCGATCAGCTGTGCGTGAACACGATCCGGACCCTCAGCATGGATGCCGTCCAGGCTGCCAACTCGGGTCACCCGGGAACACCGATGTCGCTGGCGCCCGTGGCCTACACCGTGTGGCAGAAGTTCATGGACTTCGATCCGCAGGATCCGATCTGGCCGAACCGCGATCGCTTCGTGCTGTCGTGTGGCCACGCGTCGATGCTGCTCTACTCGATGCTGCACCTGACGCAGACCAAGGCGGTCAACCCGAAGTACGAACGCCTCGGCCAGGTCTCGGTGTCGCTCGACGACATCAAGAAGTTCCGCCAGCTCGATAGCCGCTGCGCCGGTCACCCGGAGTACCGGTGGACGAGTGGCGTCGAGACCACCACGGGTCCGCTCGGCCAGGGTGTCGCAACCAGCGTCGGCATGGCGATCGCGCAGAAGTGGCTCGCGCATCACTACAACAAGCCGGGCTTCACCGTGTACGACTACGACGTCTACGCGCTCGCCGGCGACGGCTGCCTGATGGAAGGCATCTCGACGGAGGCGGCCTCGCTCGCGGGCCACCTGAAGCTCGCGAACCTGTGCTGGATCTACGACAACAACAAGATCACGATCGAGGGCGAGACCGAGCTGGCGTTCAGCGAGGATGTCGCCACCAAGTTCATCGGCCTCGGCTGGAACGTCACCCGCGTCGGTGACGCGAACGACCTCGAGATGCTGAACCGCGCCTTCCAGGTGTTCCAGAACGAGAAGGAGCGCCCGACGCTGATCATCGTCGACAGCCACATCGGCTACGGCTCGCAGAAGCAGGGCACGCACTCGGTGCACGGCGCGCCGCTCGGCGAGGAAGACATCAAGCACGCGAAGCGCCTCTACAAGTGGCCCGAGGATGCCAAGTTCCTCGTGCCCGACGGCGTCTACGATCACTTCGGCAAGGGGATGGGCGCGCGCGCGAAGAAAGCGCGCGCGGCCTGGGAAGCGATGATGCAGAAGTATGCGAAGGAGCATCCGACGCTCGCCGACCATCACCGGAAGATGTGCAAGCGCGAGCTGCCGGATGGCTGGGACAAGGATCTGCCCGTGTTCCCCGCCGACGCGAAGGGCATGGCGGGTCGCCAGGCCAGCGAGAAGGTGCTCAACGCGCTCGCCAAGAACTATCCGTGGCTGATCGGCGGCTCCGCCGATCTCGCGCCGTCGACCTTGACCCGGCTCTCCTTCGAGGGCGCCGGCGACTTCGGTCCGCACGAGGCCGGCCGCAACCTGCACTACGGCATTCGCGAGCACGCGATGGCCGCGTGCATGAACGGCATCGCGCTGTCGAAGGTGCGCAACTACGGCTCGGGCTTCTTCGTGTTCGCGGACTACTGCCGCCCGCCGATCCGGCTGGCGTCGATCATGGAGATCCCGGTCATCCACATCTTCACGCACGACTCGATCGGCGTCGGTGAGGACGGACCGACCCACCAGCCGATCGAGCACCTGGCGTCGCTGCGCGCGATTCCGGGCCTCATCACACTGCGCCCCGGCGACGCCAACGAGGTCACCGAGGCGTGGCGCTACATCGCGCAGTCCAAGCACCACCCGGTGGCGCTCGTGCTGTCGCGCCAGCCGATGCCCACGCTCGATCGCACGAAGTATGCGGCGGCGAGCGGCGTCCAGAAGGGCGCCTACGTGCTCGCCGATAGCGGCGGCACGCCCGAGGTCATCCTGATGGCGACCGGCACCGAGGTCTCGCTCGCGGTCGCCGCGCACGAGAAGCTGGTCGCGAGCGGCGTCAAGTCGCGCGTGGTGTCGATGCCGTCGTGGGAGATCTTCGAGAACCAGGACCAGGCGTATCAGGATCAGGTCCTGCCGCCCAATGTCAACGCGCGCGTCGCGATCGAGTTCGCGTCATCGTTCGGCTGGGAGCGCTACACGGGTCGTCGTGGCGCGATGGTCTGCATGCAGAGCTTCGGCGCGTCGGCGCCGCTCAAGGATCTGCAGAGCAAGTTCGGGTTCCACCCGGAGAAGATCGTCGAGACTGCACGCGAGCAGATCGCGAAGGCAAAGGGCTAGCAGGGCAGGGCAAGGAGGCTCGAGATGCAGCTGGGAATGATCGGTCTTGGTCGGATGGGCGCCAACATGGTGCGTCGCCTCATGCGAGGCGGCCACCAGTGCGTGGTCTACGATCGCAGCCCGGACGCGGTGAAAGCACTCGCGGCCGAGGGTGCGACCGGCGCGGACTCGCTCGACGCGATGATCGCGGCGATGCCGAAGCCGCGGCACATCTGGGTGATGGTGCCTGCGGGTGGACCGACCGAGTCGACCGTGATGGCGCTCGGCGAGAAGCTCGAGGCGGGTGACACGATCATCGACGGCGGCAACTCGATGTTCAAGGACGACGTCCGGCGCGCCAAGGCGCTGGCGCCGCGCAAGATCAACTACGTCGACGCGGGCACCAGCGGCGGCGTCTACGGCCTCGAGCGCGGCTACTGCATGATGATCGGCGGCGACAACGAGACCGTGAAGCGGCTCGATCCGATCTTCAAGTGCCTCGCCCCCGGGCGCGGCTCCGTCGAGCGGACGCCGGGTCGGGAGCAGGCCGCGGGCACGGCGGAGGACGGCTACCTCCACTGTGGTCCCGTCGGCGCGGGCCACTTCGTCAAGATGGTCCACAACGGGATCGAGTACGGCATCATGCAGGCGATCGCCGAGGGCTTCGACATCATGAAGGGCGCGGCGAACCCGACAGTCGAGGATCAGTACAAGCTGACCTTGCCGGTCGCCGACATCGCCGAGGTCTGGCGCCGCGGCTCGGTGCTGTCGTCGTGGCTGATCGATCTCACCGCGAAGGCGCTGATCGAGGATCCCGCGCTCGCCAGGTTCTCCGGTCACGTCGCCGACTCCGGCGAAGGTCGGTGGACCGTGATGGCCGCGATCGAGGAGGCGGTGCCCGCCGATACGATCAGCGCCGCGCTGTTCACGCGCTTTCGCTCGCGGATGGAGGAGTCGTATGCCGAGAAGGTGCTGTCGGCGATGCGGTTCCAGTTCGGCGGTCACGTCGAGCGTCCGACGGGAGGTTGATCGATGACCGACATCCGTACGTACGAATCGATCGACGAGCTCTCCGAGGCGGCGGCCGACGAGCTGATCGCGATCTGTAGCGAGGCCGTGCACGAGCGCGGTGTCGCCCATGTCGCGCTGTCCGGCGGCTCGACGCCGAAGAAGCTGTTCCAGATCCTCGCCAAGCGCGGTCGCGACGCCGCGCCGTGGGATCAGATCCATCTGTGGTGGGGCGACGAGCGCTCGGTCGGACCGGAGCACGCCGACTCGAACTTCAAGATGACCAAGGACAACCTGCTCGTGCCGCTGAAGCTCGAGAAGTTCGAGCGCATCGAGGGCGAGAAGGATCCGGTCGAGAGTGCGAAGCAGTACCGCGGCAAGCTGGCGAAGCTGGCGCCGACCGAGGGCCAGTGGCCGGTGCTCGACTACGTGATGCTCGGCATGGGCCCCGACGGCCACACCGCGTCGCTGTTCCCGAATTCGCCCGCGCTCGACAACGTCACCGACGTCGTCGTCGCGAACGAGGTCGACTCGCCGCTGACCAAGGGCAAGACCACGCGGATCACGATGACCGCGCCGGCGCTCAACTGGGGCCGCAAGATCCGGTTCCTGGTCGCCGGCGCCGACAAGGCGGATTCGCTGTGGCAGGTGCTGCGCGGGCCGCGCGATCCGAAGAGCTATCCGTCGCAGCTGATCAAGCCGTGGAACGGCCATCTCGCCTGGTACGTCGACAAGGCGGCCGCTGCGAGGCTGGAAACAAGGTGATCCTCGCCGGCACGATCGGCGCGACCAAGACCGTCCTCGCGCTGTGCAACGTCGACGAGGGCGGGGCAGGGGCAAGTGTTCGCGTCGCGCGCTCCGAGCGCTTCAAGTCCCAGGAGCTGAGCTCGCTCGACAAGGCGCTCGATCAGTTCCTGCGCGAGCGCGACATCGAGGCGCTCTACGGTGCGTGCTTCGGCGTCGCCGGCCCGGTCGTCGATGGCACCGCGCGCGTCACCAACCTCGGCTGGTTGCTCGACGCCGCGCAGCTGAGCAAGAAGTTCGGCATCACCGTGCGCTTGATCAACGACCTGCAGGCCACCGCGCTCGGCTCGCTCGTCGTGCCGCAGGACAAGCTGGCGGTGCTGCAACCGGCCGAAGCCACGCCCGCGAACGCCGCGATCGCCGTGCTCGCGCTCGGCACCGGCCTCGGCGAGGCCACGCTGATCCACGACGGCAAGCGCTACCGCGCGATGCCTTCGGAGGGCGGCCACGCGGACTTCGCGGCATCCACCGACGACGAGCTCGAGCTGGTGAGGTTCTTGCGCGCCCGTCACGGCCACGTCAGCTACGAGCGCGTACTGTCGAGCAGCGGCATCCTCGAGCTCTACGACTTCTGCCGCCAGAAGTCCGG
>JAEYYY010000333.1 GCA_023430775.1 Pseudomonadota bacterium
CCCACAGCTCAGCCCGCGCCGTCGGACTCGTGCTCGCGATCGCGGTGGAGCAACGCCGCCTTCGCGTAGTCCTTGTTGGTCAGCGCCATGACGTCGCGCGGGATCTCCTTCGGACAGGCGGCCTCGCACTCGTAGTGGTTCGAGCAGTTGCCGAAGCCCGCGGCATCCATCGCGGTGATCATCGCTTGCGTGCGATGCGCTCGCTCGGGCTGGCCCTGCGGCAGGTTGTGCAGGTGCGCGAGCTTGGCGGCGACGAACAGCATCGCCGAGCCGTTGGGACATGCCGCCACGCAGGCGCCGCAACCGATGCAGGCGGCGGCATCCATCGCGCGATCGGCGGACTCCTTCGGCACCGCGACGTCGTTGGCGTCGGGAGCCGAGCCGGTGTTCGCGGTGATGAAGCCGCCGGCGGCGATCACGCGATCGAACGCGCTGCGATCGACGACGAGATCCTTGATCACGGGGAACGCCGCCGCGCGCCACGGCTCGATCCAGATCTCGTCGTTGTTCTTGAAGAACCGCATGTGTAGTTGGCACGTCGTGGTGGCGCGCTGACCGCCGTGCGGGCGGCCGTTGATCATCAGCGAGCACATGCCGCAGATGCCCTCGCGGCAGTCGTGATCGAACGCGATCGGCTCCTCACCCTTGTTGATCAATTGCTCGTTGAGGATGTCGAGCATCTCGAGGAACGAGGCGTGCGTGGAGACGTCCTTGACCTGATAGGTGACGAGCTTGCCCGGCGACGATGCGTTCGGTTGCCGCCAGATGTGCAGCGTGAGGTTGATCGACTCGCTCACTTGTAGCTCCGGGTCGCGAGCTTGACGTTCTCGAACACCAGCGGCTCGACGTGGCGCTCGGGTTCCTTGCCCTCCGCGTATTCCCACACCGCCGCGTGACAGAACTTCGCATCGTCACGCTTGGCCTCGCCATCCGCCGTCTGGTGCTCGGTGCGGAAGTGCCCGCCGCAGCTCTCCTCGCGAACCAGCGCGTCCTTGCACATCAGCTCGGCGAACTCGAGCAGATCGGCGACGCGGCCGGCCTTCTCGAGCTCCTGGTTGAACGAGTCGCGCGCGCCGAGCACGGTGACGTCGCGCCAGAACTCGTCGCGCAGCTTCGGGATCGCCGCGAGCGCCTGCGTCAGCGACTCCTTGCTGCGCGCCATCCCGCAGCCTTCCCACAGGATGTGGCCGAGCTCCTTGTGGAACGCGTCGACGGAGCGCTTGCCGCGGATGTTGACCAGCTTGTCGAGCCGCGCGCCGACCGCCGCCTCGGCATCGCGAAACGCGGCGCTCGTGGTGGCCGGCAGATCCTTCGCGGCGACGCCCGCGAGGTAGTGGCCGAGCGTGTAGCTGATGATGAAGTAGCCGTCGGCGAGGCCCTGCATCAGCGCGCTGGCGCCGAGCCGGTTCGCGCCGTGGTCGGAGAAGTTGGCCTCGCCGAGACAGAACAGGCCGGGGATCGTCGTCTGCAGGTGGTAGTCGACCCACAGGCCGCCCATCGTGTAGTGCACCGCGGGATAGATCCGCATCGGCACGCGATACGGATCCTCGCCGGTGATCCGCTCGTACATCTCGAACAGGTTGCCGTACTTCTCGCGAATCGTGTCCTCGCCGTCGCGCGCGATCGCGTCGCGAAAATCTAGATACACACCTCGCCCACCAGGCCCCACGCCACGGCCGTCATCGCACTGCTCCTTCGCGGCGCGCGAGGCGATGTCGCGCGGCGACAGGTTGCCGAAGCTCGGATACTTCCGCTCGAGGTAGTAGTCGCGCTGGTCGTCGGGGATGTCCGCCGGCTTCTTGCCGACGTCGGCCTTGCTCTTCGGCACCCAGACGCGGCCGTCGTTGCGCAGCGACTCGGACATCAGCGTCAGCTTCGACTGGTAGTCGCCGGACACCGGGATGCAGGTCGGGTGGATCTGCGTGAAGCACGGGTTCGCGAAGCCGGCGCCCTTCTTGTAGGCGCGATAGGTCGCGGTGACGTTGCAGCCCTTCGCGTTGGTCGACAGGAAGAACACGTTGCCGTAGCCGCCGGTCGCCAGCACCACGGCGTGCGCCGAGTGCGAGCGGATCTCGCCGGTGATCAGATCGCGCGTCACGATGCCGGCAGCGCGGCCGTTGTCGACGACGAGATCGAGCATCTCGCAGCGCGAGAACATCCGCACCTTGCCGGCGCCGATCTGCCGCTGCAGCGCCGAGTAGACGCCGAGCAGCAGCTGCTGGCCGGTCTGGCCGCGCGCGTAGAACGTGCGCGAGACCTGCGCGCCGCCGAACGAGCGATTCGCCAGCGTGCCGCCGTACTCGCGCGCGAACGGCACGCCCATCGCGGCGCACTGATCGATGATGTCCACCGACACCTCGGCGAGCCGGTGCACGTTGGCCTCGCGGGCGCGGAAGTCGCCGCCCTTCACGGTGTCGTAGAACAGCCGGTACACCGAATCGCCGTCGTTCTGGTAGTTCTTCGCGGCGTTGATGCCGCCCTGCGCGGCGATCGAGTGCGCGCGGCGCGGCGAATCCTGGAAGCAGAAGCAGGCGACGTCGTAGCCGAGCTCGGCGAGGGTGGCGGCAGCAGCACCCCCGGCGAGCCCGGAGCCCACCACGATCACCTTGTACTTGCGCTTGTTCGCCGGGTTGACGAGGCGCATCTCGAACTTGGCCTTCGACCACTTCTGTTCGATCGCGCCCGAAGGCACGCGGGCATCGAGAGACAGACTCATCGGATCGCTCCGAGCAACACCGCCGTCGGCGGCACCATGTAACCGACAAACAGGAACGCCGCGATCGGCAAGCCGAGCTTGTCGTACGGGTACTTCGGGTGACGCAACCCGAGCGACTGCAGCCAGCTCGCCGCGCCGTGACCGAGGTGCAGCGCGAGCAGGATCATGCCGCCGAGATAGATGGCGTAGACCCAGACCTGCTGGAAACCGGCGACGAACATGCCGTAGGCGTCGAACCGCTCCTTGTCCAGCGGATCCGCGAGATGGAACGTCCCCGGCTGCACGGTGCCGACCGTGAAGTGGAGAATGTGAAACGCGAGGAACGCGAACAGGGCGAGGCCGGTGAAGGCCATCGCGCGCCCCGCGACGCTCGACGTCACCGGCTTGTACATCGCGTACGCCACCGGCCGCGCCGCGCGATTCTTCGCGACGAGGGCGATGGCGACGAGGATATGAACGATCAACAGTCCGAGCAGACCGGCGCGGACGGGCCACTTCACTTCCCACAGTGACTGCAGGAAGTGCGCGTAGCGGTTGTAGACATCGCGCCCGCCAAACATCTGCAGGTGCCCGACCATGTGGACGATGGCGAACAGCAGCAGCAACAGCCCGGTCACCGCCATCACGTGTTTGGCGCCGATGGACGATCGAACGTAACGACCGAACCAGTTCATGACTTTGGTTGGATGCAACCACGAACTGGATCGCACCACAACGTGTCAGACCGTCAGGGTTCGACGCATTCGAACAACCCGGTCACTTCGGCAGGTGTGATCGCCCGATCGTACGAAACCACCTCGTCGACACGCCCGGCGAAGTTGTTGTTGCCGTTGATGCGGCAGGAGTTGTTGCCGAGGCCGATGAACGGGATCTCGGTGTGCGGCACCGCGAAGCCGGTGTCGCGCGCGATCTCCTTGCCGTCGAGGTAGAGGAGCTCCTCGTTGGGTGAGATACTGCGCGTCAGCACGAGGTGGTGCCAGGCGTCGTCGTTGATCGTCTCGGTCGAGATCATGGTCAGCACCGACGAGTTGACGTGACCGCCGTCGATCAGCGCGATGCCGAAGTCGCCGGTGGCAGGCGCACCACAGACCTCGGCGTCGAGCAGGCTCTTGCCTTCGAACCACAGGTCTCCGGCGACGCCGGTGCCGACATCCGTGGTGCGAACCCAGAATGCGAACGAGTAGTCGTTGACCGCGAGCGCTGCCGGCAGGTCGACGCGATCGTCGATGCCGTCGAGCACGATCCCCTGACCGTCGTGGCCGGTATCGAACGTCGGGTTGCCGTTCTGCACCGCACTCCGCGCCGCGGTCACGACATCGTCCGTGTTGCCCTCGAACGGGAACCACGCCGTCAGGTCCGGGATGCGCGTGGCGCACGCGCGCAGGTCGGCATCCGCGATCGAGGCGTCGACGGTCGCATCGAACCCGAGCCGGCCGCAACCGCACAGGACGATCGCGAACAGCCGCACGGCCTGGATCCTACCGGCTTGCCGGCTGACCGGCGTCGCTTCAACGGCGACACCTCGTCTGCGTGGGACTCGATCCCCATGTGCCGTGGGGGAGTTTCCCCTGTCGAATTGACGCGACGCATGGGGAGTCGCGCAGCGACGGTCCTCGTTCGCGCATGCACGCTTCGTCGACGTGCATCGCGTTGCACAAGCCGCGCAGAAAGATCAGAACGCGAGTTCGGCGCAACCCTTGCCTCAGTCGCGCTCCGCAATGAAGAGCTCGACTTTCACCGCGCGTCGTCACGTACTTCCGTCGGCTGTTGCGGCTGTGTGTTTGCACACGGTCGTTGCAGCGCAACTAGTCGGATGCTCGGTGGAAGTAGAGACGAGTACGGTGGAGTCGGAGGTGTCGGTGTCGACCTACACGTCCTCGGGATGCTCGACGTCGGTGGTGCTCGGCCTGTCGAAGCAGATCGCGGAAGAGGTCGGCTGCATGAGCCCGGGGGCACTCGTGCCGTTCGAGCCGGGCGGCAATCTGATCTTCTCGAGCAACGCGGTGCTGCCGTACATGCACGAGACAGCGAAGGCTGATCTGCTGAAGGTGTCAGCGACCCGGACCGTGCAGGTCAACAGCGGGTTCCGCACCGTCGCGCAGCAGTACTTGCTGTATCGCTGGTACCAGCTCGGTCGCTGCGGCATCTCGGCGGCGGCGACGCCGGGACGCTCGAACCATCAGAGCGGTCGCGCGCTCGACCTCGCGAACTACTCGTCGCTGATCTCGGCGATGAGCGCGAAGGGCTGGTCGCACAACGTGCCCGGCGATCCGGTTCACTTCGAGCACCTGAGCTCGCCGGATATTCGTGGCAAGGACGTCAAGGCGTTCCAGCGGCTGTGGAACCGCAACAACCCGAACGATCAGATCTCGGAGGACGGGCTGTACGGGCCGCAGACCGAGGCGCGCCTCAAGCAGGCACCGGCCACCGGCTTCGCGGTCGGGGCGCAGTGCGGTTCGGCGCAGGCCGACGTCGTCAAGGACAAGTGGAACGTCGTCAAGATCGATGGCCCCGACAAGCTCGCGCCCGGTGCGCGTGCGCGTTACGCGGTCACGATCACGAACCTCAGCTCGGCCGACTGGTCGGGCGCGACGGCGCTGCGCGTGGCCGATGGCATCGACAGCGAGCTCTACGACTCGCAGATGTGGACCTCGCCGACGGAGATCGGCACGCTCGATAGCACGGGCGCAGGTCCGGTCAGCTCCGGCGCGCAGACGGTGATCGAGATCCCGGTGCAAGCGCCGCTGTCGGTGTCCGAGGAGACCGCGTTCGATCTCGAGATCGAGCTCACCGACGGCTCGACGCAGGCTGCGAAGATCTACCTCGCGCTCAGCGTGACGCCGAACGGCGACGAGGATACCTCGGGTGATTCGTCCGACGAGCACGACGACGGCGAGGACGCGCCCGAGATGGGCGAGGTCACCGGTGGCTGCAACACCGGCGGCTCGGTCGGCTGGCTCGCGCTGGTGGTGCCGGCGCTGCTGATGTTCCGCCGGCGTCGCTAGATCGCCCTCGCGCACCGCTGCTATCGCGCGTGCGCTAGGATTCGATCCCATGCCGGTCTTCCGGCTCGATGACCGCCTCGTGTTTCCGCCCGTCCACCTCGCCGAGGATGGACTGCTCGCGCTCGGCGGCGATCTGCGTCCCGAGCGCCTGCTGCTCGGTTACACGCAGGGCATCTTCCCCTGGTACGCCGAGAACCTGCCGATCCTGTGGCACTCGCCGGATCCGCGGATGGTGATGACCGCGCGCGATCTGATCGTCCAGAAGAGCCTCAAGAAGACGATCCGCCGGGCACCGTACGAGCTGCGGATGGATACGGCGTTCCCCAAGGTGCTCGAGGGTTGCGCGAGCGTGCCGCGCCCGGGTCAGACCGGCACCTGGCTGATCCCCGAGATGGTCGATGCCTATACCAAGCTGCACGAGCTCGGCTTCGCCCACTCGATCGAGTCGTGGCAAGACGGCAAGCTGGTCGGTGGGCTGTACGGCGTCTCGCTCGGCGCCGCGTTCTTCGGCGAATCGATGTTCGCGCGCGCGCCCGATGCATCGAAGGTGGCGTTCGTCGCATGCGTGCGGCAGCTCGACTCGTGGGGCATCAACCTGATCGATTGCCAGGTCCACACCGATCACCTCGAGCGGTTCGGCGCCTACGAGGTGTCGCGCCTGCACTACCTCGAGATGCTGCGCGTCGCGCTCGATCAGCCGACGCGGCGCGGGAAGTGGGCGTTCGATCTCGACTTCGACGTGTTCTCCGCCAGTGGGGGCGGCGTCATCGCACCTGGCTGACCTTGTTGTCCTTGCCCGGGTTCGCGATCTTGGGCGTGCCCTTGCCGGACTTCTTCCAGGTGATCGTGTTGTGGTTGCCGGCGAGCGTGATGTCGTCGGTGGAGTCGGCGGTGACGGTGTTGTGATTGCCGCCGATGAAGAACGCGGTCGCGGAGCCGGTGACCTTCTCGCGGTTGCCGGTGACGTTGACCCGCGTGCAGGTGCCGACCAGCGTGACGGTGAGGTTGTTGCCGACCAGCGTCACCTCGCTGTCCTTCTTGCAGTCGACGGAGACCGTGGCGTTGTTGTCGACGATCTGACGCTCGGCGAATGCGGGCGCTGACATCATCAAGACTGCGACGACTTCGACGACGGCGACCTTCATCCCGGCGTTGTAGCACGCGCGAGCTCGGCCACGAGTGAGGCGCTGATCACGGGAGCGAGCGCCTCGGCGAGGGCGAGGGCCAGGCGACCGAGGCCGTGTGGCGCGACGTGCTGCCACAGCGCGGCGTGCACCTCGATCACCTGGTCGCGAATCCGCGCGGCCCGCGCGCCGACATCGGCCCACGCGATGGAGCGCTGCGCGAGCCATGGCCCGACGTGCGAAGCGAGCGGGGCCGGCACCAGCTCCGCGATCAGCTGCGCGAGCGCACCGACGAGCGCGGGTGGAAACGCTTGGCCGACCACCTTCGCGTCGCACGCGGGGAGTGGAAACGTCTCGCGCAGCGTGCCATCGGGCGCGAGCTTCGCCACGATCGCGTAGCGCGCGTCGCCGAACCACACCTCGCATCTCGTCTCGACCAGCCGCGCCGGCGAGCCACCGCGCTCGTAGGTGAGGCCGTCCAGCGTGACGCGTTCGATCGAGTCTCTCAGCTCGACGTGCCCGCCGGGGATCGCGAGGCGCTCGTGCGGCGACGGGAGAAAATCGATCGGGATCGGGTCGCGCGCGAGCGTCGCCATCCGCTCGACCAGGTTCGCGGTGAAGGCCTCCTCGGTGCCGTACACCGAGAACGATCGAGCGAGCGCCTTCCACAGTGCGGTCGTCGGATACGGCCCCGCGTAGCGCAGCGCCTTGACCTCGGCATCGTGCGCGAGCTGGGCGAGCACGTTGAGGATCGCACCACCGGAGCCGGGTGGCAGCCGGCCGGGCTCGGCGATCGCGGGGATCTCCGTCGGCCGCGCCCAGTCGATCACCGAGGCGTGGGTCAGCTCGACGCCGTCGTCGGTGACGATCGGATGCGCGCGACCGAGCAACGGATGCGCCGCGGGCTCGCCGAGGACCACCGCGCCGGGCACGCGCAGCGAGCGCAGCTGGTCGGCGTTCCAGGTCAGCTCGGCCCAGACGAAGCCCGTGCGATCGACGACGCGGCTCAGCACCGCGGCACTCTAGCTCAGGGCGGTGCGATCCCAGCGCCGATGCCCGCCGGACTGTGGTGCGTCGGGAGGCCGCCGCCGCTGCAGGTTGTCGAGCTCGGTGTGGTGGCTGGCGAGGTGCGCGTAGAGCACCCAGTGACCGCCGATGCCGACGATGCCGACCAGCAGCATCGCGAGGATGCCGAGGTTGGTGCTCGCGAGCATCAGCCCGACCGCGATCACGAACATCACACCGATCACCCAGTTGAACGTGCGCTGGTTGGCGCGCGTCTCCGCGATGTAGCGCTTCAACTCTTCTCGCCGGTCCATGCGATCAAAGATGCGCATCAGGTCGTCGACCGACGTGCTGCAAACGGTCGCACGCGGTTCCTCGTAGATCCGCCAGAAATTCGCGCGAGCGTCCACGGCGACTTGCGATGCCGCGCAACCCCCATCGTGGGGTGCTGCAGATTGCCGCAGGGTCAGGCGAAAGCTACCCCGCGGCCCTTTCGCATCATTCGGGGTTTTGGCAATGTCCGCGCGAACATGAAGTTGGGCATCGTCACGGAGACCCGGCCCGAAGAGCGTCGCGTCGCGGCCTCGCCGAACGTGGTGGCGAAGTGGGTCAAGGCCGGCTGGGAAGTCGTGGTGGAGCGCGGTGCCGGGGTCGGCGCCGACTACCCCGACTCGCAGTACGAGGCCGCCGGCGCCACCATCGTCGACCGTGCGGATTATCGAAACCCGGGCGGCGCCTGGCACGCCGACATCGTGCTCAAGCTCCGGCCGCCCACGATCGAGGAGACCGCGGCGTTCCGCGAGGGCTCGATCCTGATCTCGTACCTGTTCCCCGCCGAGAACCCGGACCTGGTCGATGCGCTCGCCGCTCGCAAGGTCACCGTGCTCGCGATGGATCAGGTGCCGCGCATCAGCCGCGCGCAGAAGATGGACGCGCTGTCGTCGATGGCGAACATCGCCGGCTACCGCGCGGTGGTCGAGGCGGCGATCCGGTTCGGCAGCTTCTTCACCGGTCAGATCACCGCGGCCGGCAAGGTGCCGCCCGCGAAGGTGCTGATCATCGGCGCCGGTGTCGCCGGTCTGGCATCGCTCGGTGCCGCCAAGGGTCTCGGCGCGATCGTCCGCGCGTTCGACGTCCGGCCCTCCGTCGAGATCAGATCAAGTCGCTCGGCGGCGAGCTCCTCACCGTCAAGATCCAGGAGTCGGGCGAAGGGCAGGGCGGCTACGCGAAGGAGATGTCGAAGGAGTTCCTCGAGGCCGAGTACGCGCTGTTCCGGGCGCAGGCGAAGGAAGTCGACATCGTCATCACCACCGCGCTGATCCCCGGCAAGCCGGCGCCGAAGCTGTGGTTCGCCGACATGGTCGAGTTGATGAAGCCGGGCTCGGTGATCGTCGATCTCGCCGCCGAGAAGGGCGGCAACTGCGAGCTGACCAGGCCGGGCGAGGTGATCGAGCACAAGGGCGTGACGATCGTCGGCTACACCGATCTCGCGGGCCGGCTGCCGAAGGTCGCGAGCGATCTGTACGGCACCAACCTCCTCCATTTCCTCGACGAGATGGGTGGGGTGAAGAACTTCAAGATCGATCACGAGAACGATGCGGTGCGCCCCGCGCTCGTGCTCGAGAACGGCGAGAAGCGGTGGCCCGCGCCGCCGATGACGAAGGCCGAAGCTCCCAAGCCGCCGCCACCGGCTCCGAAGCCCGTCGAGGCACCGAAGAAGTCCCACGGTCACGGCGCCGCGCCGCAGCCGCCATCGCGCGCGGTCGGCGTGGTGATGAGCATCATCGGCATCTGCGCGGCGATCGCGTTCTGCGGCCTGCGCTTCGGATCCACCGATTCGATCGCCAGCCCGGAGACGGTCGCGCTGCTCCAGCACCTGACGGTGTTCGTGATGGCGATCTTCGTCGGCTTCCAGGTGGTGTGGAACGTCACGCCGGCGCTCCACACCCCGCTGATGTCGGTCACCAACGCGATCTCCGGCATCATCGTCGTCGGCGGCTTGCTCAACGCACGCGGTCACGGCGGGTTACCCAACGCGCAGCTGGTCGCCATCATCGCGACGCTGTTCGCGACCATCAACATCGCCGGCGGATTCCTCGTCACGCGGCGCATGCTCGCGATGTTCCGGAAGTGACGCGATGAACATCTACAACTCCGATGTCCTGATCACCGCGGCCTACCTGATCGCGGCGGTGCTGTTCATCCTCAGCTTGCGCGGGTTGTCGAGCCAGGAGACCGCTCGCCGCGGCAACCTCTACGGCATCATCGGCATGGCGATCGCGATCGCCGCCACGCTCGCCAACAACCCCGATGCGGCGCTCGTCGAGCACGGCCGTAACGTCGGCACGCGCGGCAGCTTCCACGCGATCTTGTTCGGCGCGATCTTCGTCGGTGCCGTGATCGGCGCGGTGATGGCCGCGCGGGTCGCGATGACCGGCATGCCCGAGCTGGTCGCCCTGTTGCACAGCTTCGTCGGCCTCGCCGCCGTGCTGGTCGGCTACTCGCTCGACATCAAGTCGCTGCCGAGCCTCGCCCACCGGATCGAGATCTACATCGACGTCTGGATCGGCGCGATCACGACGACAGGATCGGTCCTCGCGTTCTTGAAGCTGCGCGGCTCGGTGAGCGGCAAACCGTTGCTGCTGCCCGCACGCCACTTCCTGAACCTCGCGATGCTCGGTGGCTCGCTGGTGTGCGCGTACATCTACGCGAAGGACGGCAACCAGATCGGCCTCCAGGTCGGCACCGCGATCGCGTGCGTGCTCGGCGTTCACCTGGTCGCGGCGATCGGCGGCGCCGATATGCCCGTCGTGGTGTCGATGCTCAACAGCTACTCCGGTTGGACCGCCTCGGCGGCCGGCTTCATGCTCGGCAACGACCTGTTGATCATCACCGGCGCGCTCGTCGGATCGTCCGGCGCGATCCTCTCGTACATCATGTGCCGGGCGATGAATCGCTCGATCTGGAACGTCATCTTCGGCGGCTTCGGCGCCGCGCCACCACCGGGCGCCGCGAAGGCACAGCAGCCCGCCGGGGAGGTCCAGGACATCGATCCACCCACGCTCGCCGAGAAGCTGCGCGAGGCCAAGAGCGTGATCATCGTCCCCGGCTACGGCATGGCCGTCGGTCGCGCGCAGCACGCGGTGCGCGAGCTCACCGAGGTGCTGCGGAAGAACGGAACCAACGTGCGGTTCGCGATCCACCCGGTCGCCGGCCGCCTGCCCGGTCACATGAACGTGCTGCTCGCGGAAGCGAACGTGCCGTACGACATCGTCCTCGAGATGGACGAGATCAACCAGGACCTGCCGGCGACGGACGTGGTGATGGTGATCGGCGCCAACGACATCGTCAACCCGGCCGCCGAGGACGATCCGACCTCACCGATCGCCGGCATGCCGGTGCTCCAGGTGTGGAAGAGCAAGCTCGTGATCGTCAACAAGCGCAGCCGCGCGGCGGGCTATGCCGGCATCGACAATCCGCTGTTCTACAAGGAGAACACGCGGATGCTGTTCGGCGACGCGAAGGACGCCGTCGAGAAGGTCGTCGCCGCGCTCAAGAGCTAGCGCCGCTACGAGTTAGAGCTGCCGATCCGGCGCAGCGCGTTGAGCTTGGTGATCGACGAGATCGCCTTGTACATGCCGGCGCGGCGATGGATGCGACCTGCGGGTCGCTTCGGTGCGGGCGGCCAGTCGGCGTTGGTCTCGGCGCGCTTCGGCGGCCCGACCTCGGATTCCTCGATCAGCTTGCTGATCACGAGGATGTCGGTGTCCTCGATCTCCTCGACCGCCAGCAGTTGATCGTCCTGGATGGTGTCGGGCTTGAGCTCCACCGGACGCGTCGACTCGAAGGCGTCGACAGTCTTGAACGTGTCGCTCGGTGATGGTGTAGGCAGATCTGCGCTCGGATCGACCGAGATCGTGTCGGCTTCGTCGTCGAACATCCCCGCGTGTGATGTGCTGCAACGCCCACGCCGGGCTAACGCCGTGAATGCGCGTGGCTCGCGACCTCGGAATGGGGGCGCCATCCCACGCTGGTGTCAGCTGTTCTAAGCGAGCTTCTTGACCGTCTCGAGCGCCTCGTCGACGTGCTTGCCGAACCGGAGCTTGGAGTCGAACTTCATCCGCACGACGCCCGCCTTGTCGAACACCCAGGTGACGCGACCGAGGCCGAGCATGCCGCGCACGCCCCACGCCTTGCCGACGTTGCCGCCCGGATCGGTGAGCAGCGTGAACGGGAGGCGATGCTTGGCCTTGAACGCGTCGTGCGACGCGGCATCGTCGCGCGAGACGCCGATCACCTCGGCGCCGGCGCCGATGAAGTCCTCGTACTGATCGCGGAACGCGCACGCTTCCTTCGTGCAGCCGTAGGTGTTGTCCGCCGGATAGAAGTAGACGACGAGCGGCTTGCCGATCCTGTCGCGCAGCTTCACCGGGCCGTCGGGGCCGGTGAGCGTGACATCGGGCATCGGGTCGCCAACTTCGAGATCCGCCATGGCGCGATGTTCAACCGATTCCGGCCGCGACTGCCAGCGCTGCGCCGCCCGACACGATGATCAAGGCGCCGACCGTGACGATTCGCTTGCCGAGCGCCTTGCCGCCGATCCCGGCAGCGAGCGCGGTCTTGACGATGGTGTTGACGGCGATGGCGATGCAGATCGAGACCGTCGCCGACACCGCCCCGGTCACCTGCTGGCTGGCGAGCTTCGCGGTCGACAGCGTCACGGCATCGACATCGGTGGTGCCGCCGAGCGCCGACGCCAGGTAGAGACCTCGATCGCCGAAGTACTCGGTTGCCGCGCGGGTCGCGAGCAGCACGAGGGCGAACATCAAGGTCACCTTGATGGCGCTGCCGAGCTCGAACGGGTTCTCGAGGTCGAGCTTCGTGTCCTCGACCTCGCTGCGCCGGAACGTGAGTGCGAGCCCGACCAGCGCGGCGACGATCATCGCGCCCACCGGCAGCCCGAGCGTCTTCAACAGCGCGGGATCGACGAGCGCGACCAGCACGCAGACACGGCCGAGCATGATCGTCCACGCGATCGCGATCGCACCGGCGGCGGCCGGCGCGAGCTTCGGCTCCGCCTTGGTGCGGTTCGAGAACGACAGCGTGACGGCCGTCGACGACACCAGACCGCCGAGCGCGGCACCGACCAGCAGCCCGCGCTTCGCCCCCCACAGCCGCATCGCCACGTAGCCGATGAACGACAGGCCCGAGATCGTGACCACCATCATGCCGAGGTGGCGCGGGTTGATCGCGCCGAGCGGACCGACATCCTTGTCGGGCAACAGCGGCAACACGATCACGGCGACGATCAGGAACTTGATGGTCGCGAAGAAGTCATCGCGCGACACCTTCGCCGCGAAGTTGTGGAAGTACTCCTTCGTGGTCAGGAGGAACGTGATGATGACGCCCAGTCCGGCGACCAGCACCAGGCGATCCGCCATCGGCTCGACGACACCGCGGCTGCAAGCGAGCGCGCCCAGCAGGTAGGTCGCGATCACCGAGATCTCGCTGGTGATGTCGTGGTCCTCTCCGGCCTCGTTGCGCCGGACGTCGGCGGCGTACGAGATCGAGACCAGGGCGAAGACGCCGAGCAGGGCGACCAGCGGTAGCCACATCGACGCCGGCTCCAGCATCGTCGCGAGACCGCCGACCAGTGCGAAGATCGGGTAGGTGCGGACGCCGGCGAGGTTGTTGCCCCGCGCGTGGCCCTCGTCCTTGATGTGCTTCTGTTTCGTCTGCTCGCGCTCGAGGCCGATCAGCAGGCCCACCGCGACCGCGACCGCCAGCGAGATATGGTTCTCGTATGCTTCCACGCGGCGACCGCGAGCATGCTACGAATCGCCGCGATGTGGCAGCCGCCCGAGCGTATCAAGCACGAGCTGCCGGCCGTGCACTGGCCGACGGCGGAGGAAGCCGCGGGGGCCCGGATGTTCCAGCCGATCGCGCTCGGGCCGCGTCAGGCGAGGACCCGGACGTGGATCCCGGCGATGGTGCCGTGGCGGGCCACCGAGGACGGCTTCGCGACCACCGATGTCGTCGACTGGTATCGCCGGTTCGCGGAAGGCAAGCCCGGCGTGCTGGTGGTCGAGGCGACCGGCATCCGCGATATTCCGTCGGGACCGCTCTTGCGGATCGGCCACGATCGCTTCGTCGACGGCCTGCGCGAGCTCACCACCGCGGTCCACGAGGCCAGCGAGGGCGAGACCCTGGTGCTCATCCAGCTGATCGATTTCTTGTCGATCCGGCGCCGGCCGGCGCGCGACAAGTATCTGTCGCGGTTCCTGCAGATCACCGACAAGCATCGCGAGGCGCTGTTCGCGCTCCGCGGCGCGACGCTGCCTGACTCGGAGGCGGAGATTCGCGAGCGGCTCGCGCAGCTGTCCGACGACGAGCTGCGGCGCGTGCTGTCACCGCGCGAGCTCGAGGATCTCGAGCGCGGCTATCGCGAGCGTGTCACCGACATGCAGCTGCCGCACATCGCCGAGCTGCCGCAGGTGCTGCCGGGCCTGTTCGCGGATGCCGCCTCGCGCGCTCGCGCGGCGGGCTTCGACGGCGTCGAGCTGCACTTCGCGCACGCGTACACGATGGCGTCGTTCCTGTCGGCGCTCAACACGCGGCCGGATGGCTACGGCGGGTCGCGCGAGAATCGCGTGCGGTTGCCGCGCGAGGTGATCGCGGCGGTGCAGCAGGAGCTGACGGTCGACGGCGAGCGCGACATGGTGCTCGGCTGTCGCTATCTCGGCGACGACGTGATCGCCGGCGGCAACCGACCCGACGATGCCGAGTGGTTCGGCGTCGAGCTCGCGCGCGCGGGGCTCGATTTCTTGTCGATCAGCAAGGGCGGCAAGTTCGAGGATGCGAAGCAGCCGAAGGTCGGCTGGGCGGTCTATCCGTACACCGGCCAGTCCGGCTACGAGTGCATGCCCACGATCTACTCCGACCAGCGCGGGCCGTTCGCGCGCAACGTGTCGATCGCCGGCGGTATCCGCCACGCGGTTCGCGACGCGGGGCTCGTCACACCGATCATCGCCGCCGGCGGGCTCTGCGAGTTCGCGCAGGCCGAGGCGGTGCTCGAGCGCGGCGAGGCCGACCTCGTCGCGTCGGCGCGGCAATCCCTCGCGGACCCCGACTGGTTCCTCAAGATCCGCGAGGGGCGCGGCAGCGAGATCCGGCGCTGCGAGTTCACCAACTACTGCGAGGCGCTCGACCAGCAGCACAAGCAGGTGACCTGCAAGCTGTGGGATCGCGAGGCGGTCGATGCCCCGGATGTCACGCTCGCGAGCGACGGCAAGCGCCGGCTCGTCGCGCCGAAGTGGCGCCGCTGATCAGCTGCTCTTGCGGCCGCCCTTGCGCCCGCCCTTGCGACTCGACGCCGTGCTGCGCTTCTTGCCACGGCCGCTACCGCGCTTCTTGCCGCCGCCGTCCTGCTTGTTGACGGTCGCGTAGGCGATCTGCTTCGCCCGCTTGCTGGACTTGCCGCTCTTCTTCGCGCTGTCCTCGATGTGGCTCGCCTGGCGACGCTGCTTGGACGTGTAGCTCTTCTTGCTTCCTCGGGCCATGGGTTCCTCCTGATCAGCCCGCGACTGCACCGCGCGTGCCTGGAATGTCGCTTGCTGGTCTCCACGGGAGGAGACACCGTCATGACCAAGTTTCGTAGAACGCTCGGCGCCACCACCCTCGTCCACGATCGCGTGGTCAACCTCGACGGCGATGACATCGGCCGCATCGAGGAGCTCATGATCGACGTCACCACCGGACGCGTCGCGTACGCGGTGCTCTCGTTCGGTGGTTTCCTCGGGATCGGCAACAAGCTCTTCGCCTTGCCGTGGTCGGCGCTGACCGTCGACGAAGGCAAGAAGCGCTTCGTGGTCAACGTGACCAAGGAGTCGCTCGAGAAGCTCCCCGGCTTCGACAAGGAGCACTGGCCGGATCTCAACGACCTCGAGTACGCGCAGGGCGTGTACCGGCAGTGGGGCGCGACTCCGTACTGGACCTAAGCGATCGGCGCACGTGGCGATGAGGCCGACCGTGCGCCGACGTACCGCTCGTGCTCAGGGGTGCGCGGCGCCGCGATCGGGCGCACGGTCGACCACTTCGGTGACGCCCACCATGCGCGCGCAGTGCGCACAGCAGAAGTACTGACCGCGTGCCTCGATGCCGTGCCCGATGATCGACACCCCGCAGTGATGGCAGTGAGGTGCGAGCATGTGGATCGCGCACGCGAAGGAATCGAACGTGTGCGTGGTGCCACCGATCGAGACCTCGAAGGCCTTGTCGTAGGTGTTGCCGCAAACTTCGCAACTCTTCATTCCGTCATGACGCTGCAAGGCACGAGCCGCATACAGGCGCAGCTCTTGCTCGATCCGCAGTCATGAGTCTCACTTCGTCTCGCCTTCGCATGGCGGTGATCGGGCAGGGGCATTTCGCGCAGGCCGCGGTGCTCCCGGCGATCGCTCAGCTTCACGATATCGAGCTCGCCGCGCTGGTGTCGGGCTCGCCGCACAAGCTCGAGGAGCTCGGCAATCGCTACGGCGTCAAGCATCGAGCGACCTACGACGATCTCGATTCGCTGCTGTCGGCGAACGTCGTCGATGCGGTCTACATCGCGCTACCGAACGATCTCCACGCGCAGACCACCGTCGCCGCGGCGCGCCACGGCGTCCACGTGCTGTGCGAGAAGCCGATGGCTCCCACCGAGGCCGAGTGCATGCAGATGATCCGCGCGTGCGAGCAGCGCAGCGTCAAGTTGATGATCGGCTACCGGCTGCACTTCGAGGCCGCGAATCTGATCGCCGTCGAGACCACGCGAGGTGGCGAGATCGGCGAGCCGCGGATCTTCAGCTCGGTGTTCTCGATGCAGGTGCGCGGCGGCAACATCCGCACGCAACCGCGGCGCGGCGCCGGCCCGCTCTACGATATCGGGACCTACTGCGTGAATGCCGCGCGCTATCTGTTCCGCGCCGAGCCGCTCGAGGTCACCGCGATCCGGCTCGCCGGCAAGGATCCGCGGTTCTCGTCGATCGACGAGGCCTACGCGGTGACGATGCGATTCCCGCAGGAGCGGGTCGCGCAGTTCACCTGCTCGTTCGGCGCGCACGATCGGGCGCACTACCAGGTGATCGGCACCGAGGGCCTGCTGGTGCTCGAGAACGCGTACGAGTACGCCTCCGACATGCGCCTCACGATCAACGGTGCGCACGGCAGCAAGTCGCGCACGTTCCAGCGCCGCGATCAGATCGCCGCCGAGCTCGAGTATTTCGCGCGCTGCATCCGCGAGGATCGCGATCCCGAGCCGAGTGGCTGGGAAGGCCTCGCCGACGTTCGCATCCTCCAGGCGGTGCTCGCATCGGCGCGGTTCGGTCGCGCGGTGCCGATCACGCCGGTGCCGCGCACGTCGCGCCCCGATCTCTCCCAGGAGATTCGAATCCCGGCGCACGAGCTGCCGGAGCTCGTCGACGTCGAGCAGCCGACGAAGTAACGTCGGCGCGATGGCGCTCACGACGATGACGTACGCGGTCGATGGCCGCATCGCGCGGATCACCTTGAACCGACCCGACCGCGGCAATGGCCTGACGCTGGTCACGCCGCGCGAGCTCGCCGAGTGCGTCGAGCGCGCGAACCTCGATCCGGACGTCCACGTGATCGCGCTCGCCGGCAACGGCAAGGGCTTCTGCGGTGGCTACGATCTCGTGGCCTCTGCCGAGAAGGGCATGACCGACCTCTCGGAACATGTCGAGGTCGGTCCGAAGGGCTCGCCGCTCGATCCGATCATCCAGCGCGACAACCACGATCCCGGTCGCACGTGGGATCCGATGGTCGACTATCAGATGATGAGCCGCAACGTCCGCGGCTTCATGAGCCTGTTCCACTCCGACAAGCCGGTGGTCTGCAAGGTCCACGGCTTCTGCGTCGCCGGTGGCACCGACCTCGCGCTGTGCAGCGACCTGCTCGTCATCGAGGACACCGCGAAGATCGGCTATCCGCCGGCGCGCGTCTGGGGCGTACCGACGACGGCGATCTGGGCGCACCGGATCGGCATCGAGAAGGCCAAGCGCCTGCTGTTCACCGGTGACTGCCTCTCCGGCACCGAGGCGGTGGCCTGGGGGCTCGCGATCGAGTGCGCTCCGGCCGCGCAGCTCGATGCCAGGTTCGAGAATCTCCTCTCGCGGATCGCGCGGATGCCGGTCAACCAGCTGGTGATGATGAAGCTGATGCTCAACCAGACGATGTACGCGGGTGGCCTCGCGCAATCGCAGATGCTGGGCACCGTGTTCGATGGCATCGCGCGCCACACGCCGGAGGGCTACGGCTTCGCGCGGCGTGCCGCGGAAGCGGGGTTCAAGACGGCGGTGAAGGAGCGCGACGATCCGTTCGGCGACTTCGGCGCGTCGACGAACAAGGGATGACCACCGTCGAATTTGCACTCGTCGGTGCGGCCGCATTTGTTGCGGGCTTGATCAATGCGATCGCGGGTGGCGGCAGTCTGATCACGTTTCCCGCGCTCGTCGGCGTTGGCTTGTCGCCCGTCGTCGCCAGCCTGACCAACACGGTCGCGCTGTGCCCGGGGTATCTCGGGGCCACGATCGCGCAGCGCAAGTTGCTGGCCGATCAACGCGACCGCATGTGGCGGGTGTTGCCCGCCGGCGTGCTCGGCGGCGTCGCCGGCGCGCTGCTGCTGCTGTACACCGACGAGCGCGCCTTCGACGTCATCGTGCCGTTCTTGATCCTGTTCGCGGTGGTGCTGCTCGCATTGCAGGATCGGGTGCGCACGTGGCTCGAGGCCCGAGGGAGTAGCCGCGCTGCGGCGTGGGCCGCGCTACCGGTGGGCCTCGGCGCGATCTACGGCGGTTACTTCGGCGCCGGGCTCGGCGTCATTCTGCTCGCGGCACTCGCCGTCGTCTATGCGGACTCGCTGACCACGATCAACGCGCTCAAGCAGAGCGTGTCGCTGACGGTCAACGTCGCGGCGGCGGTGGTGTTCTTGTTCTCCAAGCAGGTCGACTGGCCGATCTGCGGCGTCATGCTGGTGGCGTCGCTCGGCGGCGGAGCGTTAGGCGGCGCGATCGCGTCGAAGGTCAAACCCTCGGTGCTGCGCTGGCTGGTCGTGGTCGGAGGTACGGCGGTGGCGGTGGCGATGTTCGCGCGCTGGTGAGGGCGTCTAACGATCGGCGTTTGCCGGTCCTCGCCAGTGGAGGCAGCCGCATGATCGACGGATGCGGATCGCAGCGCTCCTGATCGCGTCGCAGCTCGCGGGGTGCACGATCGTCGGCGGCGTGCTCGGTGGCGTGACCGCGAGCAGCGCGAACAGCGAGGCCCGGGCCAAGAAGCAGCCGGAGACCGCATCGGTGGGCGGCCGGATCATCCTGGGTGCGCTGATCGGCCTCGTGATCGACGGCATCATCATCAACCAGAGCCTCGAGGATTGCTGCCCGGACTTCAGTGGGCTCGACGGGATGAACCGCTGACCCAAGGCGGTCCCGGCGGCAGGTGTTTCACATCCACGTGAAACCGAGCCGGTCCTCGTGGCGTCTGTCCCGCATGCGCATCCTGCTGCTCGCCGGTCTGGCGGCCTGTGCCAGCGCCGATCGGATCGAGGATAGCCATCCCTCGCAGCCGGCGATGCCGGTCGCGCCGGTGGTCGTCGCACCGGCACCCGCGCCGCCCGAGCCCGCGCAACCGCCGAGCTGCATCGCTGATGGCAAGCCGTACGATCGAGACGCGCTTCGCGAGCGCGTGACGTTTCTCGCCTCGAAGGAGCTCGACGGCCGCGTCCCCGGTACCGAGGCGGACCGGCTGACGCGCAAGCTGATCGCGGATCGGTTTCGCTGCCTCGGCCTGACCGGCGCCGGCAAGGATGGCGCGTTCGAGCTGCCGTTCGAAGCCAACGGCGTGCCCACCGCGAACGTCGTCGGCTACCTCAAGGGGAGCGACCCCGAG
>JAEYYY010000347.1 GCA_023430775.1 Pseudomonadota bacterium
CTCGGGGTCGCGCAGGCTGACCCGCAGGGCGAGAGCGCTCGACCGAGGCACGGTGCGTCGTTCGTGATCGAAGGGACTTTCTTGCTCGACCTGCAACCGAGCTCGCAACGAGACCGCGCCGAGCACATTAAAGGGAAGGTCCCGCTGCGCAGCGTCGTTGACCGAGGAGACTCCTTCATCGCAACGAACGCCGTGCACGTCGTTGACCACAAACGCTCGTGCGTTGTCATCCGCTGCAGGTTGTCGATGCCGGCAGCGACCGCTATCAAGGCAGCCGAAAATGCGCTGCAAACCGCGTCGAGTCGTTCTCTTCAACCCGGGAGTGGCGGTTAGCCGGTCTTCGGCGGCGCTGCGGTGACCACGATGCGCTCGCGCTTGCTGACGACGACGCCGCCCGGCGCCTCGATGGTGACCGCGAACAGCACCGGCTCGTTGACGCGCAGCTTCGGCGAGATCTTGACGATCACCTCGCCGTCCGGGCCGACATCGAACACGCCGCCATCGACGGGGTACTTGTCGTCGCGATCCTTATCGAAGATCCACAGCTGGTACTGGATCGATTTCGGATCGTTGGCGGCGAGGCCCTTGAAGCGCATGTAGCCCTCTTGCTTCGACGGGCTCCACACGACATCGCCACTCGCACCCTTCGCGTTGACGTCCTCCGTCGCGTTCCACGCGAGCGTCTTGACGTCGGGCGCCGACTCGAGGAGCTGCTCGCGCGCGAGCGCCGGCGGCGTCTCGGCGACGGTCTCGATCACCTTGATCGGTTTCTCGACGATGCGCTCGATCGGCTCCTGGTTGCGCGCCCACAAGAACGCGCCGATGCCGACCGCGATGCCGGCGGCGGCCGCGAAGTACGCGATCACCATCGGCGCTCGCGACCGCTTCTCGCGGCGCTCGGCGAGCGAGACGATCGGTGCCTGCGGCTCGGGGGCGTTCGGCGCTGCGAGCTCGGGTGCGGCCCCCATGATCGCGGACAGCGACGATGGAGGGCCGGAGAACGGCTGGTCCGCCGTTCGGGCCTGATCCGACGATGGCGCGAGTCGCTGCGGCAGCACGCCCGGCAGCGTGGTCGGAACCGTCATGCCCGACGGCCGCACGCCGGCGGCGAGCAACACCTTGTCGGCGACACCGGCCGGCATGTCCTCGTAGCGCACGGTCGCGATGTCGATCGCGGCGGCGGCGAGGTCGTACGAGATGTCATCGTCGGCGCCCAGCGCAGCGAGCTCGGCAGCCTCCGCATCGGAGAGCCCTTCCATCGCCCGCTGCATCAGCAGCTCCTGGGCGCGGAACGCTTCGGCCTCGTTTAACTGGCGCTTCACGGGAGCTCCTCTGACTGTACGCCCAGCAGGGCCGCCCGGATCGACATCAAGCCTCGACGGGCGTGGGCCTTCACGGTGCCAAGCGGCATGCCGGTTTGCGCGGCGATCTCGTTGTGAGACATGCCACCGGCGGTGGCCATCAGCAACACCTGGCGCTGCTCGGGCCGGAGCTGCTCGAGCGCGCGGGCGGCCTGGTTGGCCTCGGCGCAGGTATCGGGGCCGGAGCCACCGGCCTCGACGGCGGGGAGCTCCTGCACGGGATCGATCGTCGGCCGGCGCCCTCGCGTGCGCTTGCGATCGATCAGCCGGCGGCGGGCGATCATCGCGACAAACGCCGCCTCGGTCGCGATCGCAGGATCGAACCGGGCGGCGCTCTTCCACAGATCGAGGAAGATCTCTTGAACGGCGTCCTCAGCGTCGGGGCCCTCGAAGCGGCGGGCGATCGACCACACCAGGCCACCGTACCGAGCGAGACACTCGCGCACCGCGTTCGGATCCCCCGCTGCGACGCGGCCGAGCACGACCTGCTCGGTGATCGTCGCTTGTCGCGAAGCGGGGTCCATATGCGGTGCGGACAGTAACACTCACTTCACCGAGCACGCGGCGAGCAGGCTGCCGGTGTTCTGGTTGTCGACGCAGAGGAGCACGCGCAGCGGGTTGATCGCCTGGCCGGTCTTGCCGCCGATCGCGAAGGCCGTCGCGATCGCACCGCCCGGCAGCGCGACGCCGTGGATGGTCAGCGCATCGCTCGCGGTGTTCGCGACACGCGCCGAGACCGCCGCGCCGCTGAACGGATCCGCCTCGAGGTAGCCGAGCGAGTCGATGCCACCGTGGACGGCGATGTTGCCGAACTCGACGTTGCCGAACAGACGGAGGAAGCTCGCACCCGCGCCGAGACCGACGTCGACATTCGGCGTACCCGGTGACGCGTGGATGAAGCGCAGCTTGCCCTTGGTGGACGCGACGTCGTTGGTGTCGACGAACACCGACAGGCGGAACCGCGGATCGGCGAGCGCCGGACCACTGCCATCGATGACGCCGATCGCCGCGACGGTGGCGAACAGGTTGGCGGTGACGGCGATGCCCTTGGTGTCGGGCACCGCGGCGTTCGCGCACGTCGACTCGGTCGCCGCGATCACGCGGACGTCGTAGCTCGCGACCGGCAGCTCGACGTACGTGGTGATCTGCGGGTACGACAGGCCCTGGCGCGCGTCGAGCGAGGCGAACAACGGCGTCGCGGCGGCGAGGTCGCCACCGGCGGTGGTGATGCAGACATCGACCGCGGGTGCGTCGGGAGACAGGTGCGCGATGCGGACCTTCGCGCGCTCGGGCGCGCCCCCGGTGACGGCGCACTCGGTCTCGAGATCGTGCGGCTCGCCGTTGTCGTTGCAGACGAGGACGCGCAGCGGCGCGCTGGGGTTGCCGATCTCGCCGATCGCGAACGCGGTGGCGATCGCACCGGCGGGCAAGGCGACGGGCTTGACCGCGATCACGTCGGCCTTGGTACCGGTGGCGCGCGCCGAGATCTCGATGCCGTCGATCGGGCCGGTCTGGAAGTAGCCGTTGTCGTGCGCCCGGAAGCCGCCGTACGCGATGTTCTCGAACACCGGCGTGAACGCCACGCCACCGCCGATGCCGACATCGACGTTCGGCGTGCCGGGCGACGCGTGGATGAAGCGCAGCTTGGCCTGACCGTCGGCGACGTCCGCGTCGTCGATGTACGCCTTGATCTCGAACGGCTGGACCTCGCCGTGCGAGAGCAGGCCGGTCGCGGCGAGCGTGGCGCTCGCGCCTTCGGTCAGCGCGGGCAGGTTGGTGATGTCGGGCAGACCACCGAGCGAGCTCGAGCAGTCCTTGCTGCCCGGAGCGACGAGGCGCACGTCGTACTGATCCGGCGCGACGTCGAGGTACTTGGTGACCTTGCTGTACGAGAGCCCGGCGATGCCGCCGGCATTGGCGAGCACCGGGCCCGCGAACTCACCCGTCCCGGCGGACGCGATGCAGAAGTCCACCGCCGGCGCATCGGGCGACAGGTGGGCGACGCGAATGCGTGCAGTGGCATCGGCCGGACCGGGCTCCGTGGTGGCAGCACAACCGGCAACGAGCGACATACCGAGACCGAGCGAGAGAGCCCTTTTCATCAGAAGCCTCCAAAAGTGGCGAGCGGCTCGCTCACCCGGCCTGATCCGGGAAGCAGCGTCGCTCGTACTGACCAATTCGCCGGCCGTCGGGAACTGGATGCAGGCTTCGAAAGAATCTTGTAAGCCCGTGTCCGGGCTGCGGATTCAGCTCACTCCATGGTGGCGGTGTAGCGGAAGTGGAAGGATTCCGTGGTGTCGTGGTCCTGCGGGATCACCGTGGCGTTGGCGAGTGCCGCGAGCTTCTTCGCGGTCGCGTCGTCGAGCTGCGCGCGGATCGTGATCGACTCGAGATGCGAGAGCGCCTTCTTCGCGGCGATCAGTGACCTCGCGCGGTCGTTGTCGATCCAGCCGCCGCTGATCACCAGCGACTTGATCGACTTGATCAGCTTGCCGCTCGTCACCGCCGTCAGCTGGTCGGCGGACCAGCTCGGTGAAAGGATCTCGAGGTGCGCGATCGTCGGGCTGAAGCTGGCGTCGAGGAACGTGCGCAGATCGTCGGCGCTGACGTTGGATTCGGCACCATCGAGACCCATACCTTCGAGGTCGTCGGCCGAGAAGGTCGGCGGATAGCGCTCCTGATCCTCGTCGTCGGAGTCGTACTCCTCGGGCGGATGCACCTCGTCGACCAGGCCGTACTCCGTGCCGCCGAGCCAGACGGTGAGCTTCTCGAGCTTGGGCAACTTCGAGGACGCCAGCGCTGCGAGCGCCGCGCCGGTGCCGTTGGCGAAGCGCACCGCGAGCTCGGTGAGGTGCTTCAACGACAGCTTGCCGAGCTTGTCGCCGACGTGACCGGTGAGCTCGAGCGCCGTGAGGTGCGGCAGCGTCGATGACACCTTCGTGAACGACGGCATCTCGACATAGCCGTGCGCGAACGACGCCGGCCAGCCGCCGAAGCCGACGCGCGTGATCCGCTCGGGGATCAGCTTCGCGATCTTGTCGAGCTCCTTGAACGGGTCGACGAGGTTGGTGCTCGACGAATCCCAGTCCCGGCGCGTGGTGAACGTCGCCGGATACGGCGCGATCACCAGCGTCTCGAGCATGTGGGCGACCGGCGAGTCGAGGAATGACTTCACCGCCTTCGTGATCGCCTTCAGATCTGGAGCGCTCGCGATCACCGCGCGCCGCACGAAGCCGTGATGCCAGTCGAAGTGCGAATTCGAGTCGTTCGCCGCCTCGCCGAGGATCACCGGCCCGTTCTCCTGGAGGTGCTTGGTCGCCTGCTTCTGCAGCGCCGCCGCCTTCTTCGGGTTGGTGGCCGCGCCGTGCTGCAACACGATCAGCTCGCCCCACGGATGGTTCTGCGTCTGTAGCCAGTCGGCGAGCACGAGGTATGCGGGATCGTCGGCGAGTGGCTTGAGGTTTCCGAGGTGACGCTTCAGCTCCTTCTTGTCGAGCTCGGGGCCTTTCGGCACCTCGCCACCGGTCTGCACGTAGCCATCGCGCAGCTTCTCCTTGACCATCTTCTCCAGCGTGGCGCCGTCACCGGGCTTGAGCTTGGTCTGCCCGTTCGAGCCGACCTTGCCGTGCCGGGTGAACACGTTGGGTCCGTCGAGCCAGACCTCCCAGAACTTTCCTTCGCCGCTGTTCTCGAACATCCGCTTCTCGGCCATGGGCGCCGACTATAAGGTCACGGCCGCTCCTCGGGGCCGAACCGGACCGTTTCGATCACCATCTCGAGCAGGTCGTCGCGAACCAGCGACACGTAGAGGAGCGCCGCCACCGCGAAGAAGCAGATCGCGGCGTGCAGCACGGCGCGCATCCGGACCTCGCGGCCCCGGGCACGCAGCGTGTCGAGGGTGGCGCCGGAGAGCCACGCGAGCACCAGGCCTCCGATCGAGAGCAACAGCACCGCCGGCGCCATCAGCTGGTGCGTGGTCAGCGCGACGCCGACGAGCACCGCCGCGGCCGGCGCGAGGAACAGCACCTCGACGGGTGGCCGCAACCGCGGGCGCTTGTAGCCGCCGCGCCGAGCGGCCTCGACGAGCGACGCGATCAACGCGAGCAGACCGAGCGCGGCGACGATCCACGCGCGCACGTACCAGCGATCGATCAACCGGCCGCGCGCGGCGAGGTGGACGAGGTCATCGCGCACGATCCGATCGGCCTCGGCGATCGCCGGCAGCTGCGCGGCGAGCTGCTCGGCGAGATCCCAGTCGTGAGCATCGAGCGCGTTGCCGGCGCCGCCGCGGATCGCGAGCTGTGCCTGCGGCGAGCCGGGCCACCGCCTCACCACTTCGGCATAGGCGTCCTGCGCGTCGGCGAAGCGGCTGTTGCGGCGCAGCCACTCGGCAAGCCACATCCCGGCATCGGGTGCGCCGGGCCAGTCGGCGGCGAGCAGCGCACGGGCTCGCTGCTCGATCAGCTCGGCAGGTTGCGCGTCGGCCTCGGCGATCAGCCGCGCGAGCTCGGCTGCCTTCGCGGCGTGCTCGTTGTTGCCTCCGAGCTGCGCGCGCAGCTGCGCGATCTTGCGCTCGGCGGAGGTGGCGAGCCGCCAGTTGCCGTGATCGCGGGCGATCCGCTCGTACAGCGCGAGCGCGCGCTTCGGATCCGCGAGCGTGTCTTCACAGGCGCGCGCCGCACGGAACAGCGCGTTCGCGAGATCGTTCGAGTCCGGCGCCGAGGGCAGGGCCTCGACGGTCGCGACCGCCTTGTCGACGACCCCCTTGTCGGGCGAGCCGAGCTCGACGATCAGGGCCTGCGGATCGGGTTGCGCCTCGGCCGAGCGTGCGAACACGACGACGAGCGCGACTGCGAGCGCGCGATGGCCGACTAGCCGTTTCGGGCCAGCCCAACGATTTCGCCGGGCTGCGGTCCCCCAAAGCTCAGCGGGCGGTGGCGGCTCGCTGCGAGCCGAGCACGAAGGTGCCGCCGATGATCGCGAGCACGATGCCGGCGAAGCCGTTGTTGGCGTTGTTCGAGCCGTTCGCTGCCATCGCCGCCACCAGTGCCGCAATGAAGAGAGCGATCCCCACGTAGAACGAAGCAGGCTTGTTAGACATGCCCAGGCTACGAGCAACGCTCGGGCCGAACGCCCGCACACCAGATCACGCGACGTTCGAGCCGGGGATCCTGCCGAGCCGGTCAGCTCCTGGCCGCCGTGGCCGGATCGATCGGAGCGTCGTGACGCCGGGGCAAGTCGAGTGGCCACCGGTCACGCTTCGCCGGTGTCGCCCCCGGAGCCTTCGCCACGATGGATGCCGAGCGCACGCAGCTTCTTGTGGAGGTTCGTGCGCTCGATGCCGAGTGCCTGGGCCGTCCGCGAGATATTCCAGTCGTACTCGGCGAGCTTGATGCGGATGAACTCGGACTCGGCTTCCTCGCGGAACTCGCGCAGCGACTTGTTCGCGTAGCGCCCGAGATCGAGCGACGTGCCCGGCTTCTCGTTCGCCACCCGCGAGCCGGCGGGACGCGGGCCACCGAGATAGGGCGGCAGATCCTTCTCGCGGATCACCTCGTCGCTCATGATCACGAGCCGCTCGACGACGTTGCGCAGCTCGCGCACGTTGCCGGGCCACTCGTACTGCTTGAGCCGCTCGAGCACCGCCTCGTCGACGGGCTTGTAGCCGAGGCCGTTCTCGTCGCAGCACTCGCGGACGAACGACTCGACGAGCAGCGGGATGTCGTCGGCGCGCTCCTTCAGATCGGGCGACCGGATCGGCACCACGTTGAGCCGGAAGTAGAGGTCCTCGCGGAACTGGCCGTCCTTGACCATCTGCTCGAGGTCGCGGTTGGTCGCGGCGACGACGCGACACTCGGTGCGCAGCGACTTCTCGCCGCCGACGCGCGTGAACTCGCCGGTCTGCAGCACGCGCAGCACCTTGGCCTGTGCCGGCAACGCCATGTCGCCGATCTCGTCGAGGAAGATCGTGCCGCCATCGGCGACCTCGAACAGGCCGCGCTTCTTCGCGACCGCGCCGGTGAAGGCACCGCGCTCGTGACCGAACAGCTCGCTCTCGATCAGCTCGGGCGGGATCGCCGCGCAGTTGACCTTGACGAACGCGCCGGCCGACACCGTCGAGTTGCGGTGGATCGCGCGCGCGATCAGCTCCTTGCCGGTGCCGGACTCGCCGGTGACGAGGACGCGCGAGCGGGTGGGGGCGACCTTCGCGATCTGCCGCCGCAGATCCTGCATCGTGGGCGTGCTGCCGAGCAGCTCCCAGCGCGCATCGACGGCGCGCCGCAGGTCGTGAACTTCCCTCCACATCCGGCGCCGCTCGAGAGCGTTGCGCGCGGTGACCATCACGCGGTTGCGATCGAGCGGCTTCTCCATGAAGTCGAACGCACCGAGTCGGGTGGCGGAGACCGCGTCCTCGATGGTGGCGTGACCGGAGATCATGACGACCGGGATCTCCGACGTGCGCGACGACATGCCGTCCTCGCCGCGGCTCTTCAGCGTGCGCAGCAGGTCGAGGCCGTTGTCATCGCCGAGCTTGACGTCGAGCAGGATGAGATCGATCGCCTCGCGCGACAGCACCGTCTCGGCCTCGGCGATCGCGCCCGCCTCGTGCACCGCGTGGCCTTCGCCCTCGAGCACCATGCGCAGCGTGCGGCGGATGTTCTTCTCGTCGTCGACGATCAGGATCGGCTCGGCGGCGCCAGGTGCAGCTTCGTCGGTCATGACTTCTGCTCCTTCGTATCACGTGCAGCGTCGTCGTCCGCGGCTTCTGCGGCGGCGGCGTGCAGGTCGTCACCGTCGTCGCCTCGTGCCCGAGCCGGTCTGGCTTCCTTGTCCTGGTCGGCCTTGTCGGCGCTGCGCTGCTCGTAGTCGCGCTCGAGCTTCTGCCGGTTCTTGCGGTTGAAGTACATGATCACGGCGAGCACGATCAGGCCGAGCCCGACGTAGATCGGCCGTCGATCGGGCTCGCGCTGCTCCTGCGGGATCTCCATCGGTGCCAGCGAGGGGCGCTCGCCGCTGTCGACGAGGGAGGGGCCGCTCGAGCTCCCCGAGGCAGGCGCAGGGGCAGGGCCATGGGCGGAAGACGCGGCCTTGACGATCGACAGATCGACCCGCGAGGCCGGCGCGAGATACGGGTCGAGCGTCGCGAGGGAGGCGGCGCAGGTCGAATCGACCTCCTTCGACACGTCGGCGGCGAGCAGGCACTCGCCGATCACCGCGACCAGCTGCTGGGCATCGGCGGCGATCACGATCCTGCTGTTCGACGTGATCTTGGTATCGGCGTCGTGCCAGCGGTGCGTGCCTTCGAGCGCGTGCGGGCTCGCGTTGTCTCTGGCATCCGACGCCTCGGTGATCGCCTTGCCGATCATCCGCGTCGGCGCCAGCACCATGACCTCGTCGAGCTGCGCGCTGGCCGCCTTGTTGCGCGCCGCCTCGTCGAGCCCGGCGATGCTGGCGCTCATCTTGGTGACGTAGAGCGAAGCACCGGTGGTCTGGAACACCTCGGTGACCACCACGGTGCGCAGCCCGCCGAAGTGCGGCATGTCGCCGAGCCGCTTCGACAGCGACACCGCGGTGGTCGAATCCGCGACCCAGCCGGCCGGCGCCTGGAAGGTCTCGGCATGCGCGACTCCGCCGAGCGCGAGGAAGAGCAGGGCGAGTCTCATTTGACGGCTCCGAGCATGGTCTTGCACGGCGCCTCGCAGCTCGCGGGATCGCGCTGGTTCGCGACGCAGGCCACGCCGGCGACCCGGCCATCGCCGACCTGGGCGCGCAACCGACCCTTGTACGGGGTGCGCTCGAGCGACAGCTCGACGAAGCCGTCGGCGACCGCCGAGTTGCCGACCGTGAACTTCTCGGCGACCAGGCCGTCGACGAGCTCCTTCGCGATCGCCTCGGCACCACCGCCGTTGCCGTGCAGCGCGAACCACAGCGCGTAACAGCCCGCGGTGGGCTCGCCCCACGCCTTGACGTCGTCGACGACGATGCCCGGTGCCGCAGCCGCCGACTTCGCCGCCGTGACCGCGGCCGGCAACGCCTGCCAGCCCTGCGGCGGCGTGATGCTCACCGGATCCGGCTGCGCCTTGGCCGAGCCGCACGCGGCGAGCGCGAGCGCGATCACCCGGAGGTCAGCCATACCTTCTGCCCTGCCTCGACCCCGAGTCGCTTGCAGGCATCCGCGGAGATCGCGACGGTGTCCTCGAACAGCGCCGCCTTGGTGCTGACCGCGCGGAACTTCGGCTTCGCGCCGGGCAGCTCGACCGCGACCATCGACCACGAACCGGTGGCCGGATCGATCACGCGCACCGGCAGCTCGCGCGCGTTGGCGACCACGGTGATCTTGTCGGTGGCGCAGGTGAAGTGCGGGCCGCCGTCGAACGGATCGATCTCGTACGCGTACTCGAAGCCGATCTTGCGCAGCATCGCCTCGACGCCCTTGGTATCGGGACCGACCTGGCCGATCTCCCGGCGAACGTCGTCGGGAAACAGCTCGGTGTGGATC
>JAEYYY010000351.1 GCA_023430775.1 Pseudomonadota bacterium
CGTTCGTGCCTGTCGTATTAGAATGTTCACGGCGCTTCGAATGCGCCGACGTCCGCAACGGAGCCAACGGGTTGTGGCCGAGTCGTGCCATCGAAGTCATCGGACACGGTAGCCGCTCCGTCGGAGATTTCTTTGGCGGGGCTCGACAGGGCGAGATGAAAGTCCTTGGCGCCACGATCAACGAAGAAAGTCTCGCCGTCCGCAACCACGTTTCCAACCCCGGCTGTGTCCTCGGCGGCGGCGGCGGTGTCGAACAGTGAGTGTGTGGACTGGCAGACTGGAAACCCCAAGCCCGCGAGATGCATGGGATGCACGCTGCTGTACGCGAAGATGTTGTTCGTAACAATCACGGTGTCATCGCAGGTCAAGGCGGCCCCATCGGAAGAGATTGGGGTCATGTTGACGAACGTGTTGAACCTGACCGTGCTGCCTGGCGCGGTTCCCATGACGAACATCGAATCCGTGGCACCGTCGGATTCGACGATCACGTTGTTTTCGATGATCACTAGGCCACCAGACGCGCCCACACTCCCATCCGTGTCGTCGAATAAGGTACTCGAGAGGGTGAGTTGACAGTTGTTTGTGGTCAACGCCTTGCCACCCTCGCGTCCGCTGAAGGTACTTGCCGAGATGGTTAGGATACCGTCCGAGCAGTCGAGTCCGCTTTCGAAACTAGAGGAACGAGCGTTGAGACTCGCGGTTGTTACTGTCGTGCGACCGGCGATGACATCGAATGTGCGAAGTCCGCCCGACAGGATCTCGATAGCTGATCCCGATCCCGCGGTGATCTGCACGTGCGTTAGTGTTACGAGGGCGCTACCGATACGTACCGCGGGGCCTGCGCCGCTCAATGCGATTATCGTGTCGGTGCCGTCGACGTAAGCAGCACGGTTGAACACCAACGTCGATGTCAAATCAAACGCGCCCCCTCCCTCGAGCCGAAGGATGGATCGCGAGTCAGTGATTTTGCCGAACGCGAACGCCAGGGTGTCACATGGGGCTGCGCGAGTGCAGTCGCCTGTGTCGATACCGCCTGACGAAGCAACGAAGACTGTCGAGATCTCGTCCGCACAGATACCGTCAGCCTCGAGACAGATGCCGCTTTCGCATTCGGAGTCCCGTTCGCAGCCGCGGCAGGACCGTGTGTCGTTGTCGCACGTCGAGGCTTCGACCGGGCACTGATCGTTCGTCTCGCAGCCCACGCAGATTCCGTCAGCTGCGCAAATTTGTCGACCGGCGACACCGAGGCAATCGTCGTCGACGCGACACGCGCCGATGCAGAGGCCCAAACTACAGATCGGGAGGGCGGGGTCAGCGCAATCGGATGAGGTCTCGCACTCCGCGGCAACGCAGGTGAAGTTAGAGCCGCATGCTTGGCCGGGTTCGCACGGCCGAATCTCGTCGGCTCCGAGTGCAACGCATTGCTCGTCGGTGACACAACAGGCGTTTGGGTTCGGTACCGCACACGAGGATTGCGACGTAGCAAGCACGAACAACGCCACCCATTTCGTCATGGGGCCGACTATACGCGATCGGGTCCCGCTGACGCGCGACGAAGACCTGTCCCCGTGGCGTGTGCCGCGATGCTCAGGCCGCCGCGCGGACTTCGGCCTCGGTGGCCGGCTCGGCGCGGCTGGCCATCCACGCGCCGAACGCACCGGCGGTGAAGAACATGATCAAGGAGTAGATCGCGGCCGGGATCGACATCCGCTGGCTCTCGAGCACGGTCAGCGCGAGCGTGATCGCGAGCGTGCCGTTGTGGATCCCGATCTCCATGCCGATCGCGACCGCCTGCTTGCGGACCACGCCGAACGCGCGCGGCAGGAAGTAGCCGACCGCGAGGCTGGCGACGTTGAACGCGAGCGCGGCGAGCCCGATCTCGGCGAACTGAGCGCCGATCTCGTCGCGCTGCTTGATCACCGCGGCGGCGATCACGAGGACGAGGAACACCGCCGAGATGATGCGCACCGGCTTGTCGAGACGGCGCGCCAGCTCGGCGCGCTTGCTGCGGATCACCATGCCGATGACGACCGGCACCAGGATGACGGCGACGACCGACATCACCTTGTCGAACTGCAGCGGGATCGCCTTCTCGGTGCCCATGAAGTGCTGCATCGACAGCCCGACGATCAGCGGCATCGTCACCAGCGACAGCACGCTGTTGACCGCGGTCAGCGTGATGTTGAGCGCGACGTCGCCCTTCGCGAGGTGCGAAAATAGATTTGCGGTGGCGCCGCCGGGCGAGGCCGCGGGGAGCATCAGGCCGACCGCGAGCTCGGCGGGCAGGCCGAACGCGTGGGCGATGCCGAGGCAGATCGCGGGCAGGATCAGCATCTGGGCCGCGAGGCCGACGACCACCGCGCGCGGATACTGGATCACCCGCTTGAAGTCGGCGAGCTGCAGGCTGAGGCCGAGCCCCAGCATGATCACGCCGAGGGCGATCGGAAGAAATACCGTGGCGACGACGTCCCGCTCCATGGCGCGCACCATCGAGCCCACCCCGGGGTGGAGTCAACGAAGATGACGGCTCGGCTGCAAAACGTCGCGAATCACGCCGCGATGTGGCGCGCATTCGCTATCGAGAAGGTCAACACCGTCCCCGAAGGCATGCGTGCATTCGCGGCGTTAGCGACGAAAGTGCACCAAGTGGAGACAGTCCCCATCAGTGCGTTTCGTCATCGGGGTTCGAGCGCGCAGGGAGCTGCTTCGTCGTCTGGAACGACGGGAGTCCGAAGCCCAGATAGATGCCGGCCGCGAACGCCACGCCGGCCACCACGAGCGCGATCGCGAGCGGGATCAACAGGATTCCGGCGGCCGCGATACAGGTGAGCAACGCGTAGTAGCCGATGCGCGGTCGCGCGACGACAGCCGGGGTGGCGGGTTGAGTTGTCGCGAGTGCGAGCTCGGAGGCGTAGCGTGCACCGCAGCGATCGCAGACCGCGGTCTGCTCTGAGGCGGCGAAGCTGACAGGCGCCCGACACCACGGACACGCACCGCGCTGGACCTGCACCAGGCTGGTGGCCTGATCTCGGTACGGGGCGGTCACAGGTCATGATAGCCCGAGCAACCTCCTCGATGAGACGATGGTCACATGGGCGTGCGCGTGTCCCGGCGTACCCAGGCGATCGGCGTCGGATCGGTGGTGCTGCACGCGCTCGCGATCGGCGTGATCGCGCAGTGCTCGTTCGAGCCGCGCGAGCCCGAGGCGCGAGAGAGCTCGGCGCCGCGCGTCGACCTGGTGGAGGTCGAGGTGCTGTCGGCGGTGGCGCCCGCGGTCGAGGTCCTGGTGCCGGTCTCGATCGA
>JAEYYY010000368.1 GCA_023430775.1 Pseudomonadota bacterium
CTCGGGGTCGCGCAGGCTGACCCGCAGGGCGAGAGCGCTCGACCGAGGCACGGTGCGTCGTTCGTGATCGAAGGGACTTTCTTGCTCGACCTGCAACCGAGCTCGCAACGAGACCGCGCCGAGCACAAGGGAAGGTCCCGCTGCGCAGCGTCGTTGACCGAGGAGACTCATCGCAACGAGCGCCGTGCACGTCGTTGACCACAAACGCTCGTGCGTTGTCATCACCTCTGGGCGGCCGGAGTGGGATCGTGGCCGCATGAGCTCCCCTGCGCCCCCTGCTCCTCTACGTTTGATCCGGGCTGGAGTCCTGGCGTGCCCCGTCGCAAAGGCAAGATCCTCGCGATCAGAGGCGGATGCCCCCCAACTCGTCGGGTCTCTGGGGCCCTCCTGCTCGTCGGCGCCACCGCGCGCGGCGGGTTCTTGATTCGAAGGACCGCGAAGACGTCACCGTCTCCGGCTTCTTCTTGCCAAACGAACCATCGGCGGACTCGACGCCGACCCGCTCGCTCCCGATCGGCTAGAGTCGGGCAATGGGGCGACGCGGCAAGATCCTCGCGATCAAGTGGGGGATGAACCCCAACTCGTCGAGTCTCGGGGTCGACGTCACGTTCCTGCTCGTCGGCGCCACGGCGCTCGCGATGGTGACGCCCGTCGTCGGTGCGCTACTGCGCTGGCGCAAGCCGGTCGCGGCGCCGGTGCCCGCACCGAGCGATGACGAGACGTCGTCGTGATCCCGGCCCGCATCGCCAAGCTCGCTCGCCGCGGCCTCGACTCGCGTCCCGCGCGCGTCGCTCGGCGTGGCGTGGATGCGCTCGCCTCGGGCATCGAACGCCTTCGTGCCGCGCGCTCGCAGCCGCCGCGCCGGATCCGGTACGAGCGGTTCGGCGCGATCCTCCAGCTCGTCGCACCGCGCGCGCTGGTGTTCGTCGATCGCGATTACGCGCGGTCGATCGGCGGCGACTCGCAGCTCTGGCAGGGCCGCGAGCCGGCGCTCGGCGACCACGTGCTCTCGGCGCCACTCGAGGCCCACCTCCAGCTGACCAACCGCTGCGATGCCGGTTGCCAGGGTTGCTACACCGGCGCGTCGCCGCAGGGTGCGCCGAACGAGTACGGGCTCGCCGAGTGGAAGCGCGCGATCGATGCGCTCGCCGATGCCGGCGTGTTTCACGTCGCGCTCGGCGGTGGCGAGAGCGCCGTGTTGCCGTGGCTCGGCGAGCTGGCGGATCACGCGCGGGCGCGCGGCATCATCCCGAACCTGACGACCTCCGGCCTCGCCGGTCTCGACGACCTGATCGCGATCGCCGACAAGCTCGGCCAGATCAACGTCTCGCTCGACGGGCTCGACGACGCCTACGCGAAGGTCCGCGGCTTCGATGGCTTCGCGCGCGCCGACGAGGCGATCCGCAAGCTGCGCGCGATCAAGCGCGAGATCGGGATCAACGTCGTGGTCACCCGCGACAACTTCGATCAGCTCGATGCGCTGTTCGCGTACGCCGCCGAGCGCCGGCTCTCCGAGATCGAGCTGCTGCGCTTCAAGCCCGCCGGCCGCGGCGCGCGCACCTACGACCAGCTGCGCTGTACCGACGCGCAACATCGCGCGTTCCTGCCGGCGATCCTCGCGGCCGCGAAGAAGCATGCGGTGCGCGTCAAGGTCGACTGCTCGTACACGCCGATGCTGGCGCATCACGCGCCCGACCGCGCGCTGCTCGAACAGCTCTGCGTCTACGGCTGCACCGGCGGTGACTTCCTCGTCGGCGCCAAGCCCGGCGGTCAGCTCACCGCGTGCAGCTTCGCGGCGCCGCCGCCTGCCCTCGACGATCGACGGCCGAGGGTCGAGCAGCTCGCCCACTACTGGGTCCAACCCGATGCGTTCGGCGCGTTCCGCACCTGGCGGGAGGCCGCCGAGCCGTGCGCGAGCTGCACGTATCACGCGCTCTGTCGCGGTGGCTGCAAGGTGGTGTCGGCACACGTCAGCGGCGATCTGGCTGCGCCGGATCCCGAGTGCCCACGCGTGATCGATCACGGTCGCCGAATCGTCCGCCTGCCGGTCGTCTGAGCCGGGCGGCCTGGACAGCGACGCGATTCGACGACACAGTCTCCTCGATGGAGGCGGTCCTGCTCGTGCTCGCCGCTGCTGCCGGAGCCGGCGGCGTGTGGTGGTACCAGTCGCGCCCGCGCTATCAGCTGACGGCCGGTTCCGACTGGGACGAGGATGCCGAGGTCGTGCTCCACGTCGCCCAGCACGAGGCGCGGACGCGAGGGCAGGCGCTGTCGTCGCTCCACATCCTCTACGGGCTGATCCAGGACGAGGTGATCGTCGAGACGCTGCGCGAGGCCGGCCACGATCCCGAGGCGTTCGAGAGCTGCGTGCTCGATGCGCTGGCGAAGCAGACGCCGATGTCGACCGGGATCACCGAGCGCGCGCAGTACATGTTCGCCTACGCGCTGCACAGCTCGCGCTCGGCGGAGCGCAAGGCGAGCCGCGTCGACCTGTGGGCCTATCTCAAGGAGTCCGACGCCGACGAGGTGCTCGCCACTGCGAAGGTCTCGCACGTCGACATCCTGTTTCGCCTCGCCCACGGCATGGCCCCGCCCGCCCTCGACACCATCACCACCGACGTCCACGTCGTGCTGCGCAACGACGACTACACGACGCGCGACTTCGTGTGCAGCCTGCTGACCGGCACCTTCGGCTACACCGAGGACGCGGCCGAGACCCGGATGATGCAGGTGCACACAGAGGGTCGCGGCGTCGTCGAGCGGCTGTCCGCCACCGAAGCGCGCTCGCAGATTGCCCGTGCGCGGGAGCTCGCACGATCGCACGGCTTTCCGCTGTGGATCGGGGCCGAGCCCACCTGAAGCGCATCGTGATATAGAGCCGTCACCCATGAAGACGGTGATGATCATCAGCGACGCCACCGGCGAGACCGCCGAGCGCATGGTTCGCGCGGCGACGCTGCAGTTCAGCGAACCGGTCCAGATCCGGTTGTTCTCGCGGGTCCGGCTGGAGAGCGAGCTCGAGCAGATCCTCGAGAAGGCCGCCGAATCTCGTGCCCTCGTGGTGTTCACCGTGGTCAACACCGAGGAGCGCGTCCTCATCAACCAGCTGGTCGAGCGCTACAACATCGAGACGGTCGACCTGATCGGCACGCTGATCAACAAGCTCGCCGTCTACCTCGGCTCGCCGCCCGCCGGCGTCCCCGGCCTGCTCCACACGATCAACGACGACTACTTCCGCCGCATCGAGGCGGTCGAGTTCGCGGTCAAGAACGACGATGGCGCCGAGCCGCGCAACCTGCCGAAGGCAGACATCGTGCTGGTCGGCATCTCGCGAACCTCGAAGACGCCGCTCTCCACGTACCTCGCGCAGCGCGGCCTCAAGTGCGCCAACGTGCCGCTCGTCCTCGGTGTCGATCCGCCCGAGGAACTGTCGCAGGTCGACGACCGCAAGGTGTTCGGCCTGATCGTCCAGCCCGACATGCTGATGCGCATCCGCCAGGCTCGGCTGTCTCACCTCGGCATGCCGAACGATTCGTCGTACGGCCAGCGCGCCCACATCGAGAACGAGATCGCGTACTCGCGCGAGATCTTCCGCAAGCACGCGAACTGGCCGGTCATCGACGTCACCAATCGCGCCATCGAGGAGACCGCAGCCGACATACTGCGGATCTACCAAGAGCGCAACGTCCAGCCGTCGTGAGCGATCGGATCGCGGAGCTCGAAGCGCTGCTCGCCGATCCGGCGCGCCGTCGCGAGCTCGCGCAGCGCCTGGTCGAGCTCGAGGAGCGCGTGCTGTCGCTCGAGGACGAGATCAAGCGGGTCGATCAGCGGCTCACCAAGGCGCGCCTCGACCGCTGGGACGTCCCGTGATCGCCGCGAACTAACCCGGCGCTCGAGCATGCGCGAAGAAGAGCGCCGGCGCAGAAACGTCATCCAGGCGCTTCTGCTATTTCGGTGCTCGCGCATGCGCGACGATCGCCAACCTCGTCGGCGTCACGTGCACTGCGACCTCTTCGAACCCGACCGATCGCAAACCACGCGCGAGCGACGCTCTCGAGAACCGCGTCGGATGAATGTCTCGTCGCGAAAACCCGCTGCGCCGCGCGATCAGCTCGAGCACCGTCGATTCGATCGCCGGCAGCCACGGCTCGCCGTAGTTCGGCGTCGACAACCACAGCCGCCCGCCCGGCACCAGCGCGCGCCGCAGCCCCGCGAGCCACTCGGGCCACGCGAGCACGTGCTCGACGACCTCCTTGGCGTAGATGGCGACGAACTGCCGGTGCAGGTCGATCGGTGCTTCCGGGGCGACGACCGTGCCGCCGGTGATCCGCGGATCGTTCTTGTCGAGCACCGCGGTCACCGCACGCGCGTCGATGTCGACGACGTGGAACGTCAGGCCTTCGGGCGCACCATCGATCTCGTGCAGCAGACCGCAACCGACGACCAGCACCTCACCGCGATCGACGGTCTCGAGGAAGTGCGCGAGGTCGCGCTCGAGCGGCTGGTGGTAGAGCGTCCACGGGAACTTGCGGGCCCGCGCGTGGTTCGCGAAGTAGTCGGAGTCCATCAGCGCTCGGGGATGTCGTCGGTCTCGGCGACGATCAGGTACTCGTACGCGGTCGGCGAATCGACGGGGACCAGCGGATCGCTGACCGCCCAGGTGACGAGGCGCGCGGCGGGCGCGAGCAGCGAATCGGGGATGAAGCGCGCGAGCTTCGAGGGATAGAAGCCGGTGACCTTCTTCGCCAGGAACTCCATGAAGCCGGGCGGCAGGAACAGCCGGAACAGGAACTCGGAGCGCGCGCTGCCGAGGCCGTAGGTGGCGCGCACGCGCCAGCCGTTCTGCGCGAGCAGGCGCGTCCACACCTTCGCGTCGTAGAGGTGCCAGTGCTGGAAGAAGCCGTTGAGCGCACCGGAGACCGTCATCGCGAGACGCGGCGCGCGATCGAGCAGCCACGACTGCAGGCGGCCTTGATAGGCCCAGCGCGGCGTGGGCACGAACATCAAGAGACGCGCACCCGGGGCGGCAGCGCGACGGAGATTGAGCAGCGCACTGTCGATGTCCGGCACGTGCTCGAGGCTGCAGTTGCCGATGATCTCGTCGAACTCGACACCGGGGAACGGCCGCTCGCGCGACACGTCGGTGAGCGCGGCGTTGATGCGCGACTTCGCCTGGGCGACCTCGCGGGCCGAGATGTCGATGCCGTAGACCTCGGAGTTGCTCGCGAGGCCACCGGAAGCGCCGCCGCGCAGCGTCCACCAGAAGCCATCGCCGCAGCCGACGTCGAGGATCGGCCCCTTGTTCCGCGCGACCGCCTCGACCGCGATCAGCCGGTTGATCTCGCGCAGCGTCAGCGACAGCGGCGCGTGCCGGAGATAGGCCAGCACCCAGCGCCGGATCTCGTCGTCGCTCGGCGTCTGGACGTCATCCGGGGGGATCGTGGATGGCTCGTCGAATTCCTGGGTGCGCAGCAACTCGGGCTGCATCGCACGAAACGGCCCGGCTGTCACGCATCGGACGTGATACGACCTTGAAGGCCGTGCGAAGTTACGCGAGCGAGCCAGTGCCCTCCGGGTACAAGTGCCTGGGCGACGGCATGCGAGCCGACGTCGAGCGCGCGATCGCGATGGCGGCCGGCGGCGTCGTGGCGTTCGCGCCGTTCGAGTACGCGGCCACGCTGTGGGAGTACAGCGGCGAGACCTCGCTGGTCAGCAAGCTCGAGCTGATCGCGCTCACCGCGACGCTCGGCGCGGTGTTGTGGCTGATGCTCGCGCTCGTGCTCGCGGCGCTCACCGTGTCCGCGCGGGCGCTGCGCGCGCGCATCGATCCGGCGCAGGCACGTGCCCCGGGCTTGTTCGCGCTGCGGCCGCTCGTCGATGGCATTCGCGGCGGCGTGCCGCGGCTGTGGGCCGGCGTGCTCGGCGGCCTGATCCTCGGGTTCATCATCCAGCGCGCGGCGGCGTGGGCGAACGGCCGGTTCAAGGAACCGCAGCTGACCGCCGGTGTGATCGCCGCGTGTGCGATCGGCGCGGTCGTGGTGTGCATCCCGATCCATCGCGGGCTGGTGATCGCGGCGACCGCGGGTGCGCGGGCGCTGAACGGCTTCGGCGCGTTCAACCCGCTCGGTCGCTGGCGCCCCGCCGGCGTGGCCTTCGCCGGGGTGGTGATCGCCGGCATCGTCGTCAGCTGGAAGCTGCTGCCGCAGAGTCGATCGGTGCTGCCGGTGCGGATGATCTTGAGCGCGGTGGTGATCGGCTTCGGGCTCGGCCTCGGCGCTCGCCACATCGCGCTCGCCAGGCGCCGGCCACGGACCAAGAAGCGCGCCCGCCTCCTCGCCGGTGGCTCGCTCGCGCTGTTCGTCAGCACGCTGCTGTGGTTCGGCGCCGATCCGGAGACCAAGTACACCGCGTTCACCGCCTCGCCGACGATGGAGAAGCTGATCGAGCTGGTGCGCTACGCGAACGATTTCGATCGCGACGGCTTCGGCTCGCTCCTCGGCGAGGGCGATTGCGCGCCGTTCGATGCCGACATCAATCCCGGCGTCCGAGACATCCCCGGCGACGGGATCGATCAGAACTGCGATGGCCGCGACACCACGCTCGCCGAGCTCGTGCAGCCGACCGGACCGTTCGCGCCGGTGCCCGACCAGTTCAAGAAGGACTGGAACATCCTGCTGCTGACGATCGATACCGTTCGCTACGACCACACGTCGTTCGGTGGCTATCCCGAGAAGAAGGGACGCGACACCACGCCGCGCCTCGCCGAGCTGGTCAAGCGGTCGGTCAACTTCACGTACGCGCAGGCGCCGTCGGCGGGCACGATGGCCTCGATCCCGGCGATCCTGACCTCGAAGTTCTTCCACTCCGGCGTCGCGTTCACCGACGAGCACCGCCCCGGCTGGCCGCCGATCCTGCTGCCCGAGAACCTGATGCTCGCCGAGATCATGAAGCGCGGCGGCTATCACACCGGCGCGATCGGCTCGCACGAGTGGTGGAGCAACTGGGGCCTCGAGCAGGGCTTCGACGAGTACGACAACTCGATCGGCGAGAAGCCCGATGCGTTCCGCGTCGTCGCCGACAAGATCACCGATCACATCATCGCGTTCATCTCGCGCAACCACGATCGCAAGTGGTTCTTGTGGGCGCACTACATCGATCCGCACGGCCGCTACGTCGCGCACCCCGACGTCGTCGATTACGGCCGCGAGGACGGCGACCTCTACGACGCCGAGCTGCGGTGGACCGATCAGGAGGTCGGCCGGCTGCTCGACGAGATGAAGCGCATGCCGGCGTTCGCGAAGACGATCGTGATCATCACCAGCGATCACGGCGAGAGCATGGGCGAGCACGGCATCCCGCTCGGCACGCACGGCACCGGGCTCTACAAGGAGCTCACGCACGTGCCGCTGATCTTCTTCATCCCCGATAACGCGCCGCGCTCGATCGGCGGCCCGGTGACGCCGCTCGACATCCTGCCCACGATCGCGCAGCTCGTGAACATCGACGTCTCGAAGGAGCGCTTCGAGGGCCGCAGCCTGGTCGCGCAGCTGTTCTATGGCAAGGAGGACAAGAGCCGCATCGTGTTCGCCGAGACCAACGCTCCGAACAAGCGGCGCGCCGCGATCTCCGATCGCTATCGCCTGATCTACTTCCTGTCGAACAACATCTACGAGCTCTACGATCGCGTCACCGATCCGGCGGAGGTCACCAACCTCGCGCTGAAGAATCCACCGGCGCTCGCCGAGATGAAGCGCGAGCTGTCCAACTGGATGGATCGCGTGATGTACGCGCCCGACGCGAAGTTCAATCAGGCGTTCCGCACGATGGCCGACGTCATCCTCTCGGAGGCACCGAAGCCCGAGGTGACGACCGAGAACCAGACGATCGACGACAAGCTCGAGATCCTCGGCGCCGGTCGCGATCCCGAGCGCCCGCTCAAGAAGAGCGCGCAGATCGATCTCCACGTCTACTTCAAGGTCATCGAGCCGACGACGGTGGCCTACAAGTTCCAGCTCGCCGCGTGGCCCGTCGATCCCGACGCCGCGCTGACCGATCCGGTGCCACCGAATGCGCTGCGCAGCAGCTTCCGGGTCACCGCCGACGGAGCGTTGCCGACGACGCGGTGGGAGAAGGGGCAGTTCATCCGCGAGCGGTTCACGATCAAGCTGCCCGCCGACTGGAAGCCCGGCGCGATGGCGATCGGCCTCGTCGCCGCGCCACAGACGGCGCAGGCGCACAAGCTGCGGGCGACCGGCACGGCACCGTCGAACGATCCGACGATGTTCCGGATCGGGACGCTGATCACCAGGTGACGCGGATGCGCTGGGCGACCGCGGTGCTCTTTGCCGGCAGGATCACGACGTAGCTCCTCGGTCCGCGCTCCCACAGGATCACGCGATCGGGCGCGCTCCTCGACAGCAGCGGATACCACGGCTCCTGCCACAGCACCTTGAGCGGCTCGACGACCTCGGGCACGACGAGATCGATCTCGAGCACCGAGGTCTTCTTCGCGATCGCGTGCGCGTACGACAGCTCGTCGAGCGCGAAGCGCGGATACAGATCGTTGTGCAGCGCGCCGCCGTAGACGATCACCGAGTGCCCCTTCGCGATCAGCCGCTCGGTGCTCTCGCGCAGCTTGTCGGTGACCATCACCAGCAAGCGGAAGAAGTCGACGCGTCCCTTCGCGTCGAGCACGCTCGAGTGCTCGATGCAGGTCGTCGGCAGACCGTGGAGCGGCATCTTCGCCGTCAGCTGGGTGAGGTCGGCGGCCTCGGCGGGGCGGTTCGTCACCGCCTGGATCTGCGCCTGCACGGTGTCGTCGTTCGCGCAGCTGGCGTCGAACCATGCCTCGACCACCAGGTCATCCGCCCACGGTGAGAGCCGACCCACGATGTCGTCGGTGAAGTGCTCGAGCGGTGCGCGCGTCTGCAGCGGTGCGGTCGCGTGGTACTCGCCGATCGCATAGACCTGCGCGTCGCCAGCCTCGGCCAGGATCGCGCGGATCGCAGCACCGGTGTTCGGAAGCACCCGATGCGGGATGTCGTCGACCGGGTCGTAGGCGGTGCCGCACGAGGCCAGCATCAGCAAGAGCGGCATCACGCGCACGGGCGAGAGACACCGCGAGCCTCGATAGGTTTCCGAAAACTCCTTGGGCTCCCAGCAATCTCAAACGTTTGCCGAGGCGCGCCACACTCACATGTAGTTCGTTAAACCTGCGTCGTGCCGCAGGAAATCCGGTGAACGCTCGTCTAGAATGGACGTCCGGATCGGGGACCGGCACGTCTGTAGACGCGCCGTGAGTAGGGCTTCTTTTCAGGGAAACAGAATGAGCGAACAGGACAAGACTCGGCTCGGACACGCGGGTGATGGCGGCGTAACGCAGCCGCGACCGAAGAGCCCCTCTCAACAATCTCCACAACCCGCCGCGGCCGGCACAGGCGTTCGCCCCGCCGGCGCGACCGACGCCACGGTGCTCGGGAACGGACAAGCGCGACCGAACGCGACGATCCCCGGGCTAGCAGCGACACGACCGAAAGCGAACAGCGCCTCGCCGGTCGATCAGACCGTCGTGCTCGGCGCCGCCGGTCCCGCGCCGGTTCCGAACGGTCCGGTGCCGACGACGACGCCCGGCTCGCTCGCGCAGGGCACCCCGATTCCCGGCGCTGCACTCTCCCCGAGCGCGGCCACCAACGTCGCCCAGCCGCGCGCCAAGCGCCCGTCGGTCGCACCGTCGGTGGCCGGCACCGGTCGCTCGGGCATGTGGGATCAGTTCGAGAGCTCGACCACGGCCGTCCACGCGACGAGCGCGGCACCGCATCCCGGCATCCGCATCAATCAGTACGAGCTGATCAAGATGATCGGCGAAGGCGGCATGGGCTCGGTGTACCTGGCCCGCGACCTTCGCCTCGGTCGCCGCGTCGCGATCAAGTTCCTGCAGAGCAACCAGAACAAGGAGCTGACGGATCGCTTCCTCGTCGAGGCGCGCACCACCGCGCGCTGCCAGCACGACAACATCGTCGTCATCTACGAGGTCGGCGAGCACTCGAGCTCGCCGTACATCGTTCTCGAGTTCCTGACCGGCAAGCCGCTGACGGCGCAGACCGAGAACAGCCAGAAGCTGCCGTACCAGCGCGCCGTCGAGATCATCTGCGCCGTGCTGCGCGCGCTGCAGTGCGCCCACGAGCAGGGCATCGTTCACCGCGACCTCAAGCCGGACAACATCTTCATCACCGACTCCGGCACGATCAAGGTGCTCGACTTCGGTATCGCCAAGGTGCTCCAGCACGGCGGCGGGACGCCGGCGGAGAAGAACGCGTCGGGCGCGATCCGGATGCCGAGCCCGCTCGAGCTCGCGACCGGCACCAACACCAACCTGACGCGTGCCGGCACCATCATGGGCACGCTCAAGTACATGTCCCCCGAGCAGTGGGGCATCGGGATCGAGATCGATCACCTGACCGATATCTGGGCGGTCGGCATCCTGTTGCACCGCCTGATCTGCGGGCGCCATCCGCTGCACCCGCTCGACGGTAACCAGCTCGTCGTCACCGCCATGCTCGAGCTGCCGATGCCGTCGATGGCCGAGGCCGCGCCGCCCGAGGTGCCGCGCGAGCTGGTGCAGATCGTCGACCGCTGCTTGCTCAAGCTCAAGGAGCAGCGCTGGCAGTCGGCCGCCGAGTTGCTCGCCGCACTCGAGCCGTTCGCGGGTCGCCGCACCACCGAGTCGCAGGCGACGTTCAAGATCGACGAGACCCCGTACGCGGGTCTGTCGTCGTTCCAGGAAGGCGACGCCGGCAAGTTCTTCGGCCGCAACCGCGAGATCGCGTCGATGATGACGCGCATCCGCGATCAGCCGCTGATGGCGGTGGTCGGTAGCTCGGGCGTCGGCAAGTCGTCGTTCGTGCGCGCCGGTGTCGTGCCGGCACTCAAGCGCTCGGGCGAGCAGTGGGAGACGCTGGTCATCCGCCCGGGACGCAGTCCGCTCGAGTCGCTCGCGGCGGTGATCCAGCCGATGGTCGCGACGGCGGCGAACCTGTCGGACGATCTCGAGAACCAGAAGAAGCTGGTCGAGACGCTGCGCCGCGAGCCGGGTCACCTCGGTCACACGCTGCGTGGTCGCGCCCGCCGCGACAACCGGCGCGTGATGCTGTTCGTCGATCAGTTCGAAGAGCTCTACACGCAGACCTCGGATCCGGCGGAGCGCGCGGCCTTCACCGCCTGTCTCTCGGCGGTCGCCGACGATGCGACCAGCCCGCTGCGCGTGGTGCTCTCGATCCGCTCCGACTTCCTCGACCGCGTGGCCGAGGATCAGCGGTTCGTCTCCGAGCTGACGCAGGGCCTGTTCTTCCTCGGCCCGCCGAACCGCGAAGGCCTGCGCGACGCCATCGTGCAGCCCGCCGAGATGGCCGGCTTCCGGTTCGAGCAGCCGCAGATGGTCGAGGACATGCTGAGCCACCTCGAGTCGACGCCCGGCGCGCTGCCGCTGCTGCAGTTCGCGGCGATGAAGCTGTGGGACGCGCGCGATACGGCGCGCAAGCTGCTCACGCAGCAGAGCTACCAGGCGATGGGCGGCGTCGCCGGTGCGCTCGCGAGCCACGCCGATCGCGTGGTCGAGAGCCTCGGCGGTCAGAAGCAGAACCTGGTGCGCGCGATCCTGCTGCGCCTGGTGACGCCGGAGCGGACGCGCGCGATCGTGCCGATGGCCGAGCTGCGCGAGCTGTCGCGCGAGGTCGGCGAGGTGCAACGGCTGGTCGATCAGATGGTCGATGCGCGCCTGCTCGTCGTCCAGACGCTCGAGGGCGGCAAGGGCTCCACCGTCGAGATCGTCCACGAGTCGCTCGTCAACAACTGGCCCGCTCTGCGGCGCTGGCTCGACGAGAACCAGGACGACGCGGGGATCATCGATCAGCTGCGCCAGGCCGCAAAGCAGTGGCAGGCCAAGGGCCAGGACGCTGGCCTGCTGTGGCGCGGCGACATGGCCGACGAGGCCAAGAAGTTCCGGAAGCGCCAGCGGGGCGCCGAAGGGCGCTACAACGTTCAGCTCACCGATATCGAGAAGGGCTTCCTCGACGCGGTCGTCCAGCTCGAGGTCACCGCGGCGCGCAAGAAGCGGCGCAACATCGTCGCCGGCTTCGTCGTGCTGTCGGGCATCGTCGTCGCGGCGATGGTCGCGGCCGTGTTCTTCCAGCGCCAGAACTCGGAGAACCAGCGCCTCAAGGGCGTCGCCGAGGAGAAGACGCAGGTCGCCGAGCAGCGCCTCGCCGAGATCCAGCGCAAGGAGGCCGAGCGCCTCGCGGAGCTGCAGGAGAAGCTCAAGGTGCTGTCGGAGAAGAAGGTCGTCGACGTCAAGCTCGACGCGACGACCGAGGATCTCAAGAAGACCCTCCAGGAGCTCCAGGGCGCCTACGTCGAGTCGGAAGACCGTCGCAAGGATGCCGAGGCTGCGAAGGCGAAGGCCGAGCGCGAAGAGAATCGCGCGAAGGAAGCGCGGAACGAAGCCATCGCGGCGAAGGAAGAAGCCGTCAAGGCAAAGAACGAGACCGAAGCGCTACTCAAGGCGGAGCAGAAGCGCCTCGAGGATCTGAAGAAGCAGCTCGGCAGCACCACGATCGACGTTCTCAAGTAAGCGGAGACGACATGACTAGATTTGCGCGTGCGGTGGTGATCGCGCTCGGGCTCGGCCTGAGCATTGGGACAGCAGACGCTCAGCCGGCACCGGCTCCCGGTGATGGCAGCGGTGCTCCCCCGGTCGGAGATGCCAACAACACCACTCCGAAGGACGACAACCTCCAGCAGGGAGGTGCCGACGAGCGCCCGTGGGCGAAGGGTGTCAGCAAGGACCGGCAGGACGCGGCGCTGAAGCTATTCAGCGCGGCGAACCGGGACCTCAACAACGGCCTGTTTCCCGCCGCTCTCGAGAAGTACAAGGAAGCGCTCAAGAGCTGGCCGCACCCCGCCATCTACTACAACATGGCGCTCGCGCTGCGCACGCTCGACCAGCCGATCGAGCTCGAGAACGCGCTGCTCAAGGCGATCGAGTACGGTCCGGCGCCGATCGATCAGGACAAGTTCGAGCACGCGAAGGCGTACCTCGCGGTCAACGCGAAGGCGCTCGCGTGGATCGACGTCAGCTGCAAGAAGATGGGCGCCAACGTGCTGGTCGATGGCGTCAAGCTGTTCACCGTCGAGCCCGGCAAGGAGAACCGCAAGGAGATCCGCGTCCGGGTGGGCAAGCACACGATCGTCGCCGAGCGCACCGGCTACAACGCGCAGGTCGACGCGCCGTACATCGATCCCGGGCAGAAGTTCCGGATCGAGCTGCAGCTCTACACCTCGGAGGAGCTGACTCGCTACAAGCGCCGCTGGAACCAGGTGTGGATGCCGTACGCCGTGATCGGTGGCGGCGTCGCGATCGGCCTGGTCGGGGCCGTGTTCGCGAATTCGGCGCAGTCGAGCTACGACAACTTCGACAAGGCGATCGCGCGCTGCAACGACGAGAGCATGGGCACCGGCTGCGAGGTCGACTCGAGCATCAGCAAGCTGCGCGATAGCGGCGATACCAAGAAGACACTGTCGATCGTCGGCTACGGCGTCGCCGGTGCGGCGATCGTCGCCGGCGCGGCGCTGGTCTATCTCAACCGCCGCACCTCGTACGAGATCACCGCCGACGAATACCGGCGCGAGCAGTCGAAGAAGAAAGTCTCGATCACGCCCATCGTCGCGCCCGACACCGCCGGCGCGATGGTCCACGGACGGTTCTAGGAGCCCGAGGAATTCACATGACCTTTCTTAAATTCATCGTCCTCGGGTCGCTGGCGCTGCTGGTCCCGGGTTGTCCCTCCCAGCCAGGCGCGATCGATTGCGGCCGTGGCTTCTCCTGCCCCGAAGGCACGCAATGCGCGGCCAGCCAGCAGGTCTGTATCGTCACGCCCTGCGGTAACGCGGTGCTCGACTCGGGCGAGCAGTGCGACGACGGCAACGTCATCGATGGCGATGGTTGCTCGGCATCCTGCAAGCAAGAGGACTGCGGCAACGGCGTCCAGGATCCGGGAGAGCTGTGCGACGACGGCAACAACGTCGCCGGCGACAAGTGCTCGCCCGACTGCAAGTCGGTCGAGGTCTGCGGCAACGGCATCACCGACTTCGGCGAGGCCTGCGACGACGGCGGCACCGAGGATGGAGACGGCTGCTCGGCGGACTGCCGGTCGACCGAGATCTGCGGCAACGGCATCGTCGACAGCGCGGTCGGCGAGGTCTGCGATGACAACAACACCGAGAACGGTGACAACTGCGCGTCGGACTGCCGCTCCGGTGAGGGCTGCGGCAACGGCGTCGTCGACACCGCGGTCGGCGAGGAGTGCGACGACGGCAACGTCAACAACAACGACAACTGCCGCGCCGACTGCGTGGTCAACCGCTGCGGCGACGGCTTCCAGAACACCGATGGCGCCGCCGGCACCGTCGAGGCCTGCGATCCGCCGGCGCCGTGTGTGGCCGGTGCCTGCCCGACCGGCTTCACCTGCGACACCGACAACAACGTGTGCCTGGCTTCGATCGGCTCGAAGGTGCGGCTCCCCGTCGAGACCGCGACGTGCAACATCGACTGCACGATCAGCGCGTGCGGCGACGGCAAGGTCAACGGTACCGCCGGCGAGAAGTGCGACGACGGTAACCAGGTCGACGGCGATGGCTGTGACACCAACACGTCGACCGGCAGTGGCGCGTTCGACTGCTCGGTGACCGGGTGTGGCAACGGCGTCGTCACGGCAGGCGAGGCCTGCGACGACGGCGACACCAACAATGCCAACGCGTGCAGCAACAACTGCACCGTCTCTGCCTGCGGCAACGGCGTCATCAACCCGGGCGAGGCGTGCGACGACGGCAACAAGACGAACGGCGACGGCTGCGACGACGGCGCGGGTGGCAACTGCACGTTCACCGAGTGCGGCAACGGCGTGAAGACGGCCGACGAGGAGTGCGACGACGGCAACAACATCAACAGCGACGGCGTCAACGATACCTGCGACAGCAACTGCAAGTTGCCGGCGTGCAGCAACGGCATCGTCAACACGCACCTCGGCGAGCAGTGCGATGACGGCAACAACGTCAACGGCGACGGTTGCGACGATGGTCCCGGTGCGGCTGGCGATTGCACGATCACCAGGTGCGGCAATGGCAAGGTGACGGCGGGCGAGGTCTGCGACGACGGTAACAGCAACAACAACGACACCTGCGACAACAACTGCACCGTCCCCGCCTGCGGCAACGGCATCGTCAACACCGGCGAGCAGTGCGACGACGGCAACCTGATCGACGGTGACGGCTGCGATACCAACCCGGCCGGGCCGGCCTCCGGCAACTGCAAGATCACGGCGTGTGGCAATGGCAACGTCACGGGAACCGAGGCCTGCGACGACGGCAACTCCGTCAACGGCGATGGTTGCGACAACAACTGCTCGCTCTCCAAGTGCGGCAACGGCGTCAAGGCGCCGGACGAGGAGTGCGACGACGGCAATGCCATCGATGGCGACGGGTGTGACTCGGGTCCCACCAGCGGCTGCAAGATCACGCGCTGTGGCAACGGCGTGCAGACCACGGGCGAGCAGTGCGACGACGGCAACAACAACAACAGCAACGGCGGTTCCGACACCTGCGATAGCAACTGCACCCTGCCGACGTGCGGCAACGGCATCCTCAATGCCGGCGAGCAGTGCGACGACGGTAACCTCATCGACGGCGACGGCTGCGACAGCAATCCGGCTGGTGCCGCCGCCGGCAACTGCACGATCACGCGCTGTGGCAACGGCGTGCAGACCGCCGGAGAGGAGTGCGACGACGGCAATCCGAACGTCGCCAACGGTGGCAGCGACACCTGCGATCCGAACTGCACGCTCCCCGCGTGTGGCAACGGCGTCGTCGATATCGGCGAGGAGTGCGACGACGGCAACCTGATCGACAACGACGGCTGCGACACCAACCCGAACGGGACGCTACCGAACGAGTGCGTGATCACCGGCTGCGGCAACGGCAACCAGAACACCGGCGAGGAGTGTGACGACGGCGACTCCGACAACGGGGACGGCTGTGACGTCAACTGCACCATCAGCGCGTGCGGCAACGGCATCCAGGCCGGTGGCGAAGCTTGCGACGACGGCAACACGAGCAACCTGGACCAGTGCCTCAACACCTGCGTCGCTGCCAGCTGCGGTGACGGCTTCATCGGCCCCGGTGAGGTGTGCGACGACGGCAACAACAACGCGTGCGGTACGTGCAGCTTGGGCTGTACGGCGATTCAATCGGCGCCGGCGACCGGCAACATCATCGTCGTCGCGGGCAACCAGCTGACGACCGGCGAAACGTTCGAGCTCGACGACGGCGTGCATGACCCGCTGACGTTCGAGTACACGAAGCTCATCGTCGCCGGCCTGGGTCACGTGCCGGTCGCGATCGCGAATGGCGACACGGCGGCGCAGGTGCGCACGAAGACGATCTCTGCGATCAACAACGCAGGTGCCATCTCGACCTGCGAAGACAGCGGCGACCTCTGTAGCGACGACGACGAGTGTCCGGGCGTCTGTGTCGGTGGTGGCAAGGATGGAGACGACTGCGATGTTGACGGCGAGTGTCCGGGCGGTGATTGCCTCCACGAGTCCTGCGATCCGGTGTTCTTCAACATCAGCGCCGCAGCCGGTGCCGGCAGCACGGTCATCAACCTCCCCAATGGTGAGGACGGCGCGTTCGGCAACGTCTCGATCGTGACGACGGTCAACGATGTCGAGTTCGGCGTGGAAGGCATGAGCGGCGGTAAGGGTGCGGACTGCGCGAACGGCACCGGCTGCCGCAGCAACGACGACTGCACGTCGGGCAAGTGCACCGGTAACGTCTGCGTCCCGTGACCTGAGCGCGGCTCGCCTCGATCCGTCGCCCGTTCATGTTGCACTGCAACATAGAACGGGCGTACAAGGCGCGCATGCAGCTCTCGTCGCTCAAGATCATCATCACCGGCGCCGCCCAGGGCATGGGCGCGCACTTCGCTCGTCGCATCGCCGAGGCCGGCGGCCAGGTCGCCGCCGGCGACGTCAAGGAAGACCTCCTCAACGGGCTCGCCGAGGAGTGCAAGGGCCTCCCGGGCAAGGTCCACGTCAAGAAGCTCGACGTGTCGAGCGAGTCCGAGGTCGGCGCGTTCGTCGACTGGGCGCACGGCGCGATGGGCGGCCTCAACGGCCTGATCAACAACGCCGGCATCCTGCGCGACGGGCTGCTCGTCAAGAAGGACAGGACCACCGGCGCGATCACCAAGCTCAGCAAGGAGCAGTGGGACGCGGTGATCGGCGTCAACCTGACCGGCGCATCGTTCATGGTCCGTGACACGGTCGCGAAGATGGCCGCGACGGACCAGAAGCCGGGCGTGATCGTCAACATGTCGTCGATCGCGCGCCACGGTAACCGCGGTCAGTCGAACTACTCGGCGGCGAAGGCCGCGCTGGCGGCGAACACCGTGACGTGGTCGAAGGAGTTCGCTCCGTTCGGCATCCGCGTCGGCGCCGTCGCCCCCGGCATGATCGAGACCCCGATGACGCAGGGCATGAACCAGAAGGCGCGCGACGCGCTGGTCGCCGCGATCCCGGTGGCGCGCATCGGCGTGCCCGAGGACATCTGGGTCGCGGTGAAGTTCGTGATCGAGTGCGACTACTTCAACGGCCGCACGATCGACGTCGACGGCGGACTCGCGATGTGAAGCTCGCGGTCGCCCTCACGCTGTCGCTGTCGCTCGCGGGTCTTGCCTCGGCAGATCCCGCTCCGGCGTGCAAACCCGCGGACGGCGCTGCCGCCTGCAAGCAGAGCTGCGACAAGGGTTCGCAGGACAGCTGCGCCGTGCTCGGCGTCATGTACCTGCAGGGCGTGAACGGCAAGCCGGATCACGCGCAGGCCGAGAAGCTGCTGCAACGAGCGTGCACCGCGAAGGTCGCGCTCGGCTGCGGCGGCCTCGGCTCGTACTACGGCGCGGTCAAGAAGGACTGGAAGCGCGCGCGGCCGCTGCTCGAGCAGGGCTGCAAGATGGGTGACGGGCTCGCCTGCGAGAGCATCGGCGGCGTGATCAACGGCGCCGATCCCACGCTGCCGAAACCGAAGGACCTCAAGGCAGCGGCGCGCGAATCGTGGCCGTACTACAAGCGCGCGTGCGAGCTCGGCACCACGGCCGGTTGCGGCTTCGCCGCGGTGTTCATCGCCGACAAGATGGTGGCGGGCACGGCGAGGAGCGCGCTCGAGCTCTACATGAAGGCGTGCGAGCGCGGGATGGGCATCGCCTGCCGGCAAGGCGCTGCCCTGCTCGTCCGCAACGATCCGGAGAGCAAGGCGCTCGCGGCCTCGCTCGATACCAGGCGCCTGGTCGCAGATCTGTTGAAGCGCGGCTGCGCGCTCGGCGATCGGCCGTCCTGTGACGCGAAGAAGTAACGCGAGCGCTAGCTGGATCGTGCGGCGCGAGAATCGATCACGCGCGACGTGTCCCGACGCGGTTGAAGCGATCAGCCGCGCACGAGACGGGCAAGCGTGTCGAGCCCTTGCTCCGCGCGATCACACCAAGGCATGCCCGCCGAGATCCGCACGAAGTTCGTGAACCGCTGGCGCGCCGAGAACAGCGGCCCCGGGGCGATCACGATCCTGCGCTTGAGCGCCTGCTCGTGGAGCGTCAAGGCATCGACACCCGGCGGCAGCTCGACCCAGAGGACGAAGCCACCACGCGGCGACGACACGCGCGTGCCGTCGGGGAACTTCGCGGCGATCGCTTCGCGGTAGCGCTCGGTGTTGCCCGCGAGGGCGGCGCGTAGCCGGCGCAGGTGGCGATCGTAACCGCCCGAGGCGAGGAACTCGGCGACGGCCATGCCCGGCAGCGTCGGGCACGCGAGCGTGTTGCCGAACTTGAGGCGCAGGATCCGATCGTGCCAGCGACCGCCGGCGACCCAGCCGACGCGATAGCCCGGCGCGAGCGTCTTCGAGATCGAGGACACCAGGATGACGTTGCTGTCCTCGCCCTCGGCGGCGAAGGCGCGCAGCGGGCGCGGCCGCGAGCCATCCCAGATCAGCTCGCTGTAGACATCATCCTCGATGATCGGGATGTCGTGGCGCGCGGTCAGCTTGACCAGTCGCTCGCGCTCGTCGTCGGGCATGATCGAGCCGAGCGGGTTGAGCAGCGTCGGCGAGCAGACCACCGCGTGGATGGTCTGGCTCTTGATGGTCTCCTCGAGGGCGCTGACATCGAGCCCGTTGCGCGGGTGTGCCGGGATCTCGATCGCGCGCATCCCGAGCCCCTCGATGATCTGCAGCACGCCGAAGTAGGCGGGTGACTCGACCGCGATCACGTCCCCGGCCTTGGCGACGGCGCGCAGCGCGAGCGACAGCCCTTCGGTGGCGCCGATCGTGGTGATCAGATCGTGCTCGGAGAGCGCGACGCCGGCATCGACGGAGCGCCGCGCGATCTGACGGCGCAGCGTGAGCAGACCGGGCGCACCTTCGTAGCGCGCGCCGACGGTGGTCATCTCGCGCGTCAGCTGGTTGATGATGCGGTTGAGTGCGGCGATCGGCAGGTACGACGGATCGACCGTCGCGCAGCCGAACGGCAACAGCTCGGGGTCGCGCATCGCGGCGAGGATCTTGGTGTACGCGTCGGTGACGGTGACGCGCGACGGCGTCGTGCACGGCCGCGGCGTGCGCGGCTCGGCGGTCAGCATCATGCGACGGCGCACGAAGTGCCCCGACTTGGGTCGGACCTCGATCAGGCCCGCGTTCTCGAGGCGCAGATATGCCTCGAGCACGGTCGCGACGCTGACGCTGCGCTCCTGCGCGAGCCGTCGCACCGAGGGAAGTCGATCGCCCGCGCGCAGTGCTCCGCGATCGATCGCCTGGCCGAGCTCGTCGGCGAGGTGTTCGTAGAGGAATCCGCCGGTAGCCACCATGCGGTCGAGTGTACTGGCCGCATTTCAGATCGACCAGCACAGTTCCGAGGCCGCCTACATGCACAGTCTGTCTGTACCTGTCGCAGACAGAGATCTGTGCATCTGTACTGCTTTCCGAAGTGCGCCATCCTGCGCGAGCATGGCCGTCGTTAGTTCTCCTACGATCGACAGTGCGAAGCCCGTGGATCCTCGAGTCGTCATCGCTCTCGCATCGACCTACCTGATCTGGGGCTCGACCTATCTCGCGATGGCCTGGGTGGTCCGCGAGATCCCGCCGTTTCTCCAGGGCAGCATGCGGTTCTCGTTCGCCGGCCTGGTGATGCTCGGCATCGCACTCAAGCGCGGCGCGAAGGTGCCGCCACTGCGCGAGTGGTTGCGGATCGCACCGATCGGCGCGCTGCTGTTCGTCGGCGGCAACGCGTTCGTCGCGATCGGCGAGCTGTCGGTGTCGTCGGGTGGTGCGGCGGTCGTCTGCGCGACGATGCCGCTGTGGGTC
>JAEYYY010000409.1 GCA_023430775.1 Pseudomonadota bacterium
TCGGACTGTACTTCTTCGACGGCATCTTCGCGCGGCAGATGACGCGCGCGCTCGAGTTGCCTGGCGATCCGCGCGCCCGCGGGACCAATGCAATCGACGAGGTCCCCGATTCGACGTGGTTCACCAATCGCATCGGCGTCCGCGACGTCCCGCTCGACGAGTTGCGCGATGGCCCGGTGGTCGTCGGCAGTCCCGAGCCCTACAAGCCGTGGACGATCTTGAGCAGCAAGCGCGGTGGCGTGTCGATCGGCTTTCTGATCAAGGACGCGCGAGGCGAGAAGTTCCTGCTCAAGTTCGACGAGCGCGGGTTTCCGGAGGCCGAGACGGCAGCCGGCGTGATCACGAATCGCTTGCTGTGGGCGTTCGGCTACAACGTGCCCGAGGACCACGTCGTCCAGTTCCGTCGCGACGAGCTCGTGCTGTCACCGAAAGCGACGACGAAGAACGAGCTCGGCAAGAAGGTGCCGCTCGAGCAGGCGGAGGTCGATCGCAAGCTCGCGCAGATCGAGAGCGCGGCAGACGGCTCGGTTCGCGCGATCGTGTCGCGGATCTGCGACGGCACCTGGCTCGGCGGTCATCCAGGGGAAGGAACGCGCGGGGACGATCCGAATGACGTCATTCCCCACGAGCTACGCCGCGATCTGCGCGGGCAATACGCGCCATTCGCATGGCTCGATAACCTCGATATCAAGGAGCACAACACCCTCGACATGTGGGTCGCCGATCGCGAGGACGCGCAGCGCCACTACGTCAAGCACTACCTGATCGACTTCGGGAAGAGCCTCGGGTTCATGGTCTCGCACTCCGGCGATCCACGCCGCGGGTTCGCCTACGAGCTCGATGCAGGAGAGCTCGCAGGCTCTCTCCTGAGCGCCGGTATGTGGGTGCCTGGTTGGGAGGACCGGACGATCCCCGCGCTGCGTGGCGTCGGCGCATTCGATGCCCGGTCGTTCGATCCGGCCGGCTGGAAACCTCACACGCAAGCGTACCTGCCACTGCAGACTGCCGACCGCTTCGACAAGTTCTGGGGCGCGAAGATCCTGATCCGGTTCACGCGAGACCAGCTGCGGGCTGCCGTCGAGCTCGGCAAGCTGAGCGATCCGCGTGCGGTCGATTACCTCGTCGACACGTTGGTCGCTCGCCAGCGCGCCACCGCGCATTACTGGTTTCGCCAGGTCAATCCGCTCGATCGGTTTTCCATCGAGCGAGTCAAAGGCGGTCACGCGCTGTGCTTCGACGACCTCGCGATCGCCCATCACTTCGCTGCACCGCTGACCACGACGTACCGACTGCGTCGTCACGATCGGGCGGGGCGCCGGCTCTCCGAGATCACCATCCGACCCGGCGCGACCGCGCGGACCTGTCCACCGGTCGTGCTGCCCGATGCGGGAGACGGCTACACGATCGTCGAGGTCGCCACCAGGCGCCCAGACTTCCGGGGAACGACACTCGTCCACCTCGCGCGCGATCCCGTGTCGCGAGAGCCACGCGTGATCGGCGTGTGGCGACAATGAGCCGGCGCAGCGCCTTCGCACCGGCCGTGGTGTTGTTCGCGATCATGGCCGCGCACGCGATCCTCGAGACCGCGCGCGATGCACTGTTCCTTGCCCGACTCGGCCCCGAGCACCTCGCCTGGGCCTACCTCGCGATCGCTGCGGTCGCGTTCATCGCCGTGGTGTCATTTCGGCGCTGGGGACGGCTGCGCGATCCGCGCGGGCTGTTGATCGCGTTCCTCGCCGTGGCCGTCGTCGGGACGACCGTACTCGCCACGACGATCGTGTTCGATCCATCCATCACTTTCGTGCTGTACGTGTGGACCGGTCTCGTCGCCACGCTCGTCGTGCCCGCGTTCTGGACGCTGATCGACCGCAACCTGCGGATCGCCGAGGCCAAGCGCCTGTTCGCGGCGATCGGCGCGGGCGGTGCGGCAGGTGCGATGACAGGATCGGCGATCGCGGGTGCGCTCGGCGGGTTACTGCCGGCGCACGATCTCGTGGGCATCGGTGCCATCGCGTTCACCGCCGCGCTGGCGGCCGCGATCGTTCTCGCACCGCGCGCCGTCGGCGCCGCGCCTGCACCCGTGCAGGCACCGGCGCGCCACCCGTACGTGCACTGGCTGTTCGGGATCGTGTTGATCTCCACGATCGCGCTGACGCTCGCTGACCTCACGTTCAAGCGCGTGATCGCGGAGCGCCTGGCTCCCGAGGATCTCGCTGCGACGTTCGGCGCGATCTACACCGGCCTCAACGTGCTCTCGCTCGTGCTCCAGCTCGCCCTGACACCGATGCTGCTCACCCGCTTCGGCGTCGGCGGTGCACTGCTGGTCCTGCCGGCCATCCTGGTGACCAGCTCGCTGGGCTTCATCGCGACGGGAGCGCTCCTCGCGATCGTCGTCCTCAAGCTCGGCGATGGCGCGCTCCGCCACAGCCTGCATCGCGTCGCCACCGAGATCCTGTACGTGCCGATGCCGGCGGCGGTGCGCGACGCGATGAAGCCGATCGCCGACGCGTTCGGCCAGCGCGGCGGACAGGCGGCGGCAGCCCTCCTGGTGCTCGGACTCGCCGCGACAGGGGCCGATTCGACGACGTTCTCGCTCGCCACCGTCGCGATCAGCGGCGTCTGGCTGGTCGTGATCGTCCTCGTGCGCGGTCGGTACATCCGGCAATTCCGCGACACGCTGCGGGCTGGTGAGATCCATCGGAGCGCGGCGATCCCCGATCTCGATGCGACATCGCACGAGCTCCTCACCGCTGCACTCGCGAGCCCCGACGAGCTCGAGGCGCTAGCCGCGCTCGAGTTGCTCGCCGTCAAGCGCGGCCAGGTCCCCGTGCTCGTGCTCTACCATCCGCAGCGCAGTGTGGTGTTGCGCGCGCTTCGCCTCCTCGGCAGCGAGCAGCGTCCCGAGCTCGATCGCGTGCTTTACCGGCTGTTCGAGCACGCCGATCCGCAGATCCGTGCTGCCGCCTTCGCGGCCGCCGCGCGCGTCGGCAGTCATCGAGAGCGGGTCATCGAGGCGTGCCACGATCTCGATCCCGAGGTGCGCACGATCGCGCGCATCGCCCTGGACCCGACGGCCGACATCTCGGATCTGATCGATCGCGAGACGACCGATCGCGCAGCCGTCGCGCGCGCACTCGCGCTGGCCCCGGATCGCGCGCGGCCATGGATCCCGGCGCTGTTGGCTCGTCGCGAGGTATCCGTGACGCGCGAGGTGCTACGGCTGCTCGAACGGAATCCCGAGCTGGTCGAGCTCGACCGCATTCGCTCCCTGCTCACCGATCCGCACGTTCGCGTGTACGTCCGGCGGGTCTATGTCGCGGCCGGCGATCGCGGGCTTCGCGACCTGCTCGATGCGCTGGACGACCCCCGTACGCCCGTCGTGGTGCGGCGGCACCTGCCGCGCACGATCAGCTTGTTCCCCTCGCGCGTTGCCGCCGCGGCACTGGTGGCGCGGCTACCGCGAGAGCCCGACGGCACCACCGAGTTCAAGCTGTTGCGCGCTCTCGGTCAGATGCGCTCGCGCGATCCCAAGCTGCCGATCGACACCACCGCGCTTCGCACCTATGCACGGCGCTCCGTGGCGGATGCCGCGCGCTACGCGATCCTCGCCGATCGGCTCGCGGTGGAGGGCTCGCGCACCCCGGGCTCCGAGCTGCTTGCCGAGCTGCTCATCGAGAAGCGACGGTTCGCGATCGAGCACGTGTTCCGTGCGCTTCACATCCTGCAGCCGAATGCAGGACTGCGGAGCGTCCACGACGCGATCACCTCCGACGATCCGGACCGTCGCGGCGCGGCTCGCGAGCTCGCCGAACACTTGATCCGCAGCGATATCCGGGCGCCGCTGTTCGCGGTGCTCGACGAGCTGCCGTTCGAGGTTCGTCGCGAGCGGCTCGGCGATCTGGCGCCGGGCCCGTTCCCGACCTACGAGTCGTTTCTGCTCGCGCTGCTCTCCGACCCCAGCG
>JAEYYY010000488.1 GCA_023430775.1 Pseudomonadota bacterium
CGCGCGAACCGCCCATGCGGCGATGGCGGCCGCGGCCGCGCCGGCCTTCCGCGTCGCGCTCGAGGCCGATCCGGATGTCGCGCAGCTGCCGATCGCCGCGGCGCCGAGCGCGAGCGTCCGCGACGGCTCTCCCCTGTTGCGCCGGCTGCTGACGCTGTCGCGCCGGCTCAACAGCGAGGCCAGCGTCGAGCGCATCCTCGACGAGGTGATCGACACGGCGATCGAGCTGTCGAGCGCCGAGCGCGGCTTCTTGCTGCTGCGCCAGGCCGACGGCGAGCTGGCGCCGGTGGTGTCGCGCAACTTCGCCGCCAGCGAGCTGGCCTCGCCGGGCGGAGCGACGCCGGTCAGTCGATCGATCGCCGAGCGCGCGGCGCAGACCGGCGAGCCGGTGATGACGGTCGACGCCGGCGTCGACGAGCGGTTCGGCGCCGCGGCGAGCGTGGCCGCGCTGCGCCTGCGTTCGGTGCTCGCGGTGCCCTTGCGCCAGCGCGGCACGATCACCGGCTGCATCTATGTCGATCACCGGTTGCGCGGCGGTGCGTTCGACGATGCCGCGGCAGGCGTGCTCGGCGAGCTCGCGGACATCGCCGCGATCGCGATCGAGAACGCGCGGTTGACCGCGGATCTGCGGCGAACGACGAGCGAGGTCGATCAGCTCAACGCGCGGCTGCAGGCCGAGCTCGCCGACAAGGATGCCGAGCTGCAGCGCGTGAAGGCCGAGCTGCCCGACCGCGATCGGCTGCGCCACCGCTACGAGCGCATCGTCGGTCGCGCGCCGGCGACGGTGAAGATGCTCGACGTCGTCGATCGCGCGGCGGCGACCTCGCTGCCGGTGGTGATCGTCGGCGAGAGCGGCACCGGCAAGGAGCTGGTCGCGCGCGCGCTGCACGATAACGGTCCGCGCAAGGATGGCCCGTTCGTCGCGATCAACTGCTCGGCGGTGCCCGAGCCGCTGCTCGAGAGCGAGCTGTTCGGTCACGTGCGCGGCTCGTTCTCCGGTGCCGACCGCGATCGGCGCGGCCTGTTCGAGGTCGCCGACGGCGGCACGCTGTTCCTCGACGAGATCGCGGATACCAGCGCCGCGATGCAGGCGAAGCTGTTGCGCGTGCTCCAGGACGGTGTGGTCCGCCGGGTCGGCGATAGCAAGACGCGGCAGGTCGACGTTCGCGTGATCGCGGCGACCCAGCATCCGCTCGCCGAGCTGGCGGCCCAGGGCCGGTTTCGCGAGGATCTGCGATTTCGCATCGAGGTGATCGCGGTGCCGGTGCCGGCGCTGCGCGATCGCGACGGCGACATCCCGCTGCTGGTCGACAAGCTGCTCGCCCAGCTGTGCCCGAACAAACCGCCGCCGCGGCTGACCCGCGCGGCGCTGCGCGCGCTCGGTGCGCACCGCTGGCCGGGCAACATCCGCGAGCTCGAGAACGCGCTCGCGCGCGGTGTCGCGATGGGCGGTGACGTGATCGATGTCGGCGATCTGCCCGAGGCCGTGGCCGCGGCAGCCGGGCGGCCCGAGCCGGCGAAGCCGGTGATCGGCGAGGATCTGCGACTCAAGCCTGCACTCACCGCTACCGAGCAGGCCTACATCACCGCCGCGATGGGGCGTGCGAAGGGCAACCAGACGGTCGCCGCGCGGCTCCTCGGCCTGTCTCGCTTCGGCCTCCAGAAGAAGCTGCGCCGCCTCGCGGGCGAGGACTCTTCTGACGACGACGAGTAGCCGCCGACCCTTCCACGCTGCGGTGCGCGCTTGCTACCGTACGAAGGATGTCGTCGGACTTCGACACCACGGAGCTCTACCGCCTCAAGGTGATGCAGGGCGTGAACCTCGCGTCGATCGAGGAGCTGCTCGACAAGTGCGAGGTCCGTCAGCTGGCGCCGGGCGACGTGCTGCTGTCGATGGGTCAGGCGAACAACTCGATGTTCATGATCCTCGATGGCAAGCTGACCGTGCACCTCGACGGTCCGCAGAGCGATCCGGTCGCCACGCTGGTCGCCGGGCAGACGGTCGGCGAGCTGTCGGTGATGGAAGGCGTGCCGGCGTCGGCGTTCGTGGTCGCCGGCGAGCCGACGCGCCTGCTCGAGCTCGACGAGCAGCGGTTCTGGGATCTGGTCAACGCGTCGCACGAGTTCACGATCAACCTGATGGTGCTGCTCGCGCAGCGGCTGCGCGCGAACAACTCGACGGTGTCGACCAACATCCGGCTCCAGCGCGAGTACAAGCGCAACGCCTCGATCGACGGGCTCACCGGGCTCTACAACCGGCGCTGGATCGACGAGGCCCTGCCCCGCTTCGTCACCCGCTACTCGCGCGGTGGCCAGGGGCTGTGCATCCTGATCGTCGACATCGATCACTTCAAGAAGGTCAACGACACCTACGGCCACCCGGCCGGCGATCAGGTGATCGTCGCGGTCGCGCACGCGATGAAGAACAACCTGCGCCCCACCGATCTGGTCGCCCGCTACGGCGGCGAGGAGTTCCTGATCATCCTGCCCGATACCGATCGCGACCACGGCCAGCTGGTCGGCGATCGCGTGCGCAGCGCGGTCGCCGGGATGGAGCTCGTCGTCGAGGGCCAGCCGGAGCTCAGGCGGGTCACGATCTCGCTCGGTGGAGCGTGTCTCGCGAGCGGTCAGACGATGGCCGATCTGGTCGCGGCGGCCGATCGCATGCTCTACGAGAGCAAGCACGGCGGCCGCAACCGCGTCAGCTTCTGAGCCGGAGCCGTTGCCAGGCCGTGCGCGCGATCAGCTCGATCAGCTCGGGATACGTCATCCCCGCGACCTTCGCCGAGCGCGCGACGCCCGCGTCGGGCGAGATATCGCAGTTCGGGTTGACGTCGATCACCCATGGCACGCCGGCGGCATCGACGCGCAGATCGACACGCCCGTAGTCGCGTAGCCCGAGGGCGTGCCACGCCGCGCGCGCCGTGCGCTCGACGACCTCGACCAGCTCCGGCGTGGCATCGCGCAGCGGCACCGGCTTGGTGCCCTCGTAGTCGACGTGCGCCTCGTCCCACTTCGCGGCGTAGCTGACGATCTTCGGCCGATCGCCCGGCATCGCCGCGAAGTCGATCTCGTGCAGCGGCAGCACGCGCGGCGCGGCGCCGTTGCCGATCAGCGTCACGTTGATCTCGCGGCCCTCGACGTAGCGCTCGGCGATCACCGGTTGCTTGTACTGGGTGATCAATTCACGGCTGCGCGCGCGCAGCTCGCTCGCGGATCGCACGACGTTCGCCTCGGTGATGCCCACCGACGCGTCCTCGTGGACCAGCTTGACGAACCACGGATAGTCGAGCCCGTCGAGCGCCGGCTGGTCGACGCTGGCTTCCTCGATCAGGCGATACGGCGGGGTCGACACACCTCGGCCGATCAGGATGTCCTTCGCGCGCTGCTTGTAGAGACACGACGCGAGCCCGAGCAGATCGGCGCCGGTGTACGGGATGCCGAACAGATCGAGCAGGCCGACGAACGTCGGCTCGTTGCGCGAGTCGCCGGCCATCGCCTCGCACAGGTTGAACACCAGGTCGGGCTGATCGGCGCGCAGCCTCGCGAGCACCTCGAGCACGTCGGTGCCGCGGAGGGTGGCGGTGGTCGCCTGGTAACCGCGCTCGGTCAGGGCACCCGCGATCGCGGAGGCGGCGTCGGCCACCGAGCTGGCATCGATCGCCGCTCCCTCGTCCTCGAGGTTGTAGAGCACGACGATCCGCTTCATCGCGCGGTTATCGCACGATCACGGCGCCAGCGAGCGCAGCGGCCGCTTCAGGACGTCGACGGCGGTGAAGCCCCGGCGCAGGCCGTCGATCAGCGCTTGCTGCCGCGTGTCGATCTCGCTCGGCACGCCGCGATCGGCGATCGCGACGTGCGCGAATCCGTGGCCGAACGCCTCCAGGATCCTGAGCGCGTCGGCGACGTGGCGATCCTCGGTCGGCTCGTCGAGCTCGACGGTGATCGCGGCGCTCGCGCGATCGATCGCGGCGCAGACGAAGCGTGTCGGCCTGGTCGCGAACTGTTGGCCGGGCACGACGCCCGGCGGCGGATCGTCCTGCGCCAGCGGCACCTGGATCGACAGGCTCGCGAGCGGGCTGGTGTCGAACCACCGCCGCCACATCTGGAGGTCGTCGATCCGGATGCTGGTGAACGTCAGGTCGAGGCGCTCGAGCTGGGTGATCAACCGGCTCTCCAGCACCGGTCGATCGAGCGCGCGCTCGAGGTGCCACGCCGAGAGGCTCAGCACCTTCACTCGATCGAAGGCGCCGCGATGATCGAACACGTCGACGTGCTCGCCGGCGAGGCCCAGCCCGACGTGCGGCAGCGCGCTCGCCAGCGCGCGGATCGGCAGTGGCTCGGTCCGGCGAGCGAGCGCGAACGCGACCTCGTCGGTGGCGTGCAGCGTGTGCAGCGCGCGCAGGTCGGGGTTGTCGAGCACGCGGTGGTTGCTGTTCGTCAGCGCGAGGCGCTCGACGGTCGACCACAGCGCATGCGTTGCCGCCTCGAACGGGATCTCGGGCACCGGCGTCGCCGCCGCGAGGAAGCCGCGCTCGAACGTCCACCGCCGGATCCACAGCCCGACGGGACCGAGCATGCGCCGGCCATGGGCCACCACCAGCTCGAGCTCGCGCTCGCTGACCGCGGCGCCGGTGCGCGCGCGCTCGAGCTGCAAGGCGATCATGTCGCCCATCGGATCGCCGTGCTCGAGCAGGTAATCGGCGAACACCATGCGAGGCGCGTCGCTCGCCGGATCGGCCCACACCGCCTCGCGCAGCCGCTGCGCCGTCGGATCGTCGTCGGCGATCACGACACCGCCGCGATCAGCCGTGGGGCGAGCTCGATCGCGACGTCGGGCACGCCGATCGCTCGACCCGCCGCGCTCGCGATCGAGAGCTGCGGCACGTCGAGCCCGCACGGCTTGATCCGCGCCCACGCGTCCGCCGGCGTGGCGACGTTGATCGCCCAGCCGTGCACCGAGACGCCGCGCGCGACGTGGATGCCGCACGCCGCGAGCTTCGCCTCGCCGCGCCAGACGCCCGCCGGGTCGCGCCGCCACTCGGTGCCCGGCACGCCGAGCGCCTCGCAGGTCGCGCTGATCGCGCCGGCGACGCGCTCGAGGAACGTCACCACGCTCCTGATCCGCACGATCGGGTACACCATCAGCTGCCCGGGGCCGTGATAGGTGACCTCGCCGCCGCGCTCGATGCGCTCGACGGGCACGTCCCCGGCGTCGACGATGTTGTCGGGCGTCGCCGAGCGACCGAGCGTGATCACCGGCGGGTGCTCGCACAGATACACCACGCCCTCGGCACCGGCCCACACGCGCTCGCGGGCGGCGAGCTGGTCGGCCAGCACGCGGCGATACCCGGCGCGGCCGAGCCAGTACCAGTGGATCATCCCGCCAGCAGCTCGTCGAGCAGCTGATCGTCGACGTAGTGCAGCGGCGCGGCTGCGCTCACCACACCGACGCCGGTGGCGATCAGCGCGGCGACCAGCTGATCGCCGCAGATCACGGCGATCGACCGGCCGGCGCGCTCGAGCTCGCGCTCGGCGTCCTCGGACAGCTCTCGGGCCGAGAACAGAATGCCGGCGACGAGGTTCTTGGCCTCGACGCCGACTCTGAGCTCGCCGATGCCGCGGCGATCGATCGGCGAATCGCCGGAGCGCGCGCTGATCAGGATCGTCTTGCCGATGCCCGGCGCGGTCGCGGACGCGTAGCTGATGCCGCCGATCCGCTTGACCCACGCGATGTCGCGGTAGCCCGCGGCGACGAGGTAGGCGTGGATCAGGCGCTCGAAGCCGGCGGGCGACGCCTTGGCCACGCGCTGCGACAGCGCGCGGTGGGTGGCGCCGGCGAGTCGCGACAGCGCCGCGGCGAAGCCTGCCTCGGCATCCGCGGTGACGCTCATCGCCACCGGGCCCGGCGCGAACAGATCGCGGCCGCGATAGACGATGCGCGGCCGCAGCCCGAGCGTGCGGTAGCTGCGCTCGTCGCCGAGCAGCTCGGCCTTGAGCTGCGGGGCGAGCTGCTCGGGATCGGCCTCGACCAGGCTGCGCTTGCGCATCATCGCGGCGAGCTGGCGGACCGGCAG
>JAEYYY010000547.1 GCA_023430775.1 Pseudomonadota bacterium
ATCCACGACCACCCAGTCAGCCGCGAGCTGGCGGAGCTGGACGGCGAGCGCGCGCGTCCGCTCGGGACCGAGCTCGGCCATCGCGGGCGGATCGTAGACGCCGGCGATCAGCCGCACGCCGGGTACGTGCGTGGCCACCGCGAGCTCCGACAGCGATGGCCCGTTCGGAGTGAAACACTCGGCGAGCGAGCGCGTCGGCCGCGCGACGCCGGCGAAGATGTGGAGGTTGGCAGCGCCGAACGACGCGTCGACCAGCACGACGCGCTTGCCGAGCGTGGCGAGGAAGATGCCGACGTTGGCGGCGACCAGGCTCTTGCCGACGCCACCCTTGCCGCCCGCGATCGCGATGACGCGAGGGCCGGCGGGCCAGCTGGTCGTCGACATGGCGGGCAGATAACCGCGAGCACTGCGCGACGGTCAAGCCGCGGAGGCGACTACGGGTCAGACACTACTTCACTACTTCCGGCCCAGCGGAACGCGGAGGCGACTACGGGACACTACTTCACCACTTCCGGCCCAGCGGAAGGGGTTGGGGTGCTCGGACTTGGGCTGCTCCAACCATGGAAAATGCGGCGGTTGGGCCGGAAGTAGTGAAGTAGTGTCTGCCCCCCTCAGCTAGCTGGCGCGGACGGCCTCGGCGACGGCGGCGTGCTCCTCGTCGGCGATCGTGCGGACATCGAGCCAGACACGGTCATCGGCGATCCGCGCGATCACCGGCACCGGTGCATCGCGCAGCGCGCGATCGAGCTCGCTGGCCGAACGACCGGCGAGCGTGACCGCGAACGACGGCAACTCGGCCGTCGGCATCGCGCCGCCCCCGACCGCGGAGGTGCATGGCTCGACGGCGATCGTCAGTCCCGGGCACGCTCCGATCGCCCTGGCGAGCGCGTCGGCCGAGGCGCGCAGCTGATCGCGCGAGGCCCCGAGCATGCGTGCGGTCGGGATGTCGGCGAGCGCGCGATCGCGATACGCCGACAGCGTGGCATCGAGCGCCGCGATCGTCAGCTTGTCGGTGCGAAACGCTCGCATCAGCGGGTGCGCGCGCATCGCCGCGATCGCCGCCTTGGTGCCGACCGCGATGCCGGCCTGCGGCCCACCGAGCAGCTTGTCGCCCGAGAACGTCACCAGATCGACGCCGGTCGCGACCGCCTCGGCGACCGTCGGCTCGTCGGGCAGCCCCCACGCGCGCTGGGTCTCGCGATCGACGAGCGCGCCGGATCCGAGATCGATCATGGTGTGAATGCCGGCGCGCTGCCTCGCCATGTCGACCAGTTGCTCGGGCTGGACCTCCGCGGTGAAGCCGACGACCGCGAAGTTGCTGCGGTGCACCTTGAGCAGCAAGCCGGTGCGCTCCGTGATCGCGCTCTGGTAGTCGCGCGCGTGCGTCTTGTTCGTGGTGCCGACCTCGATCATCACGCCGCGGCTCAGCTTCAGGATCTCCGGCAACCGGAACGAGCCGCCGATCTCGATCAGCTCGCCGCGCGACACGATGATCTCTTTGTCCGTGGCGAGCGCGGCGAGGCCGAGCACCGTGGCCGCGGCGTTGTTGTTGACCACGCACGCATCCTCCGCACCGGTCAGCTCGCACAGCACGCCGCGCAGGTGATCGTGGCGCGACCCGCGCTCGCCCTTCGCGAGGTCGTACTCGAGGTTCGAATACGATCGCGCCACCTCGTCGATCGCGGCGCGCGCTGCGGCCGCCAGCGGCGCGCGGCCGAGGTTGGTGTGCAGCACCACGCCGGTCGCGTTGATGACGCGGCGAATGTGCGGGCGGATCAGCTCGCGCGCTCGCTTCGCGACATCGGCGGCATCGATTGTTGGGGCTACGTTCGGATCGCTCGCGAGCTCCCTCCGGCGATCGGCGATCGCACGCCGCGCCGCCTCGACCACGGCCCAGCGCGGCAAGTCCGCGGATGCCGCGGCGTCGGCGAGCGCGTGGACGGCGGGAAGCTTCGCGAACCGCGAATCGGTCACCGGGCCACGCTACCTCGATCGACAAACGCATGCCACGGCGCGTCGTCGCCGAAGAATTGCCGGGACAGCCGCGTTACCCTCGTGGAGATGGGCTGGTACTGCACGCGCTGTGGGCACGAGGCTGGCGCTGCCGGCACCTGCCCGCGCGACGGCGAGCACCTCGCCCGGGTGTCGACCCACGATCTCCACGGCCGCCTGCTCGGCGAGTACAAGATCCTGGCGACGCTCGGTGGCGGCTCGTACGGCTCGGTCTATCGCGCGATGCACGCGCGCAGCGGCATGCTGGTCGCGATCAAGCTGCTGCACCGGCCGATCGACGATGTCGAATCGCAGCGGGTGATCACCGAGGCGCGCGCCGCGGCGACGATCGCGCACCCGAACGTGGCCAAGGTCTACGACCTCGCGGTGACCGCGGATCGCCGCCCGTACATCGTGATGGAGCTCCTCGAGGGCCAGCCGCTGTCGGCGCTGATCCACAAGCAGCTCGACCTCGCGACCGCGCTGTCGATCGGCAACGACATCCTCGCCGCACTCGGCGCTGCCCACGCGCGCGGCGTGATCCATCGCGACCTCAAACCCGACAACATCTTCGTCACCAAGGGTCGCGCGCTGATCGTCGACTTCGGGCTCGCGAAGCTGGTCGCCGATCCGCGTGCGCCGAGCCTGACCCAGACCGGCGAGGCGATCGGCACGCCTCATTACATGGCGCCCGAGCAGGTGCGCGGGGAGGACGCCGACGGCCGCGCCGCCCTCTATGCGGTCGGCTGCGTGCTGTTCGAGGTGCTGACCGGCAAGCCGCCGTTCGAGGGCACCGGCACCTACGCCATCTTCGACGCGCACCTCCACACCAGCCCGCCGCGCGTCTCGGATCGGCGCGCCGGCATTCCGGCCGCTGTCGATGCTGCGATCCATCGCGCGCTCGCGAAGAGCCCGCGCGATCGCTTCGCCTCCGCGGCCGAGATGCAGCGCGCGCTGGCCACCGATC
>JAEYYY010000582.1 GCA_023430775.1 Pseudomonadota bacterium
CGGCGGATAGGTCTCGCAGATCGCCGGGCACACGATGGCGTCGACCGGCGCGTCGTCGCTCGCCACGCCCGGGAGCGCGAGCAACTCCGCCGGTTCGGTGCCTTCACCCGCGCGCACCACGAGCGTCAGCCCGAGGCGGGCGCTCGCAGCGAGTGCGGTGTCGACGCCGTGACGCGCTGCCGCGAGGCCCGCCAGCCGGATGCGGTGCGTGCGCGTCGCCGGCGTGGCGAGCTCCGGAGCCGCCGCCAGCGGCAGCGCCGCCAGCCGCGACTCGGGAATCCCGTCGGCGAGGCACAGCGACCGCGCGTATGGCCCGCGCACCAGGATCAGATCGGCGAGCACGCGCTCGATCTCCTGCCGCGCGATCGCCCAGCTCGGCGCCCGGAAGCGCCGCAGGAACGCGCGTGCCGGCCACTGCTCGGCCGCGCGATCGAGATCGCGATGGAGCGCGCGCAACACCGGTAGATCGAGCGCGAGCACGCAGCGCGCCCCGAGCTCGCGCGCCGCCGCGAACGTCTCGCGCGCCGCGAGCGAGGTCGCGATCACGACCTTCGGCTTGCGGATCCGCACCTGCCGCGCGCTCCAGCGATCGGTCGCCACGCGAAGCAGGAACTCGGCCTGATAGCTGCGATCGGTCTCGTCGCCGGCCCACGCGCGCAGCGCCGCGTCGGCGATCGCGATCGGCCCGCGCACGTCGCCGTCGAGCTCGCGCCGCTTCGCGAACCGCCCGAGCGGCCCGGGCACGCGCGCCAGCCACGCCGGCATGCCACCCGGCGCCCACACCTCGGTCTCGCCGGCCTCGCGACACTGCGCGATCAACGGCTCGATCGCCCGCGACGTGGCGACCACCGCGATCACCGCGCCCCCGCTGCGCTATCGTGCGGCGTCCTCGGAGGAGCTAGCCATCCGTCCACGGCGTTACGCCGTGGCTGACCCAGACCGATCATGAAGTACGGCGCCTCGCGCTCGTCGGCGGCGAAAGAACCGTCTACGACGGGAGTTGCGCTGGCGGCTTCATATTCTTGTCGCCGCCGACGAGCTTCGGCTTCGGGCGGAGCAAGTAACTCGTCCGAGGACACCTTCACCGTCTCGCTCGCAGCTGGACGATCTGCGGCAGCTCGACGCGTGCCGTGCACGCCGTCTCGCCGCAATCGAGGCAGGTGCGTAGCTGTTCCGGGATCCGCTGGTGGTCGTCGATGATCAACGCGTCCTCGATCGGATCGAAGGCGCGAAACACCCGCCGGCGCACCTGGGTGTCGCGCGAATGATGATCCGCTCTCTGCGCGCGTTCGAATTCGACCCGCAGCTTCGGTGCGGACGTCCGCCCCGCGACCACGAGCTCGTCGCCCTCGATCCTCAGATCGAGCACCGCCTCGCCATCGCGTGGCGCGAACCGCAGATCGACATGCGGGAACGCGACCGTGGCATCGAGCGCGTGCGGATCGCCGAGCGCCATCGAGTGACCGTGCCGCTCGATCAGGTGCCAGCCCAGCTCCGCCGCGAGCGTGAACAGCGCGTTGGTGACGAGGCAGATGCCACCGCCGATCGCCGGCACCGCGCAACCGGAGCGCAGCTCCATGCCGTGCTGGTAGCCGCGTGCCGCGGTCGCCGGACCCACCGCGCGCCAGAAGCTGAACGGTCGCGCCGGCGTGATCACCAGGCCGTGCAGCGCCGCGACGACGAGCCCGACGTTGTGACGCTTGCCTGCCTCGAGCCGCGGATCGGCATTCGACCGCACCATCGACACCCGCACGCTGTGGGCGATCCGGCCGGCCGGCGCGACGCGCGACAAGCCGGCAAACTCGGGATCGATCGCCCAGCGCGCGATCCGCCGCGCTCCCAGGGCAGTGACCTTCACGCGGCGTAACGCGAGGGCAACCCGACCGGCGTCTCGCAACTGCACGACGGGTACAACACACCAGTTTTGCGGTTTATTCGCGGGGTTCGACGCCCAAGGAGCCCCGGCTTCCCGGTGTCGTCAGTAGTGCGGCGGACGTTCGTTGACGTGCTCGACCGGCGTCACCGTCTGCTTGAGCTCCTTGAGCTCGCGCTCGGCCGCCTCGAGCCGCGTCACCAGCGAGCGTACGAGCGTGTCGAGCTCCTCGACCTTGCGGTCCTGGTAAGCGATCCGGATCTCGAGATCGACGATCTTGTCGTCATCCATGGCCGGGACCATATGCGAGTTCTCGCCTGCCCGAAATACGAGGACGCACGGCGCACTCGAAGCACTTACGATCAGACCATGTCCGCATTCGAGCGAGCCCTGCGCCGCGAGCATGCGAAAGAGCTGCTCCAGGCGCTGCAACCAGGTGGTTCTCCGAGCCGCCCGATCGAGGTGTCGTCCGCATCGGTCATCGAGGCGCGCGCCACCACCATCCCCTGCCCGCTGTGCGGCGGGTTCTATCGCGTCCAAGAGCACACGCGTCCGGTCCCTCATCTTCGCAAGGTCGATGTCGGCTGCCGCCACTGCAGCACGCCGCGCACGCTGTGGTTCCAGATCGTGCCGGTCGACGAGCCGAACTAATCGGGCACCTGGCCGTCGGGGATCGTGTCCTCGATCTCCTCGGTGACCAGCACGAAGCGATTGCCTCGCTTCTGGACCACGCGATCGAGGCGTCGCAGATCATCGAGGAGTGCTCTCAGCTGATAGATGTTCGGCTTGTGTTCGTTCATGGCTGGACCGACACGAGTGCAGCGGCCATGCCCGCGCAACCGCCGATGGCGACTGACCTGCCACCGGCAGCTGCGATCGCGCTTGCCGGCGAGGCGTTTGGCCGTCGCCGCCGGTAGACAGCTCGACTACTACAGGTGTCGCTGGGAATCGGACGAGGGTTGCCTGTAGTTTCGACCTCGTGATCCGGGAAGCGCGACGAGAGGACTATCCGAGCTACACGACGTTGTTTCGCGAGCTCCAGATCGACGATCCGATTCCGAGCGCCGAGCGCTGGGCGTCCGAGCTCGCGCGCGACACGCTGATCAGCGAGCGCGATGGCAAGGTCGCCGGCTACGTCACGTTCCTCGTCCTCAGCGAAGCCGGCCACGTGCGCAATCTCGTGGTCGCGCCCGACCACCGCGGCGCGGGCATCGGCCGCGAGCTGATGCACGCCACCGCCGAGGCGCTGCGCGCGCGCGGCATCGACGAGTGGCACTTGAACGTCAAGGTCGACAACGCGCCCGCGATCCGGCTCTACGAGGGGCTCGGCATGGAGATCGAGCACCGGTCGACGGTGCTGCGCGTGCCGGTCGCACGCTGCTCCGAGCTGCCTCGCGATCGCGCCACGATCTTGCCGATCGATCCAGCCGAGGACGACGACATCGAGCGCGCGCTCGGCTTGCTCGCCGGCCGGATCGCGATGATGCGCAAGAAGCCCGGTCGCGTGCTCGTCCAGCTGCGCGACTCGACGTGCGCGCCGGTTGGCTTCGCCGCGTTCGATCCGTCGCTCCCCGGCGCGATGCCCTTCCGGGTCGCGCGCCCCGCGCTCGCCGGCACGCTGCTCACCGCGCTCGCGCCGCACACGACGGCCGCGCAGATCCAGGTCGTGATCGACAACGATGCGCGCACCACCGAGCTCCTCACCGGCATCGGCGCCGAGACCAAGCTCGAGCTGTTGCACTATCGCGGCTCGCTCGGTGACGTCGCCCCCGCGACGGCGAGCTAGGCGCGGTGCAGCACGGCCCAGGTGGCCAGCTTGCCGACGGTCAAGAACAGGAACAGGAGCAGACAGACGGTCGCCATATGGCAGCGTCTGGTTGCAACTGAATAGCCAGCCCACCGCGAACGTCTTCGCGCAGCGCGACCGGCTCGTGATCGCCAGATGCACGTTCGCTTCGCAGCGGGCGCGAAGCTGGTTACGCGTGCCCGGATTTCACAGCCGTGGCGCCGCCGTCGCGTCGAAGGTTTGACAGGGCGCGGTTCTCGTTACTTGCCGCGCTTCGTCGGCTGGACGCCGAGCAACGTCTTCTCGTCACAGTCGCTCGGCGACATCGCGAGGCTGTCGAGCTGGTCCGACCGCGCGGACTGGAGCGGCGTGTACGAACCGCGTGCCATGCGGCGCGGCGCGACTTCGTAGGCCGCGGTTCGTCGGGCCTTCATCAGCTGAGACTCGAATGCCTGGGCGTACTGGAGCGCGGCCGCGTAGCGCTGCTGGTCGAATGCGGGAGGCTGCTGCTCCGGCGCTGCGGCCGGCGCGGGCTGCCGCGCCTCGTAGCGCGCGATCGCGACCTGCCGATCGAAGCTCGGCGCGTAGCGCGCGTGCATCTCGTACGCTTGCTCGCTCGTCATCGGCGCGCGCACCGTCTTGCCCTCGATGTCATCGTCATCGCGGATCACCGTCATCGGCATCGCCGTCGACTCCATCGGCATCGGCGTCGCGCCGAGCACGAACTGCGGCGTCGGCAGCGGGATGACGTCGAGCG
>JAEYYY010000585.1 GCA_023430775.1 Pseudomonadota bacterium
CAGCATGGATGTCGATGTCGGGCTCGACGAGCTGGTCGCGGCGGGCATCCTGATCGCCGGGCCGAAGTCGTTCACGTTCGCGCAGGCGCTCATCGAGGACGGCATCTACGCGACCACCGACGAGGAAGAGCGTCGAGCGTTGCACCGCGCCGCGCTCGATCACTGGACGACGCGGCCGTCGGCGGATCCGGCCGTCGCCGAGCGACTCGCGCGCCATGCGGAAGCCGTGGGCGAGCGCTGGATCGCCGCGGATGCCTTCGCGACGCTCGGCGATCACGCCCAGCGCGAGCACCGCTCGCTCGATGCCGACCAGGCCTGGTCGGGCGCCTTGCGCCACCTCGAAGCGCCGACGGCCGATCGTGCCCGTGCGCTGATCGGCAGGGCGAAGGCGCGCTACAAGTTCCAGCGGGTTCGCGATGCCCTGACCGACATCGCGGAGGCAATCGAGATCGCCGTGCAGGTCGGTGACCGCGAGCTCGAGCTGGTGGCGCTCGTCGAGAAGGCGACGTCGCTCGACTTCTCCGAGGACTTTCAGCAGTCACGGATGGTCGCCGAACAGGCGGACCTGCTCGCATCGCGCTCGGAGCTGAAGCGGACGGCACTCGATCTCGCGAAGGGACGCAGCTTGTTTCGCGAGGGGCGATGGAGCGACGCGGCGCCCTGCCTCGCGAAGGCGATCGCGAGCGGCTCCGTCGAGGAGCAGATCGTCGGCCGCCTCCTGCTGGGATGCTGTCTCGTCGAGCTGAAGGAGCTCGACGAGGCGGAGCGCGTCTTCGACGAGCTGATCGCGGCGTGTCTCGAAACCAACGATCGCTTCCATCTGTGCGCGGCGTTCAGCAACCGGGCGTGGCTATGGTCTGCACGTGGTGCCGTCGACAAGGTCGCCGGCGACCTCCAGGAGGTGATCCGTCTCGCGCGGGAGGGTGGCCACGCATTCTTCGAGCGAGGCGCGACCTATAACCTGGCGGAGGATCTGCTCTGGCAAGGAGAGCTGGGCGAAGCGCTGCGTCTTGCACGGCGAAGCGCTCGCCTCGCGGAGTACGGCGAGGCGAACGCCGAGGTCTATCTGTTGCTGCTCGCCAGGGTGCTGGCTGCCCGCGGAGAGCAGGACGAGCTCGCGGACCTGGTGTCACGCCTCCAGCGATCCGATCTCACCGACGAGGATCGCAAGATCCTCCATGTCCTCGAGGCGACGCTGACCTCCACCGACGAGGCGTGGTCGCTCGCGCTGTCCGAGATCGACGCCCTGCCCACGCCATCTCGGATCGAGATGCTGAAGATCGCGTCCAACCAGGGCCGTCTCGGCGCGGCTCGTCACGCCGAGGCCGTCGCGCTGGCCAAGGGCAACGCGATCTGGTCTCGCAGAACCACAGAATTCTGATCTCGGTGACCAACCGTTGTACGGTGGAGACAGCGCATGTCCTCGGGCCCGACAATCACCGATCCTCCGGGGTTCGTGCTCGACCGGATCATCGGCGAAGGTGGGTTTGGTCAGGTCTGGAAGGCGACGCGTGTCGAGACTGGAGAGCACGTCGCGATCAAGGTGCTTCATTTCGAGCTCCTCACGTCTCACGACGCGATGACACGGTTTCAACGCGAGCTCGCGGCCATCGAGCGCCTGCAGCACCCGAACGTGGTGAGAGGGCTCGGTCATGGAACGCTCGCCGACGGCAGGCCGTATCTCGTTCTGGAGTTTCTGGACGGGCCGAGCCTGCGCGAATCGATCCGTGACAGAGGCGCCCTGACTCCCGACGAGGTCCTCGACGTCCTGGGTCCGCTGTGCAGCGCGCTGTCGGCCGCTCACGCCGCAGGCCTCGTCCACCGCGATCTCAAGGCCTCGAACGTCGTCATCACGAAGGATCGCAACGGCGAGGCTCGGCCGGTCCTGCTCGACTTCGGGCTCGTCAAGCTCCTCGACGATCTTGGACCCGGTCTGACGTCGTCACGGACCATGCTGGGGACCCCGACCGCGATGGCTCCCGAGCAGATGCGCGGCGAGCCCGTCGATGCACGCACCGATGTCTATGCACTCGGGTTGCTCGCCTATCACATGCTCACCGGCCAGCCCGCGTTCACCGCCGGCGGCGGCGCGGTCAAGAGCTACCTCCAGCTCCACGGTCCACGTCCCCGGCCATCCTCGAAGATCGATATCGATCCGGCGATCGACAAACCGGTGATGAGGGCGCTCTCGCCGGTGCCGGACGATCGGTACGAGAACGTCGCCGAGCTCTTCGCCGCGCTTCGAACGGTGATCCAGACCGCTGGAACACAGCCGGTCGCGCGACAGACCGATCCCGCGATCGTCGTTCCTGCCACACCCGACATCACCCTCGACGGTCCGGCCCGCGATGTCATCGCTCTCTACATCGAGGCTGATCGCGTCTCGGTTGCTCGCGCGAGGGACATCGCGACCAAGGCGGGCATGATCCTCGCCATCACCGCTCCAGATAGCTTGCTCGCCGTGGCGGCGCGAGAGCAGTGCAACGTGGTCCAGCTCAAGGCCGAGCTCGAGCCGCTGTCCTCTGCGGGTCGCGTCGCGATCGGACTCAGCCGCGCCTCGATTCGCGATTCGCAAGTCGACGGTCCCGCGCTCGATGCCGAGAGCTGGGCACCGTTTCCGCTCGAACGCGGTTTGTGGGTGTCCTCCGATCTGGCGCCAAATGCTTGAGGTTTCGCGCCGAAACGTGAGCCAGCTGGCTTATTGAGGCTCGGTCAACGAAAGGAGTGTGCCGAAGAGCCCGATTCTGCTCGGGAAGCTTGAGGGTGCAAACACTCGTGTGCGTATGCTCCGGCAACTCGCAGGGGGCCATATGCGGACAACGAGCTCGTTCATCGTGATGACGTTTGTGTCGGCTTGTGCGCTCGGTGAGCAGGACACTGCAGAACCGGCGAACAAGATCGCGTTCAACACCATCTCCTTCGCCGATGTCACCGCGAACCACGCGGCGATCACCGAGCTCGCGTCGAAGAAGTTCTCGCTCGCCAACAGCGCCGGCGCCTCGATCGTCAGCACACCCGGCGGCCGTCAGGTGCTCGAGTACCTCGTCGGCTGCGCGTTCCGCAGCAACCAGACGTTCTCGATCTCGTCCGGCGGCCAGACCTACTCGTTCACCGGCGAGGTCGGCCTCGCGAAGTCGTGGAAGGCGAACAAGCTGTCGGCGAAAGACAAGCGCTGGGTCAGCGCCTGCATGCTCGCCCGCATCAACAACCAGGGCCAGCTGATGAAGATCTCGATGCGCGGCCCACACCACGCGCTGCACGTCACGCACGCGGAGACCGCGCGCTTCACGCAAGAAGAAGGCGTGTTCTACGGCGACATCTTCACCGGCGCGGCACCGATCGTCGGCTGGTCGTGCCGCGGCGCCGCGCAAGCCGCGGGCGAAGGCGGAGAAGGCAGCGCGCTCGACTATCGCGACTGCGCGGAGTCAGGCGGCTTCCGCGATCCCGATGGCCAGGGCGGCGACACCGGCCTCAACCAGTGCGGCTGGGGCTACGCGGAGGACTGCTTCGTTCACGCCTTCGACCTGCCGTTCGCGTGCGAGCGCAAGGTGACCACCGGCGGCGGCGTGCCCGACTACGAGGCCGACGGCGACGCCAGCGATCAGCCCGCACACGGCAGCAACGCGCCGAACAGCTACTACAAGAAGTGCCACGCCGGCGGCGTCATCCCGCTCCTCGAAGCGAAGTGGGACGAGGTCATCACGGTGTTCGTCGAGAACGGTCCGCCGTCGCTCGATTAGACCGCGGTCAGCGAGACGGCGAGCCCGGCGACGATCGCGACCAGCGCCACGCCGAGCGGCCGGATCATCCGCGGCCCCACGGCCTCGGCCTTCATCGCCGGCATGTCGCGGGTCTCCTCGGCATCGGAGACGCCGATGCGAGCGAGCGCGCGCACGACGTCGCCCATGGTCTGCGGACGGTGCGCCGGATCCTTGGCGAGCATCGCCTGGATCAGCGCGTCGAGCTCCGGCGACGCATCCGCGACGAGCGTGCAGATCGAGCGCGGCGTCGCGGCGCGGTGCTGGAGGATCAGCTCGCGCATCGTGCCCTCGAACACCTGCTTGCCGGTGACGAGCTGGAACAGCACGCACCCGAGCGCGTAGATGTCGGAGCGATGATCGATGTCGCGCGTCGACTCGCACTGCTCGGGAGACATGTACGCCGGCGTGCCGAACACGGTGGCGGCTTGCGTCTTGACGCTCGCCGTGAGCGTCGGCTTCGCGAGGCCGAAATCGAGCACCTTGACGCGCTCGCCATCGAGCGCGGCGGGATCGGGGACGAGGAAGATGTTCTCGGGCTTGAGATCGCGATGGATGATGCCGGCGTGATGCGCGGCCTCGAGGGCGGAGGCGACCTGGCGGCCGATCTCGCGGACCTTGTCGGAGGGCAGCGGACCGCGACGCACGAGCCGCGCGTGGAGCGATTCACCGGCGAGCAGCTCCATCGCGATGTACGCGGTGCCGCGATCGTCGAGCTCGCCCGCGTCGAACACGGTGACGATGCCGGGATGGGCGATGCACGCGGCGGCGTGCGCCTCTTGCACGAAGCGCTGGCGGATCTCCAGGTACTGCGCCTGCTCGGGGTTGAGGATCTTGAGCGCGAGCTTGCGACCGAGCTTGGAATCGCGCGCCTCGTAGACCTTGCCGAACGTGCCCTGACCGAGCAGCCGCTCGAGCGTGTAGCGGCCGATCGCAGGCGGCTGGCTCGGCGTGCGCGAGGGTGCCATCGGCGGAACCGAGGGCTGGGTCGCCGGTCGACGCTCGGGACGCACCGGCTCGGGTGCGAGGAGCTCGATCGCCTCGTAGTCGTCGGTGTCGGGAGGCACCGTCGGCTGCGGGTCATCGATCCGGACCATCGTCCGCGCCTGCCGCTCGTGCTGCAGGCTCGTCGGGTGATCTTCGAACGGAACATCCACCGTCGCCACCTCGTCGTAGAACGAATCGCGGTGCCGGCCCATGACCCCGAGTGCTGCATGGCCTGTACCCGGCGGGAGCCCAAGGCCCAGGCCTAGTTACCGCTAGGGTGGGTTGACCCTCGCAAGGTCGACCTCGGCCAGTTGTCCCCGCTAACCGGCCGATACCCCTGCCGGCGTCCGGTATGTTCGGCGCCATGGCGCTCGAGATCCGCACCGTTTCCGACGACGAGCTGACCGCCTATCGCACCTGCGTGATGAACACGTTCGGTGAAGATCTCGAGGTCGATCCGGACGGCGAGAGTCGGCTGCGCGCGCTGATCCCGCGGGCGCAGCGGTGGGCCGCGTTCGACGGTCCGCAGGTGGTGGCGACCGCGGCGACGTTCGATCACGCGATCGGCATGCCGGGCGGCGGCACGCTGCCGATGGCCGGGCTGACGATGGTGACCGTGCGGCCCTCGCATCGCCGCCGCGGCCTGTTGCGCCAGCTCATGAGCTGCCACCTCGACGATGCGCGGGTCCGCGGCTACGCGATCAGCGGCCTGTGGGCCTCCGAGGCCAGCATCTACGGACGCTTCGGTTACGGCATCGCGGCGCACGCCGACGAGATCGCGATCGAGAACGCACAGACGCTACAGCTACACGAGCGCACGTTCGATGCGATCGAGTGGATCGACGAGGCCGCCGCCAGGCAGCTCCTGCCGCCGGTCTACGCGCAGGCCACCGCGGCCCGGCCCGGCGCGCTGCGGCGCAACGACACCTGGTGGCGCGAGCGCCGGTTCCTCGAGACACCGTTCGCGCGCGGCGGAGCGAGCAAGCGCCGCCACGTGATCGCGCGGCGCGATGGCGAGGTGGTCGGCTACCTGGCGTTTCGCCAGAAGGGCGCGTTCGAGCCGACGCGTCCGAACGGCAAGGTCGAGATCATCGAGCTCGTCGGCATCGATGCGCGCGCCGAGCTGTCGCTGTGGCACTTCGTGCTGCGCGTCGATCTGTTTCCGAACGTGCGCTGGGGCAACGCGCCGGTCGACGACGCGCTCGCCTGGGCGGTGGTCGATCAACGCCGCGTGCTGCGCCGCCGCACCGATAGCCTGTGGCTGCGCATCGAGGATGTCGCGGCGACGCTCGCGGCGCGCACGTTTGCGACCGACGGCTCGCTGGCGTTCGAGCGCAACGGCGCGCCCTGGGAGCTCGTCGTCGACGGCGGTCGCGGCCAGTGCCGGCGATCGTCGCGCGCGCCGCAGCTGCGCTTCGCCGACAGCGCGCTCGCCTCGATCCTGCTCGGCGGCGTCGGTGCGACCGCGCTCGCGCGCGCGGAGCGGATCACTGGCGATGCGGCGGCGATCGCGATGGCCGATCGGATGTTCGCGTCGGCGATCGCGCCGTGGTGTCCGGAAGTGTTCTGATGTTGATGATCCGTCCGATCGTCAGGAGTGATGTCGGCGAGGTGATCGCGTTGATCACCGAGACGCTGCGCGAGTTCGGGCTGACGTTTGGCCAGGGCTTGATCATCGATGATGAGCTGCGCGATCTGCCCGGCGCGTACACCGAGCGCGGCGGCATGTTCTGGGTCGCCGCCCGCCACAGCGAGGTGTGGGGCACCTGCGGGGTGTTCCCGCTCGCGCCCGGCGTGTTCGAGCTCCGCAAGATGTACCTGCGCCCGAACACGCGAGGCCTCGGCCTCGGCAAGAAGCTGCTCGTCACCGCGATCGAGTGGTGCCGCGAGCACGGCGGCACCCAGCTCGTACTCGACACCGTCGAGGAGATGACGGCCGCGATCGGGTTCTACGAGGCCCACGGCTTCGTCCGCGACGATGCGCAGATCCGTGGCTCGCGCTGCACGCGCGGCTATTCGCTCGCGCTCTGAGAGCTCGCGATCGATCTTGGGCGGGCCCTCGCCGAACGCCTTCGGAACACGTGCGCGCGTGCCCGCGCTCGTCCACGGCGACCCCGAGGAGCTCGAGCGCAGCCGAAGACGCGTGCCAGTTTTCGCGAGCGTCGTCGTGGTGGACCACCGCACGTTGCTCGGGCTCGGGGCAAAGCGATCTCGCTGTTGTCACCGTCAGTCACACCGTTATCGTTGCGCACCGACGCTGCGGGCCGCACCGCGCTCTTTCATGGCCTGTTTGTTCGTCACGCGCCACCCAGCAATGCAGCTCACCGTGCCTCGGTCGGGCGCTCTCGCCCTGCGGGCCAGCTTGCGCGAGGGCCTTGCCGAGCGCCACGAGCCACCTGCCCGGCGAGCGGCCGCCGCCCAGCTCGAGCGCCTTCGAAC
>JAEYYY010000602.1 GCA_023430775.1 Pseudomonadota bacterium
GGTCGACATCGGCCCCTTGCTCGCGCGGTTCCTGCTCGAGCAACTCGATCATCCGCTCGCCGATCAGGCGACGGCGTCCGCGCCGTGGCTCCCCGCGACCGTGGTCGCCGAGCTGCTGCGCGCGAGCTGGCCCGGCAACATCCGCCAGCTGCGCGCGATCGCGGCCAGGCTCGTCGGCATCGCGCGCGCCGGCAAGACAGCCTCGCTCGCCGATCTCGGCGCCGGGCTCGGTCTCGACGACGGCGACCTCGAGACCACCGCGCGAACCTCGATCCCGCGCGATGCCGGCGCCGAGATCGACGACGCGCGGCTGATCGCCGTCCTGCGCGCGCACAAGTTCCAGCTCAACCGCGCTGCCGAGCAGCTCGGCATCTCGCGCACGCACCTCGACGCGCTGATCGCGCGCAGCGGCTCGCTCCGCAAGGCCAAGGATCTGTCGCGCGACGAGATCGTGGCCGCGCGCGAGCTCGACGACGATGTCGATGCGATGGCCGCGAAGCTCGAGGTCTCGCCTCGCGGCCTCAAGCTGCGGATGCGCCAGCTCGGGTTATAGGGACTGTCTCCACGCTCGTCGCCGTGCCAGGCTTGTCGCGATGCGGATCGCGATCGTCGCGCGACCTGGAGAGGCTCGGACTCGCGCGACCCAGATCTGCGATCTGACGCCGCTCGGCGACGCTGTATCTCGCGCACGCGAGTCGCCATTCGAGCTGACCGATTTCTTCTGCGCCGCACCGCTCGGCCGGCGGCCAGCAGAAGGGCGCGCTGTACGAGCTGACACCGTGACCACGCGCGCCCGAGGACCAGTGCGCGGTGGCGTCACTCAGCCGATCGCCCACTGGACGAGGATCGCCACGACGAGCGCCGCGCAGGCGAGCTCCGCGATCGCCCACATCCTCGTCTCGTGATCGTAGGGCCGCCAGGTCGCCAGCACCGCCATGTCAGCCCCACGCCCAGATCACCATGATCGCCAGCACCAGCACGCTGCACGCGAACACCGCGATCGCCCAGACCCGCGTCTCGTGGTCGTAGTTACTCCAGGTCGTCGCCATACCCGGCGGAGGTGCATCGCACGTTCCTCCTCACGGATCGGCCACCGGATCGGGAGATCGATCGGGCTGCGGCGCAGGTGGCGCGAGATCGGGGAGCTTGCTGTCGACCAGCGTCAGCTTCGGGTTGTTCGCCACCGCGACCTTGCCGGCCTGCGCCAGCGCCTCGACGCTGAGCACCTCGAGTGCAGCGTTGCCGGTGACCGCGAAGGCGCCGTCGACAGCCGCCAGCTTCGGTGCCGAGATCGTCGACAGCCCGTGGTTGCCCTCGACCTCGAACGCCGCCGCATGCTCGAGCGCCGGCAGGAAGACGCCGTGCAGATCGCCGTTCGCCACGATCCGGATCGCACCGGCACGCCGCAGCCGCGGTAACGCGAGCTCGGAGAACCCCACGCTCGGGCCGATCGTCAGCGCACCGCGGATCGTCTCGAGCCGGCCGAGCGGCTTCAGATCGAGCGCCATCCCGGTGCGCAGCGTGATCGATTCGACCTCGCGGCAGCCCGCGGTAGCCGCGACATCCTCGGCGCTGGCGAGCGTGATCTCGGCACAGCCGCGCTCCGGTTCCTTGTGGAACACGTGCGGCGGACCGCAGCCGATCGCGGCCAGACTAGCGAGTAACAGGCGCATCGACCGCCTCGCCCTTGCAGACGCGCGCGTAGCGCCGCACCGATTCGGCGAGGCCAAGGTAGAGCGCATCGCAGAGCAGCGCGTGACCGATCGACACCTCGTCGAGCTCGGGGATCTCGCGCGCCACCAGCGGCATGTTGCGCAGATCGAGATCGTGGCCGGCGTTGACCTTCATCCCGGCGGCCACCGCTGCCTTCGCCGTGGCCTTGAAGCGCTCGAGCTCGGTCTTCAGCTCGGGCTTGCCCCACGCCGCCGCGTACGGCTCGGTATAGATCTCCACGCGATCGACGCCGGTCGCCGCGGCGGCCGCCATCATCGCGGGGTTGGGGTCGACGAAGATCGCGGTGCGGATGCCCTTCTTCTTCAGGCGCTCGACGATCGGCGCGACGATGTCGTGCTGCTTCGGCAGATCCCAGCCGTGATCGCTCGTGATCTCGCCGGGTGACACCGGGACGAGCGTGAACTGGGTGACGCGGAGCTCGTCCGCGATCGCGATCAGCTCCTCGCGCTGGTCGCCCTCGAGGTTGAACTCGGCACCGCGCTCGTCGCACAGCGCGCGCAGCGTGCGAACGTCGTCGAGCCGCGTGTGGCGGTTGTCGTGGCGCCAGTGCAGCGTCAGACCGTAGGCGCCGTTGTCGAGGCAGGTGATGCCCGCGATCTTCGGCGATGGGTTGGTGCCGCCGCGCGAGTTGCGAAGCAGCGCGACCTTGTTGAGGTTGACCGACAGATTGATCGCCACGGGGCCCGAGATATACCGTGCCGCCGTGCTGCGAACCACGACCCGGGTTGTTGCTAGGTCCGCCATGCTTGCCGCGCTCGCCGTGGCCTGTCGCACGCCGGGCCCGGCGCGGCCGGTCGATACCGGGCCGAGCGCGCCCACCAAGCTCGACCCCGGCGCGATCGATGCGTGGCTGACCTCCGAGATCAAGAAGCGCGGCCTGGTCGGCGTCTCGGTCGTGGTGATGGTCGAGGGCGCCGTGGTGTTCGCCAAGGGCTACGGCACCAAGCAGATCGGCACCCGGCAGAAGATCGATGCCGACACGCCATTTCACGTCGGCAGCGTCGGCAAGCAGCTGACCTGCGGCGTGGTGATGCTGCTCGCCGAGGACGGCAAGCTGAAGCTGACCGATCCGGTGGCCAAGTACTACCCGAACCTGGTGCGCGCCGCCGATATCACGCTCGACGATCTCGGCGCGCACATGAGCGGGTACCGCGACTACTACCCGCTCGACTATATGGATGCCCGGATGGTCCGGCCGATCGATCCGGATGTCCTGATCGCGCGCTACGGCGGGCTGCCGCTCGACTTCGAGCCGCGCACGCGCCAGTCGTACAGCAACACCGGCTACACGATCCTCGGCCGGGTCGCCGAGAAGGTGTCGGGGATGACGCTCGGCCAGCTGCTCGACCAGCGCATCTTCAAGCCGCTACAGATGACGCACTCGAGCTACGGCGCGCCACCCGCCGGCGCGGCGCGCGGGCACGATGCGTTCATCCTCGGTGCGGTCGAGCCGCGGCCCGTCGAGGCAGCCGGCTGGCCGCTCGGCGCGTTCGGCGTCTGGGCCTCCGCGAACGATCTCGCGCGCTGGGATCTCGCATTCGCGAACGGCACGATCCTCAGCGAGCAATCGCGCCGCGCGATGACGATGCCGCACAAGACCACCGATGGCCGCGAGTCATTGTATGGCTGCGGTCTCGGCACCCGCGTTCGCGGTGGCGAGCTGGTGCTCCAGCACACCGGCGCCGTCGAGGGGTTCGCCTCGTACAACACGTTCGTGCCGCGGACGCGCGCCGCGATCGTCACGCTGTCCAACGACTTCCACGCCAATGTCGGCGACCTCCACGACACCATCGTCGGCCTCGTCCTCGATCGCCCGAACGACATCCCTCTGATCCCGGGACCGACCGCCGAGGCCACCGCGATGACGCTGGTCCGCGAGCTCCAGGCCGGCGCGATCGATCGCAGCAAGCTCGGCGATGATCTCAACGGCTTCTGGACCGACAAGCGCGTCGCCGAGGCCGCCGCCCAGTTGCGCCCGCTCGGCCCGGTCTCGGTGCGGCTCGAGAAGCGGTGGGAGCGCGGCAATCAGGAAGCGACGTCGCTGCTGCTGATCTTCGAGGAGCGCACGCTGCGCGCGACGATGTTCCGCGCGCCGACCGGCAAGATTCACCAGTTCATGATCCGCGAGAACTAGAAGTCGATCGCCGTCCCCAGCCCACCGCCGAAGTTCGCCTCGCCGTCGCGCGAGCCGTACGACACCTGGCCCTTGAGCGTGAACGTGTTCGCGATCAGGTAGCTGACGTCGTACGCGAGGTAGAGCCCGGCCGAATCGATCGCCGAGCCCGGCAGATCGCTGCGAACGATCGAGGCGCCCATCAAGAACGGCGGCGCGGTATCCCACTGCAAGCGGACCCAGCCGCTGCTGCCGACGTCTCCGAGCGTCTCGCCGCCGATCTGGACGCACGATCGCCACGGCTTGCCGAACGTGACCTGACCGCGGAGCCCCTGATCGAAGCCCTCGCGACTGACGCCGAGCGACGCGCGCGCGTCGAGGAACACCGACGGGTGGGGCCGCACCCGGATCTCGCCGTAACCGTAGCGCAGCGCCTTGTGCGGCGCGTTGCCATCGGGTGCCGACACCTCGGGGGTGTGCCCGCTGATCGAGCCGAAGCCGAACGAGATGTGGTGGAGCACGCGCCACAGCCGATGCGTGAAGCCGAGCTCGGCGCGCGAGAATCGATCCTTCAGCTCGAAGCGGTTGCCGAAGTTGTGCCCCATGACGTCGATCGCGAACTGGTTGCGATGACCCTGGAGGCGCTCGCGGTCGAGCACCTCGAGGCGATCGACGAGCGTGGGATCGACGCGCACCACGTGCGGTGCCGCCGCCGAGGCGAAGTGCGCGATCTCAGCACCGGTGGTGTCGCGCCCACGGATGAAGTACTCGACCGGCACCCGCGAGCCCGGGATGCTGGCGAACCAGCCGCCGGCGGAGCTGCGCTCGAACGCGACCTCGCGCCATCGGGTATCGCCGACGGCGCGCCACTGGACGTCGAGCGCCTCGGCGAACGGCGCATCGATCATCGCCGTCAGCTCGATCTCGGCACCTGGCTCCGCGGCCAGCGGCGGCACGTGGACGACCAGCGACCGGGTGCCGCTCGGGTTGGGTGCGGTGCCCAGCACCACCGGTGCGGGACCCCGTCCGGATGATGGGCCGGGCGCGGGGGTTGGCGGGGGAGCCAACCCCGGGCCCGGCGGGGGGACGGGTTGCTCCTCGGCGCGCGCCGTCGAACCGACCAGCGAGACCGCAATCACGAAGAGGATCTGGTGTGTCGTCATCGCGTCCTCACCAGTCGAAGTTCATCGCGAAGCCTCCGGAGAAGCCCGCATGGTCGATGTCGCGCGCCTGATACGACAGCCGCAGCGACGGGTAGAACCAGGACAGCGACCGATACCCGACGTCGCCGATCAGGCGAACGCCGAAATCTTCGGGCACCGGCATGTCGGTGACCTGCACGCTGAGCTGGACCGGGATCTTCGGCGCCGGCAACCAGTGATACGCGGCCTCGAGCAGCGTGCCGACCTCGTCGGTGAAGCCGACCCCGAGCACCAGGTTGGTGGCCATCTCCTCGCCGAGCCGCAGCCGCGCGCGGAAGCCGAAGCCGGTGAGGAACTCGCAGCCGGCGATGTCGGCGCCCGAGCAGCGATCCACGGGCGTGCCCGACATCGTATCGGTGGTGAGCAACCCTGCCTGCGGGCGCAGCATCACGGCGACGGTGGGCCGGATCCGGAGCTCGACCTCCGTGTAGACGTACGAGAACGTGACCTTCCTGCAGCGGAACGCGCCGAAGCCGTCCATGCAGCCATTGCCCTCGTCGATGACGTCCTTCGGACCGCCGACGCCCGACAGCGTGCCGAAGCCGAGGCGCACCGCGTGAACGGGCCGGATGAAGCGATACGTGAAGTCGGCCTCGGCCTGGTAGTACTGGTCGAAGCCCTTGCCGAGCTTGCCGTCGAAGTCGACGTAATCGACGTGGGCATCGATGTGCGAGCGCCCCGACTCGATCGGTGCCTCGCGGACCTCGGCCTCGATCTTGATCCTCTCCGGCGTGGTGCGCGAGCCGATCGGGCTCGACACCTCACCGCTGGCGTCGACGACCTCGACGTACCACTGCACCTCGGGCCCGCGCACCAGCCCCGCCTCGATCGCGCCGCGCAGGTACGCATCGCCATCGCGCTCGAGCGGGATCCGCTTGAAGCCCGGCTCCGACGGCGCCTTGACGAACAGGCTCGCCGTGGTGAAGGCCTTCGGAGCTTTGATCAGGAACGCGAGCTGGATCGGCTTGCCGGGCAACGCGCGCGCGATCGGTGCCGCCACGATCGGCGTCTCGGTATCCGACAGCGCCACCGCGAGCCGGGTGATCCGCGGCGCGACATCGTCGACGGCGGAGCTGCGCGCCTTCGCGAGCGCGGCATCGCGCTGCGCGATCTGTTGCTTGAGGCTCGCGATCTCGGCTTGCACCGCGGCGCGATACGGCCCCTGCGGATCTGCCTGGAGCAGCGCCAGCCAGCGATCGATCCGGTGCTCGGGCGGCTTGCCGAGCGTGTCCTGCCAGGCGGCGCGCACCAGCCCCGCGTGATCGATCCCGGGCTTGCCCTGGGGCACGGCGATCACCGGCGGCGGCGCGCCCTTGCTCGCGGCCACCCGCTCCGCCCACGGATCGGCGAACTTGCGCAGCGGCGACACCACGCGCACGCGATCGCCCGTCATGATGCGCTTCGCCAGCGTGGCATCGGTGGCAGCGACGCTGATCTTGTCGCCGCTCTTGATCACCGTCAGCGTGCCGAGTGCGAAGTGATCGCGGAGCGTCTGGCCGGTGCGCGGATCCTTGACCGTGACCTCGTGCAACAGCTCGAGCTCGGTGCCAGCACCGACGCCATCGCGGGCCCCGAGCTCGACGTAGATCGAGGAGCCATCGACGGCGAGCACGACCGGCTCGGCCGCGGCGACGGCCGTGGCTCCGAGCAGTGCGATCGCGAGCAGGAGAGTCTTCATCGCCATCCCTCCTTAGAAGTCCACCGTGACGTTGCCGCCACCCGTGAAGCCTGCGACCTGCTGCGTGCGGGCTGCGTAGCCGACGCGCGCGCCGATCCGGATGCCGTTACCGAGCTCGCGTGCGACGTCGTAGATCAGCCGCACGCCGGTCGCCCGGGTATCGAGCGGCATGTTGGTGATCTCGACGGTGGCCGTCATCGGCAGCGCGGGGACCGTGCCCCAGCCGAGCCGGAAGAACCCGGCGGTGCCGACATCGGCGAGGTGCTCGACGCCCGCGGCGACGTGGTTGCCCTCGAGCACGCCGAGCCGTGCTTCGAGCCGGCCACCGAGCGCGGCGCCCTCGGCGGTGGCCATGAAGGCTGCACGCGCGTCGAGCCGGATGCCTTCGATCGGTGCCAGCCCGACCTCGAACCAACCGGCGACCTTGAAGCCCGTATCGATCGTGCACGGGTCGAGACCGACGCACATGATCTGCTCGGCCTGGGTATCGCCGAGCAGCCGCGTGTAGCCGATCTTGATCTCCTCGAGTGGATACGCCCACAGCCGGTACGCGAAGTCGGCATCGAGCCGGTAGTACCGATCGACCAGCTCGACGCCGTTCTGCGTGCGCGTGCCGTAATCGATCCACTCGCCCGACGCGCGCAGATGCGAGCGCCGGTTCTTGAAGCGCACCAGATCGCGCTGCCTGCGCTCCGCCGCCTCCGCGACCGTGACCGGCGTGGTGTGCGGCCACGCCGGGCTCGCGAACACCGGCTCGTCGCCGGCGGCCAGGTAGTACTCGAAGCCGGGTGCCGCCACCGCGGAGCCCGGCACCTTGACCACCCAGCGGGTCTCGCCGCTCTTGACCAGCTCGGCGGCGGCGAACGTGGTGGTGCCGGCGGTGCGGTAGTGCACGCGCAACACCGGGGACGTGGCCGGCGCATCGGCGACGATCTCGACGGGTTGCGCGGCGGTGGCCGCGGCCGGCGGCACGTGACGGACGACGACGGCAGCGGGCGCGCTCGCCGCGCCGAGCAGCACCACCGCGATCACGATCGATTTCATGGTTGTCCTCACCACGTGAACCCCACACCGGCGCCGCCGCCGATGCCTCCATGCTGGGTGGTCCGGCCCTGCCACGATCCGCGCAGCACGAGCGAGATGTTCGGCGACGCGAAGTACTCGACCTCGGTGCCGAGCTTGACGCCGATATCGCCGTTGTTCGGCTGATCGGTGGCGCCGACCGACACGGCGAACGCGAGATCCGACGCCGGTCTCGCGCCGAACTTGATATCGGTGACGAAGCCGATCTGCTCGAGCGTGCGCGCGATGAACTGCAGGTTCGAGGCATCGCGGCTGCCGATCCGGACGCGGCCCTCGATGCCGAGCCCGAACCCATCGCGGCCGACGCCGGCGATCAGCTTGCCGCCCGCCGACACGCGCACGCGCTTCGGATCGCGCGACAGCGCGAGCTCGAGATCCGCGTAGCCGAACTGGAACGCCGATTTCGGCGCCGGATCGCCGGCGGAGAACTCGCGATCGGCGAACCCGCCCTGCCCCGCGAGCACGCCGTACCCGACGCCGATGCTCTGGACGATGCGATCGATCCGGTACGTGAAATCGACGTTGGCGTCGACCAGCGTATCGGTGCGCGTGCCGGCGCGCGGATCGAACGTGGCGAAGTCGAGATACTCGCCGGTGATCCGCACCGACGATCGGCCGGGAGCCGGGCCGAAGCGATCGCTGATCGGCGACGGCGCCCTGACATCGACATGCAGCGGATCGCTCGGCGTGCCGAGGGCGATGCCCGAGGCGCCATCCGGCGTGGACACCTCGATGAAGTAATCGACGCCCGGCGGCATGGTGACCGTGGCCGGCACCGCACCTCGCAGGTAGATCTCGTGCTCGCGGGTCAGCAGCACCTTGCGATAGGTGCGCTCGCTCGCGACGCGATAGTGGAGATACGCCGACGCGATCGCATCCGGGCGATCGAGCAGGAACACCATCGGGATCGCGGTGCCGGCGGGCACCACGGGCGGGCCGGCGTGGCCGAGCGCGACCGCGATCTGGTTGGCATCGGCGCGCGCCCGGGGACGCATCTGCTCGCGCAGCACGCCGAGCGTCTCGATGTCCTTGCGGATCGCGGCGGCATACGGCGAATCGGGATACCTCGAGAGAAAGCTCTCCCACGTCGCGATCCGCGCGGGGATGCCCTGCCCGGTCTGCTGCGCGAAGGCGGTGAGCACCGCCGCCGTGGCGACATCGATCTGCGGTGCACCGGGCTGCTCCGGCCTGGGCACAGGCGCGGCCGGCGCATCGGGACGGTCGACGAACACCTCGACGACGTCGCCGATCTTGATGTCGTCGATCAGCGTGCCGACCAGCGCGCGCGACAGCTGCCCACCTGCCTGGGTGACGACCGCGCTGCCGATCGGGATCCAGTCCTCGAGTTGCGCGCGGGTGACCGGGTGCTGGAGCCGGATCGTGCGCTTGATCCGCAGCGGTGCGCCATCGACCACCGCGCGATCGCGCCCGAGGTTGACGTAGATCTCGGCCGCCTCGACCTTCACCACGCTGCCACGCACGATCTCGTCATCGGCCAGCGCCGGGCTCGACGCGCCGACGACCGCGCAGATCGCGATCACGCGCGCGAGCATCACGGCACCTCCCGCCAGAACTGGCTCCAGTCCCGCACCCCACGCGCGGGCCTGGGCTCCGGCTCGGGCTTCGGCTCCGGTCTGGGCTCGGGCTTCGGCGTGCTCGCGACGGGCGGGGACGGATCGAGCTCCTCGACGATCTCGTCCGGCGGTGGCGGCGCGGGCCTGCGCCGGCGCCGCGGCGTCTGCGTGATCTCCTCGGCCGGCGGTGCCAGCGCCGCCATCTCCTTGCCGTAGTCCTCGATCGCCGCCTTGCACTTGTCGGCGTTGTTCGAGCCATGCAGTGCCGCGGCGGTGAACAGCGCCGCGCCGACCAGCGCGATCGCGCCGATGCCTTCTTCCTCGCTCAGGGCCGCGAGGCCACCGACGCCGAAGCCGACCGCGGCGAGCGCATCGATCGCGACCAGCCCCTTGCCGGTATCGCACTCGGGCAGCTGGTTGCGCCTTCGATTGGCGGCCGGAGCCGAGATCGAGAGCGAGCACGCCGACAACGCGCACGCCACCACCACGCTGACAAGACGGTCCACATCCGATTCATAACGGCGCCGTCTGACGTTTCGTAATGCGTTAGTTCGTCAAGCGTCGGCAACGACGGGCAGCGAGGCAACCCTGCGCGGGACTTGGCCTCGATCTGCCGCCTTGACCACCCCGAGCCGGGCCACCAGGGCGTGCTGGGCCCGCGGATCATCGCCGCCCCACACGCCCAGCGCCTTGGCCACCTCGGCAGGTTTTGCCGACCCGTCCGAGGTCGCCGACACGCGAACGCGCAGCAGCGGCCCCGCCGGCCAGTCGAGCACGGTGGTCAGCTTCGCGGCCGCCTCGTCGGCGATCACGTCGACCTCGCTGACCAACGCGCGGACATCCACTTGCTTGTCGCCGCGGGCGATCACCACCGAAGGCTTGGCGAGGAACGCCGCCGCGATCCGCGACAGCCGCGCGGCATCGACCACCATGCCATCGGGTGCCGGCGCGATGATCAGATCGACCGCGTCGATCGCCTTGCCGAGCCCCGGCTCCGGCGCGACCTGATTGGCCACGCACAGCGGGTGGCCGTTGAGCCGCACCAGCTCGCAGCTCGCGAGCTCGATGCCCGGCGGCAGCACCGTCGACAGCCGCTCGAACACCTCGGAGGCCGCGAGCTCGACGCGCACATCACCCTCCTCGATCTCCCAGGCGTGCTTGCCCGGCACCGCATGCTCGATATCGACATCGCACAGCTCGCCGAGCGACGGCACGCCGAGTCCGAGGGCCGGGCCGAACGTGATGCGCGGTTTGGGCGAGAACCCGCGCGTCACCGCGAGCGGCAGGTCGGCGCGGCGGAAGCTGCGCGACAGCAAACGCACCAGATCGAGATGGCCGAGGAACGCCGCGCGGCCGACCTTGGCAAACTTCAGCCGGTACGTCGCCCACGGCGTGCCCGCACCCTGGTGACCGTTGAGGCGCACGCGCTCCGCGCGCTCGGTATCGCGCTTGTTCGGATTCACCTCCGCCGGCGAGCCACCGCCGCGCTCGGAGACGTCGAGCGTCGACGCATCGCCGCTTGCCCACGCATGAGGTCGGCCGACCGGATCGATCAGCTGCTGCTCGCGCTGCGGCCGATCCTTTGCGCCCAGCACGCGCAACGCGACCAGCCGGTCCTCGCGCATCTTCGACAGGTCACACGCGACGCCGCAGTCGTAACAGACGAGCTTGCGCTTGTCGGGCTCGGCATCGGTGAGGTTGGTGTGATGGATCAGCATGCCGGCGACCTTGCCGCACGGCGGGCTCGCCCGATGCTTCACCGCCTTGCGGTACTCGGAGAGCAAGAAGCCATCCTCGAGGCCGACGTCGATGTGATCCCACGGCAGCCGCGCCGTCACCGGTCGCGTGCCCAGGTACGCCGGCACGTCGACGCCATGCTCGGCGAGCGCCTGTTGCCAGCGCTCGTGATCGAACACCTCGTCCCAGCCATCGAATCGCGCACCGGCGCGCCACGCGCTCTCGATCACCGGCGCGAGCCGGCGGTCACCGCGCGCGAGCACGCCCTCGATGAACGAGATGCCGCTGTGGTGGTGCTTGAGGCGGATGTCGCGCCTGGCGTTGGTCGCGCGCAGGATGCCCTGCTTGCGCCGGATCTCGTCCTCGGGATCCTGCGCCGCCCACTGCAGTGGCGTGTGCGGCTTGGGCACGTGCGAGCTGACGCTGACCGTGACCTCGGGCTGCTTGCCGCGCAGCTGCTTGCTTGCACTCAGGATGCCGCGGCCGACCTTCAGCATGCGCTGGCCGGTCTCGACGATGCCGCGCACGTCATCGTCCTCCTCGGTGGGGAGGCCGATCATGAAGTACAGCTTGAGCCGGTGCCAGCCGCGCGAGAACACGCGGCGCGCGCTCTCCTCGATATGCGCCTCGGTGACGTTCTTGTTCACCACGTCGCGCATCTTCTGGGTGCCGGCCTCGGGCGCGAACGTCAGGCCGCTGATCCGCGTCAGCGCGAGCTCGTCGAGCAGATCCTCGTTGAGGCCGTACGCGCGCAGCGACGCCACGCTCATCGACACACCGCGCTTGCGCAGCTCGCCGGCCAGCTGCTTGACCAGCGGCGTGATGCTCGAGAAGTCGGCGGTCGACAGACAGGTCAGGCCGGTCTCCTCGTAGCCCGCCTTGTCGACGCCACCGAGCAGCGAGTCCGCGATCGACTGCGGCGATCGCTCGCGCACCGGCCGGTAGATCATGCCGGCCTGGCAGAACCGACAGCCCTCGGTGCAGCCACGCGCGATCTCGACGGAGGCGCGCTCGAACACCGCCTCGGCGTACGGCACCGGCGTGTCCGACGGGAACGGGTAGTCATCGAGGTTGCGCACCATCGCGCGACTCACTCGCGCCGGCACCCGCGGATCGAGCGGCGCACCGACGACGGTCATCCCGGTGTCGGCGTCGACCTCGGTGGCATAGAGCGACGGCACGTAGATCGGAAACCGCGACGCCAGCTCGGCGAGCGCATCGGCGCGCGTCCGCTGACCCGCGCGGATGTCGCGGCGCAGCGCAGCCCACGCCTTGATCACGCCGGGCAGCAGCTCCTCGGCCTCGCCGATGAACGCGGCATCGATGAACGGTGCGATCGGCTCGGGATGCGACGCGACCGGACCGCCGGCGAGCACCAGCGTCGCATCGGGAGCGCGCTCGGCGGCGTGCAGCGGGACGCCGCCGAGGTCGAGCAGCGTCAGCATGTTGGTGTACGTCAGCTCGTACTGCAGCGAGATGCCCAGCACGTCGAACTCGTGGAGCGGGCGCTGCGTCTCGAGCGACACCAGCGGCAGGTCGCGCGCCCGCAGCTCGGCTTCCATGTCGAGCCACGGCGCGAAGGCGCGCTCGCACGCGATCTCCGGATCCTTGTTGAGCAGCGAGTAGATGATCTTGGTGCCGAGGTGGCTCATCCCGATGTCGTAGACGTCGGGGAACGCGAGGCAGACGCGTGCGAGGTTCTCGCCCTCCTTGACCACGCTGCCGTACTCGCCGCCGAGGTAGCGCATCGGCTTGGCGACGCGATCGACGAAGTCGGCATAGAGGTGGCGCATGGCGGTCCGGGTGTATAGCAGACCCGGCGTCAGGGCGTGACGACGTTCGGCAGGGGTGAGGTCATGCCCTTGAGCACCGAGCTTCCTCGCATCACGATCCGTCCGGCGCCGCCACCACCGCCGCCGCCGTTGACCTTGGTGGTCAGGTTCGCGCACTGGCCCTGCCCGCCCGGCGTCGCCGCGGACATCGCCGCGCCGTTCCCGCCGTTGCCGCCCTCGGGGCTCTGCCCGGGTCCGCCGGTCGCCGCGAGCGCGTTCGCGCTCGCGTCGCTCCCCGGCATCGCATCGGCGGACGCCTCCTCCTTGGGGCCGCCCCCGCC
>JAEYYY010000652.1 GCA_023430775.1 Pseudomonadota bacterium
GATCGGTCTGTTCGCCGGCGGTCGCGCCACCGAGGAGATGACCGAGGAGGCCGCCGCGGCTGCCGAGGTCGGCAAGGCGCTGGCCTCGGTCGGCGAGCCGCGCAGCGAGCCCTCGGCCTCGTCCTCGTCGGCGGCGTTGCCGTCGCGTCCGGCGGAGGTGGCGTCGTGAGGTCGCGGCCACAGACGATCGGAGGGCTCGGCCGCTCGCCGGCGCGCAGCCAGGAGATCACGCCGCCCCCGCCGCCGAGCGACAACGATCCGCCACCCGACGAGCGCGGCGTCGTGGCGCGATGGATCCACGGCGCGCTGTTCGAGAACACCGGCCTCAAGTTCCTGTCGCTGGTGCTCGCGGTCACCGTGTTCCTGCTGGTCAACACCGACAAGGATCGCGAGATCACGGTGCGTGTCGGCGTCCGCTACGAGCTGCCCGCCGACAAGGTGCTGACGTCGGAGCAGCTCGACGAGGTCAAGGTCACGATCAAGGGGCCGCTGCGCCGGCTGCGTCAGTTCGACGAGCGCGAGCTGGGCCGCATCGAGCTCGATCTCCGGAGTTCTCCGACGGGAGATGTCGCGATCACGAGCGACATGATCACGAACCTGCCGCCGGGCCTCGAGGTGCTGTCGATCAGCCCGCGCAGCGTGCGGGTGGCGTTCGATCGCCGGGTCGAGAAGATCGTCGAGGTCTCCGCCGCGGTGACCGGCCGCCCGCAGCACGGCTACGTGGTCGCCGAGGTCAAGGCCTCGCCGCCCACGATCAAGGTTCGCGGTGGCGAGCGCCTGCTGGCCGCACTCAACACGCTGCGCACGATCGAGGTCAGCCTCGAAGGCCGCACCGATTCGTTCGATCAGCTCGCCGAGCTGATGGTGCCCGAGGGCGTCCATATCGAGCCCACCCAGCGGATCAGCGTCCAGGTGCGCATCGTCGAGGAGCTGGTCACCAAGAAGGTCCCGAACCTGACGATCGCGATCCGCGGCGATGCCGATCCCACGAAGTGGGTGATGTCGCCGGCACAGGTCGACATCACGTTGACCGGCGCCGTGCTCGCCGTCGAGAAGGCGAAGGAGACGCTGCAACCGGTGGTCAAGCTGAGCGCCACCGAGACCAAGGCCCGCGAGGCCGAGATCGTGGTCGACGGACTCCCACCCGGCGTCGGTGTCAGGATCTCTCCCGAACGGGTTCGCGTCGCGCCGGCGAGGTGAGGAGCCGGAGCGCGCGGCGTGTCGGATTCGCACGCTCGCGGAGCAGGAAGGACTGATGTTAGCCCCGAGATTTTTCGGAGCGGGACATGCAAAGCTCGCCGGAAGCTATGAGTAACGGACGCGCTCTCTTTGGCACCGACGGCATGCGCGGTGTCGCGAACCTCGAGCCGATGACCGGCGCCACCGTGATGCGCCTCGGGATGGCGATCGCCGCGCGGCTTCGCCAGCCCGGTCGCCACACCCGGATCGCGATCGGCAAGGACACTCGCCTGTCGGGCTACATGTTCGAGTCCGCGCTCGCCGCCGGTATCGTCTCGATGGGTGCCGACGTCTGGCTCACCGGCCCGCTGCCGACGCCCGGCATCGCCTTCATCACCGCATCGATGCGCTGCGATGCCGGCGTGGTGATCAGCGCCTCGCACAACCCGTTCGAGGACAACGGCATCAAGGTGTTCGCGCGCGACGGCTACAAGCTCCCCGATCACGTCGAGGCGGAGATCGAGGCGCTGATGAACGGCACCGAGCTCGATGGCCTGCGCGCCGCGCCCTCGGACGTCGGCTACAACCGCAAGCTCGAGGACGCCCGCGGCCGCTACATCGTCTACTGCAAGTCGACGTTCCCCAGCGAGCTCACGCTCGACGGCCTTCGCATCGTGGTCGACGGCGCGCACGGCGCCGCCTATCGCGTCGGTCCCGCGGTGTTCGAGGAGCTCGGCGCGAAGGTGATCGCGATCCACACCAAGCCCGACGGCAAGAACATCAACGCCAAGGCCGGTGCGCTCTACCCGCAGACCATGTGCGAGTGCGTGAAGAACCACGACGCGCACATCGGTATCGCCTTCGATGGCGACGCCGATCGCCTGATCATCTGCGACGAGAAGGGCAACGTCGTCGATGGCGACGCGGTGATGGCGCTGTGCGCCACCCGGATGATCAGCGAGAAGCGCCTGGTCAAGGACACGCTGGTCGCCACGGTGATGTCGAACCTCGGCCTCGAGCGCGCGCTCAAGACTGCCGGTGGACGGGTCGTGCGCACCCAGGTCGGCGATCGCTATGTCGTCGAGGAGATGCGCAAGCACGGCTACAACCTCGGCGGCGAGCAGTCGGGCCACCTGGTGTTCCTCGATCACGCCACCACCGGCGACGGCATCATCGCCGCGCTTCGCGTGCTCGCGATCATGGTCAAGGAAGGCAAGCCGCTATCGGAGCTCGCCTCCGTGATGACGCGGACGCCTCAGGTGCTGGTCAATGTCGCCGTCGAGAAGAAGATCCCGCTCGACCAGTTGCCGTCGGTGTCGAAGCTGATCGCCGACATCGAGAAGACGCTGGGCGACGACGGCCGCGTCCTCGTGCGCTACTCCGGCACCGAGAGCAAGGTGCGCGTGATGATCGAGGGGCTCGACGAGGGGCGCATCAAGACGTGGGCCGACGAGATCGCCGCGCACATGCAGTCGAGCTGTCGCTGACGGTCAGTACTCCCTCGGCGGTGGCGCGACCGAGGCGATGCTGCTGACGTGGCCGTCCCAGGCGCCGAACGTGAGGCCGATGCCGAGCACGAGGTTCGAATCGCTGTCGGCGCCGATGAAGCTCGCGAACACCTCGACGCCGAGGACGTGGCGACGATCCTCGTCGGGCTTGCCCTCGTAGTCGTTCTTGATGAAGCCGTAGAGCCCGGCGGCGCTGACCCGCGCCTCGAAGCGGGTGTCGCGGTCCGCGCTGTTCTTTCCCGTGAACAGCGGACCCGCGGTCATGGTGACGCGCCCGCCCCAGGGCTTCGGGGCGTCGACCAGCTCGCCACCGATCCTGAGTGCGATGCCGGGCGAGTCATGCCCGAGGCGACCGGTGGCGGCGGCGACCACGCCAGGACCCTCGCCACCGCTCGCCACCTCGCCCGTGATCTCGGCGCCGGCGGTCGCGCCGTGACGCACGCCGACGTTGGGACCGGCAGAGATCCGGTTGTGACCGCAGCCGATCAGCGCGAGGACGAGCAGCGAGCGCATGGCTGATCGAACGTCACCGGCGAGCCCTGTCATTCGAGCGATCACGAGGTTCTCACGTCACCGGGAAGCGCGGGCATCGCCCGGTGGTAGGCTGCGCGCGTGTTGCCGGTCGTGACTGCCGAGGAGATGCGGGCGCTCGATCGCGCCGCGAGCGAGGAGCTGGGGATTCCCGGGTTCACGCTGATGGAGACCGCCGGGCGCGGCGTCGCCGAGGTCGCCTACGAGATGGTCGATCATCGCGGTCACGTCGCGGTGATCTGTGGCCCGGGCAACAACGGCGGCGACGGCTTCGTGATCGCGCGCGTGCTGCGCAGCCGCGGCATCGACGCGATCGCGTACCTGGCGGTCGATCGGGCGGCGGTGAAGGGCGACGCCCGCGCCCATCTCCAGGTGCTCGAGCGCTCCGGCGGCGTCGTGCTGTCGATCGCCACGCCCAGCGAGCTCGATTGCCAGCGCG
>JAEYYY010000673.1 GCA_023430775.1 Pseudomonadota bacterium
GCGCTGCGCACGCGGTTCTTCGACGTGCCGTGGAGCGAGCTCCAGCACGTGGTCGATGCACCGGATCACCATCCGTTGATGGCGCGGATCTTCGACTGGGCGCAGCTCGCCAGCCGGCGCGCGTACGAGAGCCTGTTCCGCAAGCTCGTCGACGACAGCCGGTACACCGAGCGCGCCCTGGTGCTCGGCGGCGGCGAGCGCGCGCTGACCAACACCTGGCACCTGATCGAGCTGCTGCTCGCCGAGGTCTCGCGCTCGCGCTGCGATCTGCACGAGCTGGTGACGCAGCTGCGGCGGTGGATGAACGATCGCACGCACGGCGACGAGCGCGATGTCCAGCGCGTCGAGACCGATGACGACGCGATCCGCGTGCTCACCATGCACAAGGCCAAGGGGCTCGAGGCGGCGTACGTGTTCGTCTACGGCGGCACCTCCGGTGGCCCGAAGTCCGGCGTCCATCGGCTGGTCGGCCAGGGGGCGTCGCGCTCCGTCATGCTCGTGCTCGGCACGCCCGATGACGATACCCAGCGCATGCTCGACGACGAGCTGATCGCCGAGAACCAGCGCCTCGCCTACGTCGCGCTGACGCGTGCCCGCGTCCGGCTCTACCTCCCGCTCTACGCCACCGAGAACGCGCTGCAGAAGAACGCGGCGTACCAGCCGATCCAGCGCTGCATCGCCCCCTTCGCGAACCCGCGCCCGGCGACCGGTCGAGCGGCAAACCTGTTCACCACCATCTCGATCGAGGTCGGCTTGCCGGAGAAGCCGCCCGCACCACCCGATGCGCTCGCCGGCTTCATCGCCCCGCCCGCACCGATCCTTCCTCCGCTCGCCGAGCTGCCGGTTGCCCAGCGCGGGCTCACGATGGTCAGCTACACGCGCCTCGCGCACGATATCGACATCGCCGCGGTCCCGGCCGCCGCTGCTACCGGCGAGGAGGTCGAGATCGACCCGGCGGAGTTCGACGTCGACGACACACAGCCCGCGAGCAACGCCTCGGCGATCGCGAGCCTCGAGTCGGACGCGCAGATCGTCGTCGGTCCCGGCGAGCTGCCGCCCGGCGCGAGCTCCGGTCTGCTCCTCCACGACGTGCTGGAGGTCGCCGATCTCGCCACCGCGAAGACTGCCGGCTCGGCCGAGGCCTGGGCGTTCATCCCCGAGGTCCGCACGGTGCTCGTCGAGGCGGCCACCGCGCGCGGAGTGGCGCCGCGCTTCTTGCCGCACGCCGCCACGCTGGCGCACCAGATGCTGACCGCGCCGCTCGCGCTGTCCGATGGCGCCATGCTGCCGGCGATGGCCGATGCCACCGCGGTGGCGCGCGAGGTCGAGTTCTCGTTCCCGATCCCGACGGTGCGCCCCGATCGCAGGAGCCCCGGCCTGGTGCGCGGCTACATCGATGCGCTGATCGCGTACGACGACGAACTGTGGGTGCTCGACTACAAGAGCGATGCGCTCGCCGGCACCGACCTCGCGGCCGCCGCGCTGCATCGCGTGCGGCAACACTACGAGATCCAGGCGCGGCTCTACGCGATCGCCGCGGATCGGTTGCGCGGCAAGCGGCGGTTCGCGGGGATGCTGTTCGCGTTCCTGCGCTACGGCATCGTGGTGCCGATGCGGATCGACGACGCGCAGACCAGCGGCGAGGATCGGCTCTCGGCATGGCTCGACTGGCTGGCGCGCATCGCCGAGCGTGCGGACGTCGCGCCGCGGGTGGAGGTCGCATGACGGCGCCGCTGCATCCGCGGGGGACGCTGCGCAACCGCTTCGAGCCGGTGGCGTCGGACGTGTTTCGCAAGCTCGGCGTCGGCGCGCGGAGCTGCGATCTCGGCGACGAGGGGCTGTATCTCGCCGAGGAGCTGGTCGCGGCCGATATCGGCTGGCTCGGCTCCGGCGAGCATCCCGAGGCGCTCGCGATCCTGGTGCTCGCGCTGATGATCGCGCAGCGCCAGGGTTCGACGCGGTTGCCGCTCGATCCCAAGGGTCCGCTGAAGACGCTGGTCACCGACATCTCGCGACTCGCCGGCGCGGAGCTCGATATCCCGCGCGTCTTGAGGACGATCACCAACCTCACCAAGGCGCCGCGCTTCAACTCGGTGATCGGGATGAGCGGCGCGCGGCTGCCGCTCGTCGTCGAGGGCGACGCGCTGTACACCGAGCGCGCGCGCTGGCTCGAGGATCGCGTGGCGGCGCGGCTCGCCGAGCGGATGGCGCAGCCGCCGATGACGGGCGTCGCCGCGATCGCTTCGAAGGTCTCGGCGCAGAGCACGCGACCTCTGAACGACGAGCAGCGGCGTGCCGTGGAGATCGCACTGTCGAGCCGCGTCTCGGTGGTGACCGGTGGTCCGGGGACCGGCAAGACGCTGGTCGCCGCGGCGATCGTGCGCGGCTTCGCGGCGATGGAGATCAGCGACATCGCGATGGCGGCGCAGACCGGCAAGGCGGCGAACCGGCTGACCGAGGTGATCGTCGAGCAAGGCGTGGCGATCGCGCCGGCGCAGACGCTGCACCGCTTGCTCGGCTATCGCACCGGCACGCGCTCGTTCGCGCATCACGCGCAGAGCCCGCTGCCGGTCGGTGCGGTGATCGTCGACGAGGCGTCGATGATCGATCTCGAGCTGGTCGACGCGCTGCTCGATGCCTTGCCGCCGTCCGCCCCGCTGGTGCTGATCGGCGACGCGCACCAGCTGCCCGCGATCGACGCCGGCCAGGTGCTGACCGATCTGACCGTCGACAAGATCGCGGCGCAGGTCGTCGCCCGCCTCGAGAAGAGCTATCGCCAGGACATCGGCGATCCCGATGGCCTCGCCGTCTACGAGGCCGCGCGCGCGATCCACGACGGCGATCCCGCGCGCCTGTTCTCGGCACGCCAGTCGCGCGACTCCGGCAAGCTGAGCTCGCCCGGCATCCGACCGAGCGATCCGGAGCTGCCGGGGCTGCTCGGCCCCGACGACGTGCCGCACTTCGCGGACACGCTCGCTCCGCGACGCGGTGCCCTCGCGATCCCGCGCGCCGCGAGCAAGCTGGTGTTCCGCGGCGTCGAGTGGGTCGATACCGCGAACGCGGTGCGGCCGCACGACGTCACGCTCGCGGTGGCCGACGCGCTGTGGCTCCACCTCGACGGGCCGCGCGCGCTGCGGATGGCGGAGCGCGTGTTCCACTTCGACGACGGCAAGATCGTCGACGGCGATCGCGACGCGCTGGAGACGCTGTGGCACCTGCTCGGCCGTGGCCGCGCGCTGACGGTGACGCGCACGCTGCCCACCGGCTCGGTCGCGATCAACCAGCACCTCCACCAGCAGGGCCTCGATCGGTTGAGCGTCACCGGCCGGCCGGACTTCATCCCCGGCGAGCCGGTGATGGTGACCGCCAACGATTACCAGCGCGGGCTGTTCAATGGCGACCAGGGCATCATCGTGCGCGCCGACGAGGGCCTCGGCCGCCATCACTACCGCGCGGTGTTCCGCCAGGGTGGCGAGCTGCGGCCGTTCGCGATCGAGGCGCTGCGCGATCGGCTCGAGCTGGCGTGGGCGCTGACGATCCACAAGAGCCAGGGCAGCGAGCTCGATGCGGTCGCGCTGCTGCTTCCCCACGAGGATCTGCCGCTGGTCACCCGCGAGCTCCTCTATACCGGCATCACGCGCGCCCGGAAGAGCGTGGTGATCGCCGGCGCCAAGCCGATCCTGATCGGCGGCGGCAAGCGAGGCGCGCAGCGTCACTCGGGGCTCGGCGAGCGGCTTCGCGCTACGCTGCGCTGATGGCAACCCCACCGCCGGGCTTCGGCGACCCGACGTGCCCGCATGGCGAGCGGCGCGAGGGTGTCTGCGTGCGGTGCGGCCACTGCGAGCACGACATCATCCTCAACGGCGCGTGCTTCCTGTGCGGGACCACGGATCTCGACCCGATCGCGATGTCTCCGAAGAAGCCGACCGTGATCCCGGCGGATTCCCTGGTGCGCAAGAAGCCGTCCTGAAATAGGGGGCGCACCCCAATTCTAGTGGCGGGCGCCGCCGGGTTATCTTTGGCGGATGTCTGACACGCTCAGCGCGATCGTGTCCTCGGGGCGAACGGGACCGGGGAAGCCGGCGCTGTTCATCGGCCTCGCAGGAGATGCACCGCACACGCCCCCCGGTCGGATCGCGCTCGGCGATGTCGATCGCGTGGATCTCGGGCGTGGCGAGACGCGCTCGATCAAGCACACCACCAGCGATGGCGCGCGCGTCGTCGTCGTCACGCTCGCCGACCTGCGGATGTCCACCAGCCACGGCCGGATCACCAAGGTGGGGAGCCAGTGGGTGGTCGAGGATCTCGGATCCAAGAACGGCACCACGGTGGGGCCCGATCGGATCAAGCGCAAGCCGCTGCAGGACGGCGACGTCATCCTCGTCGGCCACACCTCGCTGCTGTTCCGCACGGCGGGCGAACAGACCGATCTCGACGGCGAGCCACCGGAGATCGCGCCGTACCTCAGCACGCTGCACGCACCGCTCGCCGACAAGTACCGCGAGCTCGCGACCGCCGCGAAGACCAACGTGCCGATCGAGATCCAGGGCGAGACCGGCACCGGCAAGGATCTGGTGGCGCAGGGCGTCCACGAGCTGTCGGGCCGCAAGGGCAGGTACGTCCCGGTCAACTGCGCCGCGCTGAGCTCGTCGACGCTCGAGGCCGAGCTGTTCGGCCACAAGCGCGGCGCGTTCACCGGCGCCACCGAGGAGCGCCCCGGCCTGATCCGCAGCGCCGACGGCGGCACGCTGTTCCTCGACGAGATCGCCGATCTGCCGATGTCCGCGCAGGCCTCGCTGCTGCGCGTGCTGCAGAACGGCGAGGTC
>JAEYYY010000706.1 GCA_023430775.1 Pseudomonadota bacterium
GCAGGACGGCGCGCGATGTCGAGCGCATGGTCGCCGGGTTGCGGCGCGGCGATGGCCCGGAGGCGGACCCGGATCCGAAGCTGATCAAGAAGAAGGTCTTCCTCGAGATCTCGGCAACGGTGTGGGCGCGCTATCGGCGGCTCCGCAGCGAGCGCGACAAGGAGAATGGCGAGCGGTTGTCCGACGACGAGTTCCTCGAGCGGCTGCTTCGCGAGGCCGAGGCACCGGGCGTCGATCAGGTCTCGAAGCCGGCGGTGCAGGTCGCGGTCACCACGTGCAAGAAGTGCAAAGGCAACTTCGTCAGCGTCGATGGCGAACAGGTTCCGATCGACGATGTCACGGCGGAGCGGTTGATCTGCGACTCGGTGTTCATCGGCGATCTCGAGACCAACGAGCTGACGAGGCCGAAATCGCACATCCCCGACGCGATCCGTCGCAAGGTCATGCAGCGGGACGGCTACGCCTGCATCGTGCCGGGCTGTCGGTCGACGCGAAACCTCGACGTCCATCACTTCCGCGAGCGCCAGAATGGCGGTCAGCACACGACGGAGAACTGTGGATCGTCATGCGGTGGTCATCACACGCAGTGCCACGACGGTCGCCTCGTCATCACGGGCACGCCCGGAGCGTGGCAGTTCGAGTGGTGGCCGGATGGCGATGTCGACACGGCGACGAACGGTCCTCCGCCGGAGTTCATCGATGAGGACGAACCTGCGCCTCGACACCTGAAGCTCGTCGAACCCGACGAACGATCAGTTCCAGAAGAGGCGAGACCATGCGAGTGTGCCGTGCGAGATGCCGCGGTACTGCGGGTCGTTCGCGACGATGAGTGAACGCCGAAGACGTCCGACTCGCGTCTTTGACAACTGAATAGGCAGATCAAGCTTCTGCGGTCGTCGACCGCGGGTCAAAGCCCCCGAGGATGACCACGCCTCGCGTCGTCCATGAGCGGACGGTATGAACGGGTGATAAGGAATGAGGCAGTGCGACGAGGCTTCAGTCCCACACGGGACTGACCACCCCGGGCGCCGACAGTGACGAGGAGGTAAGCCGCCGCCGCGAGCACCAACCGCATGCTGCATGGCACGAGCGACATCGTTCAGTCCCACGCGCTACCGACCATGCGAAACGCGGACGTCGACGAGGTAAGGCACGGTCACGAGCATCGCCGCCCGAAGCACGAGAGGTTGTCGAGTCCACGGGTCGCGAGCGCCAACTACATGCTGCATGGCTGGCCGCTCGACCGTTCGATCTCTAAGCGCCGACGGGGTCGACGAGTCCGCGGACCGCGAGCACCAATTCGCCATGGAAGCGATGAATGTTCAGTTCCACATGGGACCAACCACCCCAAGCGCCGAGCGGGGCATCACGGTAGCCGCGCCGCGAGCACCAACCACGCCGCTGCGTGGCACGAAGCTGGACGACGTTCCTCGACGGTGAGCGACAACGTTCGGTTCCCACGGACTCGACCGAGGCGCAACGACGCGCGCGCGAAGTGACGTGCTCGTCCAGGCTGGGACCTGGCTGCATCACGCGAAGCGCGCGCTCTTCGGCGGCGCTGGTGATCAGGAACTTCAAGTTCCTCGGGGGTCGCCGAGGGCGGGCGCGCTCTCGCCCGTCGCGGGTCAGCGCGCGAGGGACGTGACGAGCGCGGGCTCTGCCGCACGCGTTCGAGGGCGTTCGAGCTACGTGGCGGCGGCACGCAGGTCTCGGTCCCCGATGGCGCTCGGCGCGGCACTCGCGCAAGCTGACCCGCAGGGCGAGAGTGCCCGACCGAGGCACGGTGAGCTGTCTTGGTGGCGCGTGGCGAACCAGCAGGCCATGAACGCGCGCAGTGCGACCCGCACGAACGCAGCGTCGGTCTCTCCATAACGATCATCGTTCACGGCCACCAATCCGCCGCCGGGGGCGACGAGTCCGCGACCACGAGCGCTAACCGCACAGTGAATGACACGACGTTCGGCTGTCGTTCTCGCCAGCGATGAAAGGTAGGCCGAGGCGGGACAGCGCTGACGGAACCCCTGCATCACGCGCTCTTCGGCGGCGCTGGTGATCACGAACTTCAAGTTCCTCGGGGGTCGCCGAGGGCGGGCGCTCTCTCGCCCGTCGCGGGTCAACGCGCGAGGGCCGTGACGAGCGCGGGCTCTGCCGCACGCGTTCGAAGGCGTTCGAGCTACGTGGCGGCGGCACGCAGGTCTCGGTCGCCGATGGCGCTCGGCACGGCACTCGCGCAAGCTGACCCGCAGGGCGAGAGCGCCCGACCGAGGCACGGTGAGCTGTCTTGGTGACGCGTGGCGAACCAACAGGACATGAACGAGCGCAGTGCGGCCCGCACGAACGCAGCGTCGATTTCTCCATAACGATCTGAACGATCACCGGGTAGACCGCGCACGAGCTCGACGCCGCCGACCCGATAACGTACCTCGAGCTCGGCACAGCAAGCCATGCTTCTGCCAGACGCAGTTCGCGTTCATGGCAACCCTCGAGGGCTCTCGTAAATCCTGCTCTAGGCGATCCGCTCGGGGCGCACGAGTAGCCCCTCGATCGAATCGATCACCAGCACCTCGCCGAGCACGTGGTCGGGTGTCGGCACCAGGCGGCGCACGCTGGATGGTGTGGGCTTGCGATCGCACTCGATGCCGATCGCCTGATCGCCGCGGACGAAGGTGTACGACGCGGCGTGATCGACGCCGGGGAAGCCGAGCACGCTCGCGATGTTGACGGCTCTGGTGTCGCGACCGTCGTCGACGAGCTGCCACGCCGCCTCGAGGACGATCGGGAAGGCCACGTTGGGGACGCGCAGCACGGTGCCCTGCAGGGCGAGCGTCGGCACCGGCAGGCTCATGGTCCAGGTCGCGCCCTGACCGGGGATGCTGGCGAGCGTCAGCACGCCGCCGAGATCGGCGATCGCGCCGCGCACGGCATCGAGGCCGACGCCGCGTCCCGACACCTCGCTGGCGACATTGCGGGTCGAGAACCCGGGCATGCACATCACGTCGAGCAGCTTGTCCTGACCGAGAGGTGCGTGTGGCGGCCACAGTCCGAGCTCGACGGCGCGGTCGCGCATCCGGTTCGGATCGATGCCCTGCCCGTCATCCTCGACGGACAGCTCGAAGCGATCCGCCGACAGCCCGCTGCGGATCGTGATCGTCCCGGTGGTCGGCTTGCCGGCGGCCGCGCGCGCTTCCGGAACCTCGATGCCGTGATCGATCGCGTTGCGGATCAGGTGGAGCACCGCGACATCGACGACGGCCAGCACCTCGCTGGTGACCTCCGCCGGCTCGCACGCGAACACCACCGCGACCTCCTTGCCGAGCTCGCGCGCGAGACTCTTCGAGCCGTCCTCGTGATGCTTGAGCTGGCCGGCGCCGATGTGCGCGCGCTGCAGGCCGAGCATCTCGCGCAGCGCGTGCCACGACGCGCGCAACCGATCGCGCCGCGTGCCCGATGACATCGCGTACTCGACGAAGGCGTCGACCGCGATCGGCCCGAGGCGCTCGCGCATCGCCGGCGGCAGCCGCGGGATCAACGTGGTCTTGGTGCCGATCTGGTTGCCGGTGCGCGTGCGCGCGCGCAGCTTCGGCTTGGCCTCGACGAGCAGCTGATCGATCTGCCGGATGAAGCCCGGGAGGTCGATGCCGGAGAGCTGCGCACCGACGCGCTTGCGGACCAGCATGCCCATGAACCGCAGCGCCATGTTGACGGTGAGGTCGAAGTCCTCGTCGACGGCGTAGCCGCTGCCGCGGGCGACCTCGAGCATGTCCTCGAGCTTGTGCGCGACCAGGTTGACGTCGGTGAAGCCGAGCACGCGCGACTCGCCCTTCAGCGTGTGGACCTCGCGATGCAGCACGGTGTCGTCGCCGACCGAGCTGAGGAGCTGTGCCCACTCGGTCTCGATCCTGGTCAGCCGCTCCAGCGCGACGGCGCGGAACTTCGAGACGATCTCCTCGGGGAGCTCCATCAGTTGACCTCGACCGTGATCAGGTCGACGGCGAAACAGGTCAGGGTCTTGAGGCTGCGCCGCTGCCACGCGAGGTCGGGGTTCGAGCGCAGGTGGAGCTTGTAGCGCTGGGCCTCGGGCAGCTCGTGGATCGAGCCGAGCCAGGTGACCAGCGAATTGAACGCCGAGGCGCTCATGAACTCGAGGTTGCGAAGGTCGACCGTCACGCTGCCTGCCCCGGCCGAGACCAGCGCTTCGTGGACCTTCTCGAGCCAGCTGCCGAGCTGACTCGCCTTGCCGATGTCCGCCGAGCCGCGCAAGGTCACCAGCGGCGCATCGAGCGACAGTTCCGCCGCGAAGTCCGGCTCGTGGATCGCCAGCACGTCCACCCGCGTCACGCTCGAAGTATCGCCGAATGGCTCAGTCGATGTCGACGGCGATCTGGTCGTCTCTCATCACCACGCGCACGTCGCCGCTGCGCTCGACGCCGAATGCACCGAACGCGACATCCTCGAGGTTGCGGGTCAGCGTCGATGCCAGGCCCCGAGCACCGGTCTCGCGGCGCAGCGCATCGGTCACCACGTGATCGAGCACCGCCTCGTCGATCGAGAGCGCGAAGCCCTCGAGCTTGAACTCGCGCGTCATCTTCGCGATCACGTCGGAGCGCAGGATGTCCTTGAGCGTGCCGGCATCGAGCGCCTTGAACGGCACCACGCGGGTGAACCGTGCGACCAGCTCCGGCAGGAACCCGTAGGCCTGGAAGTTGGCGACGTTCTCGACCTGCTCGGCGGAGAAGTCGACGGCGATGGCGTCGGGGTCGGCACCGGCGGTGGCCTGATCGCGGCCGAAGCCGATCTGGTCGCGCATCGCGCGGCGATGGGCGATCTGCTGGAAGCCGCTGAACGCGCCGGCGGCGATGAAGGCGATGTCCGCGGTCGACATCACCACGTGATCGGCATACGAGCTGTGCGTCAGGTCGAGCGGCACCACGACCTCGCTCGCCTCGAGCA
>JAEYYY010000808.1 GCA_023430775.1 Pseudomonadota bacterium
CCTCAATGCCGCGCGGATCGTCTACGTGATCGACGAGCCGCGCCGCTTCGGGTTCGCGTACGGCACGCTGCCCGGTCACGTCGAGCGCGGCGAGGAGCGCTTCCTCGTCGAGTGGCTGCCCGACGACACGGTCGTCTACACCATCGTCGCGTTCTCGCAGCCGCGCTACTGGATGGCGCGGCTCGCAAAGCCGATCGCGCGGCGCTTGCAGCGGCGGTTCGTGCGGATGTCGAAGGCGCGGATGCGCGCGCTCGCGAGCGGTTGACCGCTCGCTAGTCGCGCGCCGCGGCGGCGATCCGGCGCAGGATCGGCTGCGACTCCTCGACCGACAGCTCGTGCTCGAGGACCAGCTTCTCCGGCATCGCCTCGTGCAGCGGTGACAGGAAGTGGGTGTCCCACGAGCGCGACATCGTCGGCGGCGCCTTGATGATCGTGGCGACGCCCTCGAAGCGCGGCAGCGTGCTCGCGGTCGGCTCGCCCCACAGCATCGCCATCAGGTTGCCCGCCACGAAGCGCTGCGCCTTGTCCTCGAGCGCGAACCACGAGTAGTAGCCGTGGGTCGCCGTCACCGACTCCACCCGATCTCGACACAGCGCGAACGGCCGGTAGCCCTCGAGCACGGTCATCAGGTGGAAGCCGTTGCGGATGCCGTAGGCGCGATAGCGCGCGAGCGTGCCGCCCTTCGTCAGGTCGATGACGTGCAGGGGCTCGTCGTCGAGCATGTCGAGGAGCTCGGTCAGGTAGCGCAGGTGATTCGCGGTCGTCCGCTCGGTCAACGCGCGCAGGCCCGCGACCAGCCGTGCGTGCTCGCGGAGCGCGCGACGCACCGTGACATCGCGGGCGAGCCGCGCCATCGCACCGCGCACGTGGTTCTTCCAGCCGGCGATCCAGCGCCGCTCGAGCTCGGGCAGCGCCTTCGGAGGTGGCTTGCGCTCGTCGTCGAGCCGCGCATCCTCGAGGGTCGAGCCCAGGAGGATCTCGGCGCCAGCGGCGAGCCGATCGAGGATCGTCGCGACGCCGAGCGTTGGCGACGCACCATCCTCGACGAGCGCACCCGACGCGACACACAGGATGCCCGTGTCCTCGGGGTGATCGAAGCCATCCGCCAGCAGGGCGAGCACGGCCTCGTCGCGCTCGGCGAACGACGCGTGCTTGCTTGCCGCGAGCAGGGCCTCGAAGTGATACCGCCCACCGTTCGCGAGCGCCTTCCGGAATGCTGTGACTTCGTCGAGCAACTTCATGATTGCTTGGTCTCCCCGGACCTCAGCGGGATGCCTCGGTGGGTCGCGCAAGATGACACCTCCTATGATTCTGGCAAGCGCCTATACTCGCCCCGTGAGGGTCATCACCATCGGGGTGGTGTTCGCGGGCACCGCGGCGCGGGCAGACGTGATCGACGTCGCCACGCCTGCCGAGCTGACCGCCGCGATCGCCGGAGCGAACGCCGGCGACGAGATCGTGCTCGCCGACGGCACCTACGCGCTGGCGGCCAACGTGTCGTGCTCGGCCACCGGCACGGCCGCCGATCCGATCGTGGTGCGTGCCGCGAATCCACTCGGTGCGCGGATCGACTTCGATGCCACCGAGGGCTTCAAGGTGACCGGCCCGCACTGGCACTTCGAGGGGCTCGATGTCCACGGCGTATGCGCCGACGACAACGATTGCGAGCACGCGTTTCACGTCAGCGGCGCGGCGGAGGGCTTCGTCCTGCGCGGCTCGCGCGTGGTCGATTTCAACGCGCAGCTCAAGGTCAACGCGTCGATGATCGGTGGCTCGTTCGTGACCCCCAACAACGGGCTCGTCGAGAACTGCGAGCTGTTCGATACCCGCGGCCGCAACACCGGCAATCCGGTCACCAAGCTCAACATCGATACCGGCGACGACTGGATCGTGCGCGGCAACTTCCTCCACGACGGTCACAAGCTCGGCGGCGACACCGTCTCGTACCTCGCGTTCATGAAGAGCGGCGGGCGCCGCGGCGTGTTCGAGCGCAACCTCGTCGTGTGCTCGCGCGATCACGCGGGCGGTGCACGCATCGGGCTGTCGTTCGGCGGTGGCGGCACCGCACCGCAGTTCTGCGCGCCGGCGTTCGATGCCGACACGCCGTGCAGCGTCGAGCACGAGGGCGGCACGATCCGCAACAACATCATCGCGAGCTGCAGCGACGTCGGCATCTACGTCAATCGCGGTCACGATTCGCACGTCCTTTACAACACGATCATCGAGACGGCGGGCGTCGATTTCCGGTTCGACACCACGACCGGCGAGGCGGTCGGCAACGTGCTCGCCGGCACCATCAAGCCGCGCGATGGCGGCACGGTGACCGCCACCGGCAACCGCGATGGCGTCGACCTCGCGACGTTCCAGACCTGGTACGCGGATCCGGCGGTCGGCGACCTGATGACGATCGGCGATGTCGGCGAGCTGATCGCCGCCGGTCCCGCGCGCAGCGACGTCACCGACGATTACTGCGCGCAGGCACGCCCCGCCGGTGCGCTCACCCTCGGCGCGATCGAGCACGCGGCCGGCGACTGCGACACCACGATGCCGCCACCCGACCCGGATCCCGATCCGGATCCTCCCGCCGGCGATCCTGAGGACCCGAGTGGCGGCTGTTGCGGCACGTCCACGGCCGGTGCGTCGCCGCTGCTCGCCTTGCTCGTGCTCGGACTCGTCTGCAAGCGCCGCCGAATCGCGGGCTTGTGAGTTGTCGCTTGCGCGATCGCCGGGCCGGCCTCAGAGTACGGGCCTTCGCGGAGGTTGGTCATGTCGCTCCTTCATCCAGTCCGCGTCACGAGCGCGTAGCTCGCTCGGACGCGGTCATCGCAGTCCACTGACACGCTGAACTGTTCGGCGCGCTGTCGTGCGCGCCATGGAGCGATATGAAACTCGACCATCGTGGTGGCAAGCGTCACCACAAGGATCTGCAACTGTGTCGACAGGTGTTCGACGCGTTGACCTACGCGCTCGCCGAGACCTCGATCGAGGACCTGGCGCTCGCGACGGTCACGCCCGCACCCTCGGCGGCGCGCTTGCTCGTGACCCTGGTTCCCACTCGCAAGGATGTCGACCTCGTTGCCGCGCTCGCACGCGTCAACGGCGTCGCCGGACATCTGCGCGAGGAGGTGGCCCACGAGGTCACGCGCCGGCGCACGCCCGAGCTGGTGTTCCGGATCGGCCTCGAAGACGAGTTGCAGTGAATCGCAGGCGGCTCGATCCGATCGAGCCGCCTGTTCTAGTTTTCCGCCTGCGGCGGCGCCAGGTGCTCGGGGAGCGGCGCGGTCATCGCGATGCAGCTGCCGGTCAGCGCGAGCGCGATGCCTTCCTCGACCGATCGCGGACCGGTCATGAAGACCTCGCCGTAGTACGGCTGATCCGCGCACTTCCAGTCGACCAGCGCGGTGACGTGCGGCTTGCCATCGAGCCCGGTGCCCCTGCCGCGCCACACCCGGTAGTCACCGCGAGCCTCGGGTTCGACGTCTGCCGGGATCAACTGGCCGCGCGGGTCGTGCGCCTCCTTGCGCGACTGCAGCGTCAGCTGGATGCCGGTGTCATCGACGAGCTTGATCTTCGGATCGTCGTCGGTACGGCGCCATCCCTTGCGTGCCGCGACGATCACGCCGAGGTGATCGAGCGGCCGATCCGGCGAGCACTTGAAGCTGGCCTTGATCTGCTCGAACCGCTCGCGCGTCGTCTGTGCCTGCAGCACCACGTTGCGGCGACCGCAGCTCCCGATGACGACGTGCAGCCGCTCACCGACGTGATCCTCGAACGCCGGTGCGCGACCGAACCGGGTCGTGGTCATCGTCTCGCCGGCGCCGAAGATCTTGAGCTGATCGCGCATGAACGCCTGGTCCGCGATCAGCTTGCCGGGCGTCCAGCCGAACATCACGCTCGACGACTGCATGGTGCCGGACACGTAGTCGCCCTTGCGCATCGACGATCGCGGGAGCTCGATCGACATGCCCGGCAACGGCGCGCGCTCGAGTGGCTCATCGTCATCGCGCGCAGCGATCACGTCGCGTGCGAGCGCATTGAGGGTCTCGGAGGCCTCCTCGTCGCCGCGCCGCTGCGACCACCGATCGACGGCGAAGTAGATGACGACCAGCAGAACGGCGCCGATCAGGATCGGTACGAACACCGGTCGGCGATTGCGGCGCTGGACGTGCTCGAACACGCGCGCAGCCTAAAGGATCGCCCGCCCGCTTAAAACCGGAACGTCAGCGGTGCGACGAACTTTCGCGACGGCTCCGGCGGCTGCTCGTCCGCGATGCGGTCGTAGCCGCGGCGCAGCACGTAGTAACCCGCGACCACCACCCCGAGGTGCAACGCGCGGAGCCCCAGCCGCTGCCAGCCGGCGAGGGGAAGGTAGCGATATGCCTTCTCGACATCGTTGCCGGCGAACGGCAGCAACAGACTGGCGAGGTCGCTCCATGCCCATCCGGCCATCGCCAGCAGCGGGACGCGAGCGTGCTCGTTCGACGGCGCGCCGAGCTGATCGAGCACGCCGAACGCACCGAGCACGACGAGGTTCGTCAGGACCGGTGCCGCGGCGACCTTGACGACATCCGCGTCGGTGCGGCCCCGCTTCTTCCAGCCGGTGACCCCGAGCACGCCCTTGCCCGGCATCCAGCGGATCTGCACGTGCTCGGCGCCGACCAGCTTCGCCGCGAGCGCATGCGAGTGTTCGTGCAACACCACGTGCAGCGTCAGCGTCGGCAACGCCCAGCCGGCGAGCTCGACGTTGGTCTTGAACCTCGACATCTCGTCCTCGGCGCGCGCGTCATCAGCAACCAGTAACAGCGCGGCAAGGACGAGTCGGTTCACAACGCAGAGCATCGCGCGCATGCGTGGCGAGGGTACGTTATTGTCTGGCGCCATGCAGCGAAGGGAGCGCTTGCTCGAGGCGTTCGTGCTGCGCCTCGCGGCGTCGCCGGAGGCCGAGGCCTATGCCCTGCGCGGCGGCATGCTCGTGCGGTCGTGGCTGCCCGAGACGGGGCGGCGGGTGCGCGATGTCGACGTCGTGTGCTCGCTTCCGTATCGCCCTCGCGAGATGCGCGCCCGGCTGCGCGCGGTGCTCGCGTCCCAGCTCGCCGACGGCGTGGTGTTCGACGCCGAGCGGTTTCGCGTCGACACCGCGTGGCCCCACAGCACCCAGCCCGGGCTCGTGCTGTTTGCCGCCGGCAGCGTCGACGGGGCGAGGGGCGAGATCAAGGTGGACCTGACGTTCCAGTTGCCGGTGTGGCCGCAGGCGCAGCGGCGTGCCGTCGGTGCGGCCACGTTGTGGACGTGTCCGCACGAGATGGTGATCGCGACCAAGCTCCAGGTGATCGCCGAGCTCGGCCCGCGCGAGTGGCGCGCGAAGGATGTCGGCGATCTGTGGCACGTGCTGCGGAGGTTCCCGGTCGGCGTGCTCGGCGAGGCGGTCGAGCGCCGCCGGATCGATCTGCAGTCGCTGATCACCGCGTCGTGGTGGCGCGAGCGCGACGCCGGCGTGCGGTGGGCGCGCTACGCGCATCAGTTGCCATCCGTGCCGCTCGATCTCGACGCGGCGACCTCCGAGATCCGTCATCACCTGGCACCGCTGACGAGGAGATCATGAGCAACGTCGACGCCCTGCTCGCGGAGATCTGGAAGGACCCGGCGAGCGATGCCCCGCGCCTCGTGCTCGCCGATCAGTACGAGCAGGACGGCGATCTCGAGCGCGCCAACTTCATCCGGCTCCAGATCGAGCGCGCCAACCTTCCATCCTGGGAGGCACGCGCGAGCGCGCTCGAGCTGCAGGAGCGCGCACTGGTCGCCAAGCACGGGGAGGCATGGCGCGCTCACCTCCCGCAGCTACCCGGCGTGCAGTGGGGAAGCTTTCGGCGCGGCTTCATCCGCGCGGTGGCATTCGACGACGTCGACAACTACGTCGCGCATCACGAGGAGTGCGCGCGCCGGGTGCCGATGCAAGGCGGGGCGCTGCCGGGGCCGCGGAGCGGCACGCGGCCAAAGCTCGGCACGGTATCGAACGTCGAGGAGTTGACGATGTTCGGCACGGTGATGGAGCAGGACGACATGAAGTGGCTCGCCGGCTGCCAGGTGTTGTCGACCATCCGCTCGCTCAACCTGATCGACTCCGAGCTTCGCACCGGGTGGGCGCAGCTCCTCAAGTCGAAGCATCTCGGTGCACTCGAGGCGCTGCGCTTGCCGCGCAGTCACGTCGGCAACGCCGGCATCACCAAGCTCGCCGCCTCGACGACGATGCCGAAGCTCGCCGAGCTCGATCTCTCCGTCGGTGCCGACGAGGAGCTGGGCAGCGGACGAGGCTACGGCCGGCGTGCGGCGTCGGTGACCAGCAAGGGCATCCTCGAGCTCGCGGCGTGGAAGCAGCTCGCGCAGATCCACACGCTGGATGTCTCGGGCGCCAAGCTCGGCTCGGAGGGCACGCTGATGTTGCTCGCGTCGCAGCACACCAAGGCGCTGCGCACGCTGCGCATGCGCGACATCAAGGACAGCGACTGGGACATGGACGATTCGCTGGGCGCGTTCAAGGCCGGTCCGGCCGGCACGCTCGACGAGCTCGACATCTCGCGCAACGATCTCGATCCCGACGCCGCGCACTTCATGGCCGAGGCGAAGGCGCTGCGCGAGCTCAAGGTCCTGCGGATGGCCGGCGTGCGGTCGAATTCGTTCGGCCGGTTCGCCCAGGCCTCGTGGGTCCGCTCGCTGCGGGTGCTCCAGTGCGACGAGGCGGTGCTGCCGGTATTCCTCGCGCGCTCGCCGGAGCAGCTACACACGATCGAGATCGGCCCCACCGCCACATCGCTCTCGCAGGTCGTGCGCCACCTCGCGTTCAAGCCGCCACCTGCCCTCGCCACGCTCGATCTCCGCGAGTCGCGGATCGACGACGAGGGGCTACGCAAGCTCGGCGAGCTCGAGCTGCCGAAGCTCACCACCATCAAGCTGCCGCCCACCCGTCGTGGCTTCAGCCTGGTCGGGATCAAGGCGCTCGCGGAGTCCAAGCTCGGCAGCCAGCTCGTCAGCCTCGATGCCGGCGCTGCCGAATTCGATCGGCTCCCCGAGCCAGACCGGCTCGATGTCGGCGATGGCGACTACGAGGGTCCGTTTCGCTATCTGTGATCGGTAGGCCGGCCCATCACGCGGATGCCGAGCCCGAACGTGTAGACCGAGTGACCGCCCGGCATGCCGAGGATGCCGACCGACGGCCCGACGGCCCACGTCATCGGCGCGCGCTTGCCGTGCAGCGTGATGCCGCCGAACACGTCGACGGCCTGGACGATCAGCGACGGATCGTTCCCGCTGCTACCGGCGTGGACCGAACCCTCGAGCGCGAACCCGGGACCACGGCGCTTGCCGAGGAAGTCGGCACCGACGGCGACGCCGAACAGCGGCGCCTCGGGGTGCGAGTTGAAGACGCGCAGGCCCGGTGCGATGTGCACCGTCGCGGTGTCGAGGGTGAACGGCACGATCGCGCCGACCTCGATCGAACCGAGGTTCGACGGGATCGAGCTGGGCTCGGGTTGTTCAGCTTCCGAGGCCGCCGGCAACGTCCGCGCGATCGTCGAGCCCGACGCGCCGCTGTCGCGCTCGTGATCGGTGGGATGCACGACGGTAGCGCGAGCACGTAGACAACCGCCGACCAGGACCAGACAGAGGAGCCACCGCATACGTCCAGGATACGCTCGCGCCGCGCGACAACACCGTGGTTCCGCTGTTTGCCGTGGAAAGCTCACACGTGAACAACCGTGAACCGTGGGCTAGCTCGCTGACGCAAGCGCGCGCAGTACGGCATCCCAGTTGGTGCCGGGATCCCGTAACCGGCGCTCGAGCCAGGTCGCCCGCTGCACCTGCTCCTGCCGGAGCTGCGCGACATCGATCGCGATCGGCCGGTCCCAGCCTCGCTCGATCTCCTCGATCCGGCTCTGCATACCGGCGATCAACGCGCGATCGAAGCGCACGAGCTCGTCGCGAAATGCCGCGGCCGAGATCGTGGTCTCGCCGCCCTGTGACACCCACGCGATGCCGTCCTCGGGTGGCGGCACGGTCCACCGGATCCTGATCGCATCACCGACCCGCCACAGCTGGACGCGCGGTGCACGCACCAGGTGACCCGATGTGAGTTCCCGCCGCCACCACCAGCGCAGCGCGTCTTCATCGAGCGCGGTCGCCGCCCACGCCAGCCAGCGGTCGTCGATCCGCGAGGCGATCGCGTCCGGGACGGGCTCGAGCACGGCCGCCGCGATGTCGAGCAGGTCCTCCCACAACCGCACGACCTGATAGTCGATGCCTCCGGTACCGCCCGGCTCGCTGAACAGATGCTGGTCGTCGAAGATCAGGTCGTAGTGGCCGTCGGTGAGCCCGAACCACGATAGCGACGGCCGGTCCGGCGGTCCCCACGGCTCGATGTCCGCGAGGGGGCGCAACTCGAACCAGATCCGCATCGCCACACGATAGCGCTGAAGTTTGTGAAATTTCGTATCAGCCGCGTGCCTTCGCGGCGCCGGTCCGGTACGCAGTGCGGGTGCTGCTGCGGCTGTTGCGCAGGTTCCTCCGTCCGCATGCCCGGCCGATCCTTGCAGTCGTCGTGCTGCAGCTGCTCGGTACGGTGGCATCGCTATATCTGCCGAGCATCAACGGCCAGATCATCGACGAGGGCGTCGCGACCGGCGACACCGGATACGTGCTCGCCGCGGGTGGCGTCATGCTCGCGATCACCGCGTTCCAGATCGGGTGCTCGGTCGCCGCGGTCTACTTCGGAGCGCGCGTCGCGATGGGGTTCGGTCGCGACCTGCGCGGCGCGATCTTTCATCACGTCGGCGCGCTGTCGGCTCGCGAGGTGGCGAAGGTCGGCGCACCGTCGCTGATCACCCGCACCACGAACGACGTCCAGCAGGTCCAGACGCTCGTGCTGATGAGCGTGACGATGATGATCATGGCGCCGATCATGTGCATCGGCGGCATCGTGATGGCCGTCCAGGAAGACGTTCAGCTGTCGCGGCTGCTGCTCGTCTGCGTGCCGATCCTCGCCGGCAGCATCGGTTTCATCATCAGCCGGATGATCCCGAAGTTCCGTGCGATGCAGCCGAAGATCGACACGGTCAACCGCGTGCTGCGCGAGCAGATCACCGGCATGCGCGTGGTCCGCGCGTTCGTCCGCGAGCCCGCCGAGGCCGACCGCTTCGAGGCGGCGAACGAGGACCTCACCGACATCGCGCTGCGCATCGGCAAGCTGCAGGCGGTGATGTGGCCGACGGTGATGCTGGTGTTCAACGCCTCGAGCATCGCGGTGATGTGGTACGGCAGCAAGGGCATCGCCGATGGCTCGCTCGAGATCGGCGCGCTGACCGCGTACCTGTCCTATCTGATCCAGATCCTGGTCGCCGTGATGATGACGACGTTCATGTCGATCATGATCCCGCGCGCCGCGGTGTGCGCCGAGCGGATCCAGGAGGTGCTCGACATGGTGCCGGCGATCGCGCCACCCGCCAGGCCGGTCGCTCCTGCGCCGATCGGAGGCGTCGAGCTGCGCGGCGTCGAGTACCGCTATCCGGGTGCCGAGCACGCGGTGCTCGCCGACATCTCGTTCGTCGCCAGGCCCGGCGAGGTCACCGCGATCATCGGCTCGACCGGCGCCGGCAAGACCACGCTGCTCGAGCTGATCCCGAGGCTCTCCGATCCGACGAGCGGCACGGTGCTGATCGACGGCGTCGACGTGCGCGAGCGCGAGCCCGAGGAGCTGTGGACGCGGATCGGCATGGTGCCGCAGCGCGCCTATCTGTTCTCGGGCACCGTCGCGTCGAACCTGCGGTTCGGCAACCCCGACGCCACCGACGAGCAATTGTGGACCGCGCTCGAGATCGCGCAGGCGAAGGACTTCGTCGAGCAGATGCCCGAGAAGCTCGCCGCGCCGATCGCGCAGGGCGGCACCAACGTCTCCGGCGGCCAGCGGCAACGGCTCGCGATCGCGCGCGCCCTGCTGCGCGATCCCGCGGTGTTCCTGTTCGACGACGCGTTCTCGGCCCTCGACCTCGCGACCGAGGCGAAGCTGCGCGCGGCACTCGCGCCGCGGATCCAGAACGCCGCGATGATCGTGGTTGCCCAGCGCGTCGCGAGCATCCGTGATGCGCATCAGATCCTGGTGCTCGACGGCGGCAAGCTCGTCGGCAAGGGCACGCACGCGCAACTGGTGGCGACGTGTCCGACCTATGCCGAGATCGTGACCTCGCAGACCGAGCAGCGCGAGGCAGCCGCATGAGCACCACGCGCGCCGCACCACCGCAACGCGGTGCCGGTCCGCCGATGCGCGGTCCGTTCGGTCAGATGGGCCCGCCGCAGAAGGCGAAGAGCTTCGGGCCATCCGCGAAGCGGCTGCTCGGCTTGCTGGCGCCGCAGCGCAAGGCGATCTACGTCGTCATCGCGTTCGCGATCTGCAGCGTCGCGCTGTCGGTGACCGGCCCGAAGCTCCTCGGCCACGCGACGGATCTGATCTTCAAGGGCTTCTTCGGGCAGCAGGGCCCGACCAACCCCGAGATCGCCGATGCGATGAACGTCCAGACCGGCCAGGGCATCGACTTCGACGCGCTCGCCGAGACGCTGACGCTCGTCATGCTGCTCTACCTCGGCGCGTCGCTGCTGATGTGGATGCAGAGCTACGTGCTCAACTTCGTCGTCCAGCGCACCGTCAAGAAGCTGCGCACCGATGTCGATGCGAAGCTGATGCGGGTGCCGCTCGCGTACTTCGACCGCCAGCAGCACGGCGAGGTGCTGTCGCGCGTCACCAACGACATCGACAACGTCGCGATGGCGCTCCAGCAGACGCTCAGTCAGATCCTGGTCGCGCTGCTCACCGTGCTCGGCGTGTTGACGATGCTGGTCGTGATCTCGCCGCTGCTCTCGCTGATCGCGCTCGTCACCATTCCGATCTCGGTCGTCGCCACCGCGAAGATCGGCAAGCGCGCGCAGAAGGGCTTCGTCGCGCAATGGAAGCACGTCGGTGCGCTCAACGGTCAGATCGAGGAGGCCTTCACCGGCCACGCGCTGGTCAAGGTGTTCGGCCGGCGCGCCGACATCGAGACCAAGTTCCGCGCCAAGAATGACGAGCTGTTCGACGCCGGCTTCCGCGCGCAGTTCGTGTCGTCGCTGATCATGCCGATGATCAACTTCGTCGGAAATCTCAACTACGTCGCGATCGCCGTCGTCGGTGGCCTGCGCGTCGCCTCGGGCACGATGCTGCTCGGCAGCGTCCAGGCGTTCATCCAGTACTCGCGGCAGTTCACCCAGAACCTGTCGCAGCTCGCGCAGGTCGCGAACATCCTGCAATCGGGCGTCGCCTCCGCGGAGCGCGTGTTCGAGCTGCTCGACGAGCCCGATCAATCCCCGGATCGCGACGGCGCGCTCGCGGTGTCGCGCGGCGAGGTGCGCTTCGAGGAGGTGTCGTTCCGCTACCAGCCGGACGTGCCGCTGATCGAGAAGCTGTCGCTCGTCGCGCAGCCCGGTCAGACCGTCGCGATCGTCGGCCCGACCGGCGCCGGCAAGACCACGCTGGTCAACCTGCTGATGCGGTTCTACGACCTCGACGGCGGGCAGATCCGGATCGACGGCACCGACATCGCCTCGGTACCGCGGCGCGAGGCGCGCGCGAAGTTCGGCATGGTGCTGCAAGACACCTGGCTGTTCGGCGGCACGATCCGCGACAACATCCGCTACGGCAATCCCACCGCCACCGACGACGAGCTCCTCGAGGCGGCGAAGGCGACCTATGTCGATCGCTTCGTGCGCGCCCTGCCCGACGGTTACGACACGGTGATCGACGAGGAGTCTTCGAACCTGTCCGCCGGCGAGAAGCAGCTGATCACGATCGCGCGGGCGTTCCTTGCCGATCCCGCGATCCTGATCCTCGACGAGGCGACGTCGTCGGTCGACACCCGCACCGAGGTGCTGGTGCAGCGCGCGATGGCCACGTTGCGCGAGGGCCGCACCAGCTTCGTGATCGCCCACCGGCTATCCACCATTCGCGATGCCGATCTGATCCTGGTGATGGAGCACGGCAAGATCATCGAGCAGGGCTCGCACGACGAGCTGCTCGCGGCGCGCGGCGCGTTCCACCGCCTCTATCACGCGCAGTTCGCGGCACCGGCCGCGGCATAGGCTCACCAGCGAACGGGCGTCGCGACGTGGCGAACGGCCATCGTGCCGTCGCCGAGCTGGCCGGACTTGTTCTCGCCCCAGCAGGCGAGCGAGTCGTCGGCGTGCAGCACGCACGAGTGAGACATCCCGAGCACGAGCGACTTCGCGTTGGCGAGCCACGGCACCAGCACGGGCGTGGTGCTCGGATCACCGAACGCGAAGTTGCCCCAGCACGAGACCTCGCCGGTGCGTAGCTTCGCGCAGGTCGCCGCGCCACCGGCGAACAGGTCGACGACATCGGCGAGCTGCAGCTTGACCGGCCGCGTCCCGTCGGTGGTCTCGACGCCGAGCTCCGATTCGTGCCCCCAGCACGACACCGTGTGATCGAGGTGGCGCACGCAGGTGTGCTCGGTCCCGACGACGACCTGTGCCACGTCGGCGAGCTGCGGCACCGGCGCGAACTTGAGACGGTCGCCGACCGTGCCATCGCCGAGCTGACCGCGATGGTTGAGCCCCGCGCACTGCACGGTCCTGTCCTTCAGCAGGACGCAGGCGTGTGCGTTATCCATGGCGAAGCTCGCGACGTTGCCGATCGTCGCGCGCTTCCCGTCGTCGACACAGGTCACGACGTCCATGCGTCGCGTGCAGGTGATCGACCGCGACACCAGCTCGTCGACGAGCGGCATCCCGGCATCCTCGACCGCGATCTCCGGCCCCCATTGCACGACGCGGCCATCCGCGAGCCGGGCGTACGATCGGAACAGCTCGATCGACACGGCGGTCGCATTCTTCACGGGCACGATCGCCGGCACGGTGATCGGCTCCTCCCTGTCCACGTTCTTCCCGGTGCCGGTGACCTGCCCCATGCTGTTGTCGCCCCAGCACCGCACGCTGCCGTCGCTGAGTACCGCGCAGGTGTGCGACGAGCTGACGCCAACGTGGGTGACGCGGATGCCGGGCGGCAGCGGCGTCGACGGGCGCTGCTCGACGCGCCACTTGACCTGCGTCGGTGCGCTGCGGCTCGCCTGCATGCCGTCGCCGATCACACCGCGCCAGCCATTGCCCCAGCAGAACACCTCGCCGTCCTCGCGCAGCGCACAGGTGTGCGTCCACGCCGCCACCACCTGGACGACGCGATCGATCCCGGCGACCCGCGTCGGCGCCATCGCATCCTCCGATCCCTTCGCTCCACTCTGGCCGCCGTGGTTCCACCCCCAGCACGTCAGCCGGCCGTCGCGGTGGCGCGCACAGTTGTGAAGATCGCCGGCCGTCACCTCGACGACGTCGACCAGCCCGGGCACCTGCTGCGGCCGCGTCCGACCCTGGTCGGTGCCGTCACCGAGCTGCCCCACCCGGTTGTCGCCCCAGCACCACACCGTGGCGTCCTCGCGCACGGCACACACCGATTCCCGCGCCGCCGCGATCTGCGCGACGCGCGTCAGCCCGCGCACCTTCATCGGCTTGCCATGCTGCTTGGTGTCGCCGACGCCGAGCTCGCCGTACTGGTTGGTGCCCCAGCACATCGCGGTGCCGTCGCGCATCCGCGCGCAGCCGACGTGCTGGCCGATCGAGATCTGGGTGGCGTTGGCGAGCTCCGGTACCAGCTCCATCGCACCGTTGACGATCGAGCCCCCGCCGAAGCCCCAGCACCGGGTCTCGCCTGTCTTCCAGCGCGCACAGGCGGCACCGTGTGTCGAGCTCCAGAGCTCGTTGACGTTCGCGAGCTTCTTCGCTGGCGTCGGTACCAGCGTGTCCGACGAGTCGCCCTCGATGTCGAGAAAGCTGGTGCTGCCCCAGCACAGCACCTGACCATTCGTGCGTCGCGCACAGGTCTGCGCGAGCCCGGCGAAGATGTCGACGACGTCGGTCAGCCCGGGGACCGCCACGGGCGTGTGCCGCTCCTCGCGCGTACCGTCGCCGGTGTTCTCGCCCCAGCAGCGCACCGTGCCGTCGGCCATCCGCGCGCACACGCTTCCCTCGCTGATCGCGAGCTGCGCGACGCCGCGGGTGGGCATCGCCGTGACCACCGGCGCATACGGTGTCGAGTTGGTGGGTGGCGGTGGTGACGCGGTCTTGCAAGCGACGAGGAGCGCGAGTGCGAGCAGCCTCATCGCTCCGCGACCTCCTCGTCGATCACTTCGATGTCGCGCCGCTCCGGCGGCGAGAACACGCGCTCGCGACCATCGATCTCGATGATCACCGAGGTGGCGCGCACGTCGGCGCGATCGGTGAAGTGATCCCAGTCGACGCGCGCCAGCGAGTACTCGATGTCCATCACCTCTTCGGGACCGATCATCTCGTTCCACGGCTCGTAATCACCACGGCTATTGAACACGGTCGGCTTGCTCGCGGGCAGCGTCAGCGTGCGGCCCTCGGATCCGGTGACCGTCACCGAGCGAACGCGAACCGTCGCGCGATCGGGTCCGTTGTGAAGCCGGACGCGGATCATCGGGACCGCGCACGTCGGTTGACCGGCGCACGGATCCCCGATGCCGACGCTCTCGACCAGCACCTGGAGCTCCGCCGGCTCGGCTTCGTGGTCGGGGGCGGCGATGGTCCGCTTCGACCCGGCGCAACCGACGACCACCAGCAACATCAGGGCGACGCGGAGCATCTCGAAGCCAACGCTCCAGCCGACCAGGGCATTCGCTGTAACCCGCGCGGTGCTGATCGTCTACCGAGCGCCGCGGATGACGCGCTGCGAGCCCCGGCAAAGCGCGGACTTACCGCTGGCCCGCCGCGTGCTCGAGAGGTCTCGCAGGGGGAACCAGTCATGAAGCGCAAACTCGCCAGCAAGCTCTCGCTCGATCTCGAAACCATCAAGCAGCTCGACGCCATCGTCGGCGGCAACGGTGTCCGCACGTCGTGCGTGCCCGCGTGTACGAACGGTCCGCAGGGCCCGACGAAGACGCTGACCGGCGGGCCGCAGTCGTCGCCGGTCCATACCTGCCTGCCGTCGCGCGCGAACTGCCTGCCGTGATCGCTGTCAGGTTTCTTCACGATCGCGAAACGCAACTCTACGGAGTGCCTGCCCGTTCGGAGCTACATCCAGTTGCATGGATGCACTCACCGAACGCCGCGACCACGTGACAGAACGCCTGACCTCGCACTACGCCGCAGGCGCGTTCGAGGTGGAGGAGCTCGAGCGCCGGCTCGCGCTGGTCCAGACCGCGCGATCGACCACCGAGCTCGATGCGCTGGTCACCGATCTCGCGCCGGCGACCACGGCACTCGTGCCGGTGCAGCACATGAAGATCGTGTTCGGCTCGCAGGAGCGCACCGGTCCGTGGGCGGTGCCGCAGCACCTCACCGCGCGCGTCGTCTGCGGCAACCTCGAGCTCGATCTTCGCGAGGCCGTGCTGGCACCGGGCATCACCACGATCGATGTCCGCGTCACCATGGGTAACGTCGAGGTCATCGTGCCTCCCGGGGTCGCCGTCGAGGTCGACGCGACCTCGTTCCTCGGCCACATCGAGGAGCGCACCGATCCCACGCCGGCCGGAGTCTCGACGCTGCGCATCGTCGGCAAGGTCAAGCTCGGCAACCTCGAGCTGTCGACGATGTATCGCGGCGAGAGCCATCGCGACGCTCGCTACCGCCGCCACGCTCGCCGCCACTGGCGCCGCGAGCTGGCGTATCGCCGCCACCGCTAGGGATCCGCTTCGATCCGTGACGTCGGCAGGCATGGATAGACGTGCTCGCTCGGCGTCTCGAGCGCCTCGAGCCCGCGCTGCAATCGCGCGCGCTGCTCGCGGACGAGCGGCGTGATGTCCTCGATGCGACGGATCGATTCGCGCGCGTAGCGGGCCAGCACCTCGCCGCGCAGGCCGAGCTGTACCGCCCGCCGCTCGACGGGGCGGCCGTGTGGATCGTGGTCGGGATCCCACTGCAGGCGGACATCCGATCGCTTCAGCTCGCGCTGCCATGCGTTGCGATCGGGGTAGCGATGGCGCCAGTACGACGACGGCACGGCGAGCGACAGGATGTCGTCGAACGCCGCGCGCGCCAGCCACACCGCGAGCACGACCTCCTGACCCGGTTTCTCCGCCCAGCCGCAGCGGTACATCATCCAGAGGAAGTTCGGCTTGATCCAGCTCATGCGCGAGAGCGAGAACTCGCCGCCGAAGTAGCCGTGCTCGGCGGCGAACTGGCCGATCGCCGGGCGATACGCCTGATAGACGACGACGGACTCGTCATCGAACTGCGCGAGCACGTGGCGCCCCTTCGCCGGCCAGCGGGCGGCCTGGGCCTGGAACGATTCGAGCCGGAGGGCCGTCACGGAGTCCTCACTGTGGCGCGGCGTTCGGTCGCAGTCACTTGACCGGCACGAATGATTCGTTAAACATGTTCAGTGAACATGTTCAGCGAGCCGAAGACCCGCGCCGCGCAGAAGGAGGCCACGGCGAAGGCCGTCCTCGATGCCGCGCGCGAGGAGTTCGAGCGCGTCGGCTACGAGGCCGCGAACATCCGCGCGATCGCCGCGCGGGCCGGTGTCGCGGCGGGCACCGTGATCCACCATCACGGTGACAAGCGCGAGCTGCTGCACGCGGCGCTGTTCGCGGATCTCGATGCCACGCTGCGGAAGGCGATCGCCGAGCGCGGCGACGGAACGCTCGAAGCCGAGCTGTCGCGGATCACGCGTGCGGTGTTTCGCTACTACAAGAAGCGCCCTGCCCTGTCGCGCACGCTGCTCAAGGAGTCGCTGTTTGCCGACCCACCGTGGGCGCAGCGGTTCTCCGGTCAGGTCGCGATGGTGCACGGCGAGATCGCCGAGCTGGCGAAGGCCGCGATCGCGCGCAAGGAGCTGCGAGCCGACGTCGATCCGGCGCTGCTCGGCGTCGTCTATTTCTCGTTCTTCTACTTCGCGCTGATCGCGTGGGTGCAGGGCGGCCACGAGCGTCCCGTCGAGCTCGTCGAGCACCTGCTCCAGCAACATCTCGCCGGTTTGCGGCCAAGGAGATCTCGATGAAGCCAGTGTTCAAGAGTGAGGAAGCTGCCAAGCGCATCGGTGACTGGTACGAGCGCTTTCGCAGCAAGCTGACGGTTCCGACGGAGAGCCGCACCGTGCCCACCCGGTTCGGAGACACCCACGTGCTGGTCGGTGGTCCCGCATCCGCGCCGCCGGTGGTCGTGGTGCACGGTGCGATGGCGAGCTCGGCACACCTGCTCGGCGAGCTGGCACCGCTGCTCGAGCGCTACCGGCTCTACGGCGTCGACGTGATCGGGCAATCGGTGAAGACGCCGCATCAGCGGCCGTCGGTGAAGAACAACGACTACGGGATCTGGCTCGCCGACGTGCTCGACGGCCTCGGCCTCGATCGGGTGAGGTTGATCGCGGTGTCGTGGGGCGGGTTCTCCGCGATCCGGCTGGCCGCCCATGCACCCGAGCGGATCGAGCGCCTCGCCCTGCTGGTGCCGGCGGGCATCGTCAATGGCTACGCGTGGCAGGGCATCACCAAGCTCGCGATCCCGATGATGATGAACCGGATGTTCCCGTCGGAGAAGCGCTTCGAGAAGTTCGCGAGGAACTTGCTGACCACGATCGACGACGACTGGCTGCCGTACATGCGCGACGCGTTCTCGTCCTACAACATGGACATGCGCGTGCCGGCGCTCGCGAAGCCCGCCGAGCTCGCGGGGCTCCAGGCGCCGGTGTTCATCGTCGCTGGCGATCAGGACGTGACGTTCCCCGGTGCCAAGCTGATCGCGCGCGCGAAGGAGCTGTTCCCGAACTTCGCGGGCAGCGAGCTGATCGAGAACTGCAAGCACAGCCCTCCCACCACCGACGAGTTCCGCCGCTGGCTCGCCGGCAAGCTCGACGGCTTCTTCGCGGCTCGCGCCGCAGCGTGATCAGGGCGCGGTGGGCATCCCGCCGGCCTCGATCGTCGCCTGGCAGGTGCCGAGCTTCTCGATGCTCGCCCGTGCCGATGCCTCGGAGTCATCGTCCGACGGGCCGTGCGTGCGAACGTAGTTGACGTACTTCGTCTGCACGTCGCGCGCGCACTTGAGATCCTTGCAGTAGCACATGTCGCTCGCGAGCGAGTCGAGCTGACGCGAGTAGTCGTCGCTCGGATACAGCCGGACCGCCGCGCGCTCGCGCTTGTAGTCGTCGTAGTCGCTGTAGCCCGCGGCCTGCGCGGCATCGTCGCGCCTCTGCGAGCGCATGCCGTAGCGGAAGAAGACCAAGCCGATCAGCACGACGACACCGCCGATGATCGCGAACAGGCGCTGGCTGTTCTGCTTCCTGCGGTGATCCTCCTCCGCCGCGAGGAAGGCCATCCGATCGTTCTGCGCGTTGAGCTCGAACGTCCGCAGCTGGCACGAGGGACAGTGCGTCGCGACCGTGCCCGCGGGCGCCTTGAACGACATCCCGCAACCGACGCAGGTCTCGGTCACCGGCGGTAGTGCCCCCTGCTCGCGATACGGCTCCATCGGAGCGGGTTCGGGAGCCACAGATGCCTTGCCGGTCAGGATGTCGTTGAACATCAAGCGCTGCGTACCACCGGGAGCGGAGGTGCCCGCCCCCCTCCCGACTTGCAGCGAGTGGCACGGTCGCGCTGTGCAGTTCGCAGCAGTGCGGTAGCGTTTGCGGCGTGAGCACGCTTACCAGTTACGAGCAGCTGACCTCTGCCTTCGACCGGATCTATCGATTCGAGCACCTCCAGGCGATCACCAGCTGGGACCACGCCACCAACATGCCGCCCAAGGGCAACGATGCGCGCGCCGCCGCGATGGGCGAGCTCGCCGCGCACCTCCACCGGCTGCGCACGTCACCCGAGCTCGCGCGCTGGCTGGCCGGCGCCAACACGGAATCGCTCGACGACATCGCGCGCGCGAACCTGCGCGAGATGCAGCGCGTGTATCGGCACGCGACCGCGGTGCCCGACGAGCTGGTGCACGAGATGACGATGGCCGGCGCGAGGTGCGAGCACGCGTGGCGATCGCAGCGCCCCGCGAACGACTGGGCGGGCTTCGCACCGAACCTGAAAGAGGTGGTGCGGTTGACGCGCAAGCTGGCCGCGCTGCTCTCCGACAAGCTCGGCCTGTCGAAGTACGACGCGCTGATGGATCGCTTCGAGCCCGGCATGCGCAGCGCCGAGGTGGATCGCGTGTTCGGCGCGGTGAAGACCTGGTTGCCCGATCTGATCAAGCGCGTGCGCGAGAAGCAGGCGAAGGAGACCGTGATCGCCGCGAAGGGGCCGTTCCCGATCGCCGCGCAGAAGGCGCTGTGCGAGCGCGTGATGAAGCTGCTCGAGTTCGACTTCGAAGGCGGCCGCCTCGACGTCAGCACGCACCCGTTCTCCGGTGGCGTTCCCGAGGACGTCCGGCTGACCACGCGCTACAGCGAGGACGACTTCGAGAAGTCGCTGATGGGCACGATCCACGAGACCGGCCACGGCCGCTACGAGCAGAACCGGCCGCGCGCGTTGCTCGGGCAGCCGGTCTCCGAGGCGCGCTCGATGGCGATCCACGAGAGCCAGAGCCTGTCGTTCGAGATGCAGCTCGGCCGCAGCCGCGCGTTCCTCCAGCTGCTCGCGCCGCTGTTGCGCGAGTATCTCGGTGCGCAACCGGCGTTCGACACCGAGAATCTCGTCAAGCTGTACACCCGCGTCAACCCGAGCTTCATCCGGGTCGACGCCGACGAGTGCACGTACCCGGCGCACGTCATCCTGCGCTACGAGATCGAGCGCCCGCTCGTCGAGGGCGAGATCGAGGTCGATGACATCCCGAAGCTGTGGGACGACAAGATGATGTCGCTGCTCGGGGTCGATACGCGCGGCAACTTCAAGAACGGCCCGATGCAGGACATTCACTGGACCGACGGCGCGTTCGGCTACTTCCCCTGCTACACGCTCGGCGCGATGTACGCCGCGCAGTGGTTCGCGACCATGCGCAAGACGCGCGACATCGATGCCGAGGTCGCGCGCGGCGAGCTCACCGGCGTGTTCGACTGGTTGCGCACCAACATCTGGGACAACGCCAGTCGCTACGAGACCGACGAGCTGTGCCGGCGCGCGAGCGGTGGGCCGCTCGATCCCCAGCACTTCAAGACGCACCTCGAGACCCGCTACCTGACGTGATCGGCGACCCGATCGATCCCGCGCCGTTCTTGCCCGCGATGCCGGACGCGGTCCGTGCCGTCATCGAGCGCGCGCGCGTCGAGAAGACGGCGATCACGGTGTGGATGACCGCCAAGGGCCGAGGCTGGGGCCAGGTCGGCAACACGCTGACGCTGCTGCGCGACAAGAAGCAATCCGCCGAGCTCACCGGTTGGCTCGCCGGCATCGCGATGTTCGGCGACGACACCGATCGGCTGGTCGACGCGCTCGAGGGTCACGACGGCGTGCTGCATGCACTCGAGGCATTCGCCGCCGGCATCGCCGCGGGCGTCGCGCCGCTGCCCGGGCAGTGGGAGCGGATCGAGCGGTTGACCGCATTCGGTCATCCACCCGCGCTCGTCGAGGTGGTGGCCAAGGCATGCGCCTCGGAGGACAAGCCGACGCGCACGATCGCGGTGCGGCTGGCGCGCAAGCTCGGCGGCATCGCGCGCGACGCGCTCGAGCGCGAGCGCAAGGACTCGAAGGGTGGCTCGAAGCGACGGCTGACCAACGCGGCGAGCAAGCTCGACGACGAACGCGGCGCCCAGCTGTTGCGCCTGCTCGATGGCTGGCGAGCGACGCGCTCGAACGAGCTGGCGAGCGCGATCGAGTTCCTCGGCCTCGAGCTCGGCCGGCTGCGCGGTGGCGCGCTGACCGCGAAGAGCCGCGAGGCGCTCGAGGAGGCGTGGGTCGATCTCGCACGCGATCGCGATCCGCGCGATGTCGATCGGCTACTGGCGACGTCGTGGCCCAAGCTGCTCGATCACGCACGCAAGCGCGTCGACATGTTCGCGAAGTTTCCGCCCGATCCACGGATCCTGCGCGGCATCGCGGTCGCCGCCACGCGCCATCGCTCCGACAGCTCGCTGCGGTTTCATCGCGCGGTCGCCGATCTGTTCGCCGAGACACCCGTCCCCGAGCTCGAGAAGGCGATCGACACGATCATCAAGTCACACGACTGCGCCGAGATCGTCGAGATCTACGACGACGCACTGTCTGCCGCGCGCGCGATCAAGCCATCGGCACCACACCCGAGCGTGCTCGACGATGCCGCCAAGGTACTGCGCGCGCAGGCCGACCTCGATGCGCTGTGGGCCACCCATTGCACGGACCCCGGCGACCTCGCCCACCGCGCCGTGCTCGCCGATGCCTTGCAGGCCACCGGTGATCCGCGCGGCGAGCTGATCGCCTTGCAGCTCGCACCCGAGCTCGATGCGGCGGCGAAGAAGCGCGTCGCCGAGCTGCTCGCCGCTCACGCCGACGAATGGACGGGCCCGATCCCGATGGTGTCGAAGAGCGCGCGCAAGTTCGAGCGCGGCTTCATCGTCAAGCTGTCGTGTCGCGCGGTCGGCAACGAGCTGGTCGCCACGTTCGATCGCCCCGAGTGGGTCACCGTCGAGGATCTGTTCATCGACGGCGCGAACTGCCCGCTCGCACGGCTGATCAAGCGGATGCCGCTGCTGCGCAGGCTCGCGACGCCGCACGGCGAGCTGCTCGCCCAGCTCGCGCGCACCGGCAACTATCCGCAGATCGAGGCCCTCGCGTGCGAGCGCGGCTGTCTGCCGCCGAGCGATCGGTTCACCGGGCTGCGCGTG
>JAEYYY010000819.1 GCA_023430775.1 Pseudomonadota bacterium
TTGCCGGGCTGGTCCTTCTTGTTCTGCGCGGCGGCGGCCGCAGCCTGGGCAGCGGCAGCGGCGGCGGCCTTCTTGGCAGCTTGCGCCTTCTGCACGACGCCGGGCTTGGGCGAGATGACCATGATCATGCGCCGGCCTTCCATCGAGTTATTGGTCTCGACGGTGGCGATATCGCCGCAACGCTCGACCACGCGATGGAGCACGTTGAGACCGGTCTGCGGGTGCGTGATCTCGCGACCGCGGAACACGACGGCGAGCCGCACCTTGTTCCCTTCCTCGAGGAACCGGCGCACGTGCTTCACCTTGAAGTCCATGTCGTGCTCTTCAGTCTTCGGGCGGAACTTGATTTCCTTGGTCTCCACCGTCGACGCCCGCTTCTTCGCCTGCTGCTTCTTCTTCGCCTCCTCGTACTTGTACTTGCCGTAGTCCATGATCCGGCAGACGGGAGGGAATGCGCGCGGCGAGATCTCGACGAGATCGAGGCCTCGCTCCTCGGCGAGCCGCAGCGCTTCGTGCGTCGGCATGATGCCGAGCTGCTCTTCCTCGAGGATCACGCGAATCTCGGGGACGCGAATGCGGTGGTTGATGCGTAGGCCCTGCTCGGGGCGGCGGCGGTCGAATCGTCCAGGCGGGCGACCGTTCATCGTGCGTAGCTCATGTGCATGTGTCTTTGGCGTTTCCTCTGCGTGGGCAGGCGCCGGTTTTACCCCGATCGGCCCCGGGTGGTAGCGGGATTCCGAAGAAAACGTGGATGCCCCGCCGGGGCGAAACTCCCGTAGCATGGACGGGATGCGGGCCTTGTTGATGCTCTCCGTATGTCTGTGGGCTTGTGGCGAGGAGAAGGTCGCGGGGCTGCCCGATGCTCCGCTCCTGCCCCCCGATGGTCCCGCAGCCGATCCCGACTCGCCTCCTCCGGACGGCCCGGAACAGCCGCAGTCCTTCGATCCCACCGGCGGCGAGACCACCCCCGGCGAGCACGGCGGCCCCGGCTGCCCCGACACCGACGAGACCGTGTTCGCGATCGCGGACGGCGCGGCGACCAGCCACACGTTCTCCGGCACCGTCACCGATGCGGTCGGCAACGGCATCTTCTACGTCAAGGGCACCGGGAACCAGGAGCTGTTCGGCACCATCCCGACCGATGCCGGCGGCCTCTACAACGTCACCGTCCCGCTGTTCTGCGGCGCGCAGCAGGTGAAGCTGTACTGGGAGAACGCGACCTGCGACTACGCGATCGTCTACGACGTCACCACCGACGTCTGCGACGAGCCCGATATCCGGATCACGATGGGCTGGGACGGCATCGGCATCGACTGGGAGCTGCACCTGATCAAGCCGGGCGGGAGGATCAACGACAACGCGACCGACTGCACGTGGACGTCGTGCATCGGCATCGCCCCCGACTGGGGCGTCATCGGCGACCCCACCGACGATCCGTCGAAGGACGTCGACAACACCGGCTTCTTCGGCCCGGAGAACATCGTCCTACGCAACCCCGAGGCCGGCACGTACACGGTGATGGTCGAGCACTGGAACATCTCGGGCGATCCGCTCTCCGACGGCACCGTGATCCTCAACGTCAACGGCGCGCCGATCGTGGTCAACAGCTACACCGACCTGGCGCCGTTCCACGTCTGGACGGTCGCCACGATCACCTATCCGGGCGGCACCGTGACGACCAGCCAGGACGACTACGACTGCACGGCGAACTGGGTCGACGGCTGTCTCGATCCGATTCCCTAATCGAGATACCAGGGCGTGACGACGGCGCTGCGGCACTGCCAGTTGAAGCTGCGCAGGTGCGGCGACGAGCCGTTGTCGGCGAGCCCCTCGATCAGCTCCTCGGCGGCGGCGCGCAACGCCGCATCGCTGCGGCCGCCCCAGTGCCACGCCATCGCGACGACGTACGCCGGCTCGCCCCAGTGCTCGTCGTAATCGTCGATCTCCGACGAGCCATCGAGCGCCTGCCAGTAGACCGGCTTGCCGCTGTTGTCGAGCCCACCGTCGACGATCGATCGCCCGAGCTCGACGATCGCCTCGCGTGCGGCCGCCGCTCGCGCCCCGCTTCGCTCGCGCGCGTAGGCGTCGAGGCCGTCGGCGAGGATCGCGCTCATCCACGGACTACAGCCGTAGGTGCCGAAGTCCTCGCCGTGTGATTCGGCGGAGTGCGCGAAGCAGCGCGCGGCCGGATCGTCGAAGTCGTAGTCGGCCTGGACCTCGAGGTAGTTGTCGACCGTGGCATCGGCGTAGCCGGCGAATTCGCCCGCGCGATCGTCGCTGACCAGCGAGGCCCAGTGATACGCGAGCAAGCCGAAGCCGGCGTGGCGCTCGGTCCAGAAGCCGCCGTTGTAGGCACCGCTGCCCCACAGCGCGCGGACGCGCGTCGCCACGTTCTCGGCCGCCTCGCGGAACCGATCGTCGCCCGTCAAGAGGTAGTGGATCGCGAGGTTCTGCGTGTAGTGGTACTTGAGATCGCTCTCGGCGGTCGGTACGCCGATCCGCGTCGACGTGCCGGTGCCGGTGATGCCGGCGCGATAGATCGCGGTCTCGCGATACGCCGACTCGAGCGTGACCTGATCGCCGCGCTGCGCGTAGCCGCGATACATCGTGGTGCCGCGATCGTAGAGCCAGACATCGCGGCTGCTCTGCAGCGACAAGAACTCGGTGACGTTGTTGTCGGCGTAGTCGCAGACGTCATCCCACGCGGTGGCGAGCGCGCCGGTGAGCTCGGCCTCCGGGACGGCCGGGCCGGTGACGCCACTCGCGGCGAGCCACGCGGCAGGCAGCCGCGCCCACACGCGCGGTCCCATCGTGCCGTCGGCGGGCGACAGCGTCGACGCGACATCGACGAGCGCGAGATCCATCGTCGCCGCTGCGCCGAGCTCGACGTCGAGCGCGCCGATCGCGACGTCGACCTCGACCTGGAGCTGGATGCTGCGCGCACTGCCGTCGGCGTGGGTCGCGAGGATGCGGCGCGCGGACGCCAGCTCGCTACCGCCGGCGATCACGCGTACGTCAGCCGCGTCGGTCACCTTGCCGGCCTGCAGCGGCACCGCGAAGTTGACGCGCTGGATGCCGGTGATGCCGCTCTTCGGAGCGAGCTGGACCCGCACCGTGTCCGGCTGCGGCGGCGTCGGGTCGTTCGGGTCGTCCGGTGTCGGAT
>JAEYYY010000712.1 GCA_023430775.1 Pseudomonadota bacterium
CCCCCCCGCGCCTGCGGGGCCCGACGGCAGCGCCGGCACCACCGACGACGCGAGCGTCGCGGGCCCCGACGGCATCGCCGGCACCGACGACGATGTCGCGAACCCCGACGGTCCCGACGGTGTTCCCGGCACCGCCGACGATGTTCCACTCGCGATCGATCCGGCGACGGCACCGATCTACGTGGTCGCGCACTCGAGCGGCTCGTTCGTCGCGCACGAGCTGTTGCAGCAGCTCCACACCACCGGCAACACCGAGACGCTCGCACGCATCGCGTACGCCAACCTCGACGGCGGCGGCTCCGGGCTCACGCGGTCGATCGTCGAGGAGGTCGGCAAGGTCGCGTTCGTCTACGCGAAGGATCCGACGCTGAGTCGCGGCCTGTCGCAGAACAGCAGCACCGCGATCGCACTCGGCATGGCGTACGCGCCACACGCGACGACGTTCGCCGTCACCGTGCCGAACACGGGATGCGTCTCGGGCGCCGGCTGGTGCTTGCACGACGTGGTGATCACGCATCGCCCGCACAACCCGAACATGTTCGACGTCGCCGCCGACTACTCGGACTTCGCCGGCCGCCCGGTCACGACCGAGTACCTCGATCCGTTTCTCGATTAGCTCGCGTGGATCGGCGGCACGCGCTGGTCCCACGGGCGCGCCGTCTCGAGCTGCGCGGCGAGCTGGAACAGCGTGGCCTCGTCACCGAGTGGCGCGGCGAACTGCACGCCGATCGGCAGCCCGGCGGCATTCCAGAACAGCGGCACGCTCATCGCCGGGATGCCGGTCTGGTTCGCGAGCTGCGTGTTCGGCGTCTTCGACAGCGCGTTCGCACCCATGGTGTCGAGGATCTTGTCGAGCACGATCTTCGGTGACACGTAGCGCAGCGCCTTGAGCGCGATCAGCTCCGCCGGCTTGACCGCGAGCTCGCCGACCTTGATCGGCGGAAACGCCAGCGTGCCGTCGAGGAACACGTCGTACTGCTGGAAGAAGCGCCCCATCACGCGCGACGCCGCGTGGCAGGCATCGCGCGAGTGCTGGAGATCCATCGCCGGCATCTTGCGACCGATGGTGGCGAGGAGCCACGTGGTGGGCTCGAAGTCCGCCGGTGTCGGCTTGCGACCGACCAGCCTCGCTGTCTCGTCGATGCTCGACGCCGCACCGACGCAGATCTGCGCGAAGTAACCGGCGACCAGCGCCTCGCGATCGATCTGCGGCGCGGCCTCGATGACCTCGTGACCGAGGTTGGCGCACAGCTTCGCGGCATCGCGCACTGCTTCCTGGACGTCGGGGTGCATCTCGCGGCCGAGCGTGGTGCCCGTCGAGAACGCGATCTTCAGCTTCCGCGGCGGCCGCTTGATCTCGTCGACGTACGGTCGCTCGCGCGCGGGCGCCGCGTAGATCGCGCCGGGATCGAGACCCTGCGTGGCATCGAGCATCGCCGCACAATCGCGAACGCTGCGCGTCAGCACGCCGGGCTGCACGTAACCGCCCCAGCCCTCGCCCGTGTGGGGCCCGAGCGGATTGCGGCCGCGCGACGGCTTGAGACCGAACAGCCCGCACGCCGACGACGGAATGCGGATCGAGCCACCACCATCACCACCGTGGCCCATCGGCACCGCGCGCGCGGCAACGATCGCCGCGGTCCCGCCACTCGAGCCGCCCGGCGTGTGCTCCGGGTTCCACGGGTTGCGCGTCTTGCCGTGCAGCTCGTTCTCGGTGACGCCGATGATGCCGAGCTCCGGCGTGTTGGTCTTGCCGACGATGACGACGCCGGTGTTCTTCATCCGCGCGATGATCTCGGCATCCTCGGTGGGCACGAAGTCCTTCGACATCCGACACCCCTGCGTGTACGGCTCCCCCGCGAGCCAGCCATCGAGATCCTTGACGACGAACGGCACGCCGCGGAACGGTCCATCGGGCAGCGTGCCCTTCGCGGCGGCGCGCGCCTGGTCGTACATCCGGTGGATCACGGCATCGAGCTTCGGGTTGACCTTCTCGATGCGCGCGATCGCCGCCTCGACGAGCTCGGCGGGAGAAACGTCGCGCCGGCGCACGCGATCGGCGAGCGCGGTGGCGTCATCGAGCTGTAGTGCATCGGCCATGGCGACCGAGCCTACCCGAGATCACGGCACGAACGCTGCGCCACACAAGGAGGCGCTGTAGGCGGTCGGGACAGCGCTGCCCGTCTTCGCACCGATCAGCACCCAGTACGCCGTCTCCGGTTTGACCGAGAACGCCTGGTACTCGGGACCGACGTTCGACGCCACGATCGCGCGCTTCACCGGTTCGGCGCTGTCGGCCTCGAACACGAGGAAGTCGAGGTTCGAGGCGCTGTTCCACTCGAGCTTGATCGATAGCTCGTTCGCCTGACCCGAGTTGACCAGGTACGTGTCCTTGTCTTCGTACTGATCCTCGACCGCGACGTCGGCGAGCAAGCCGCCGATGCGATGCTTCGAGCTGACGTCGAGGACGCCCGTAGCGATCGTCAATCCAGTCGGCTCCGGCGAATCCGCACCGGCGGTCAGCGCGGGCGGCGCGCCCGACGGAATGGTCACCATGTCGTTGCCGTTGTTGGCCGCGCCATCGTTCGCCTCGGCATACACCATGCCGTCGACCTCGGACGGACACCGCGTGGCCGGATCGTCGGTGTCGATCGTGATCTTGTAATCGACCGTCGCCTCGATGGCCTCGCCGGCGAGCGCGAACGGAAGCAGCTCGTAGGTGCCAGGCGGCAGGTGGATCGCGGCCGCGCTGTGATCGCCGTAGAACGTGTCGGTGGTGACCACTTCGTCGAAGTCCGGGCCACCGTAGACATCGAGCCCGACGAGCTCGATGCCCTCGGCACCCGGTCCGCTGAGCCGCACCATGACATCCACCGCGGTGTCGAACGTGACCAGATAGCCATCGACATCGACGGTGATGTCGCCATCGAAGTGCCCGGCGTCGAACGCGCCGCACACCACGAGCTTCTGATCGAACGTGAGGCCGGTGTCCTCCGGGGTGCCGGTGGCCGGTGCGACATCGTCGTTGGTGTCGTCACGCGTCTCGGTGTAATCGCAGCCGGTCACCTGGGTGTCGGATGGCGAATCCGCCGGCGGACCATCTGGATCCGGCTCGTTCTTGGCCTTGGGCCCGCACGCGGCCAGCACGAGGACAACAGCAGCGATCGAACGCATCGGAATGCGGACTCGACCACGCCGGCGGGTCCGCCGTCCACCACGATCTGCGTCAGCAAGACGGCGCCTCGCGATACACTCGAGCCTTGTCGGTTCGCTGGGTCCTGGGTTCGAGCCTGCTGGTTTCGGCGTGCTTCTCGCCGACGCCGCCGACCGGCGTGCCATGCGTCACCGACACCGACTGCCCCGGGTCCCAGATCTGCCATCCGATCACGCTGACCTGCGAGACGTCGTGCACCAACTGCACGCCGCCGGATGGGCCGCCCGGCGACTCCGACGGCCCTGGTGTGACCTGCTGGGACGGCTGGCTCGCCGGCAACGTCCAGCTCACCAGTCCGCAAGCACTCGACGGGCTGACGATGATGAACGCCAGCGTCTCGAATCCCTCGGTATCGACCGACGGTCTCGCTCTCTACTTCGCGCGCAACCAGGACCTGTTTCGCGCGTCGCGCCAGACCCTCGATGACGAGTTCGGCGATCCGGCGCTGATCGTCGAGCTCCGCACCGAGGCCAACGAGTCGCGAATCTCGACCACCGGCGACGACCAGGTCGCGGTGTTCGCGTCGGCGCGTCCCGGCACGCTCGGGCTACTCGATCTCTGGCAAACGAGCCGCACCATCCTCGGCACGTTCAGCCCGCCGTCGTCCCTGCTGTTCGGCGCGATCAACGATGCCAACAACCAGTTCGATCCGGAGATCACCCCCGACGGGCTTCACCTCTACTGGGCGCCATCGGTGATGAACGAGCAGCTGATCCATCACGCCTCGCGCCCGACGATCGACGATCCGTTCGAGCAAGTGACCACGCTCGACATCCCGATCGACGACATCCCCGACATCTTCGACCCGACGATCTCACCCGACCAGCGCGTGCTCGTGTTCGCCGGTCAGCGCGACAACGCGCAGGGCGATCTCTTCGTCACCACGCGGGCGTCGGCTGATCAACCATTCTCCACCGCGGTGCTGGTTCCGGGCGTCAACACCAACGGCTTTCACGAGGGGGACTCCGAGCTGTCGGCCGACGGCTGCACGTTGTACTTCGTCTCCAACCGAGACGGCCTCAACAAGATCTACCGCGCCGAGCTCGTTCGCTAGAGAGGGAACTCGGAGATGCACGGGTTCGGGTTCGACCAGCGATCGACCCAGCCGTCGACGGCGCACTGGTACCACAGGGCGTCGAACTTGCTCTCGACGCAGGTGTTCTCGGGCACCTCGCGATTCAGCGTTCCGGAAAAGCAGGTCACGCCGCTCGGTGTCGTCGGGTCGCTCGGTTCCGCGTTGGCGCCGCCGTAATCGCGGAGCGCCTGGTTCGCGTACTGGATGCGCTTGGTCTGCGAGCACTTCCCGCACTTCTCGTACTTGTTCTGGAACACGGTCACGGCGTCGGTGATCGTCGTCGCCGCGCGCAGCTCGTTGTAACCGTAGCCGCCGACCACGGTGAGCTCGTGCCAGATGAAGTCGAGCTGCGTCTGCAGCGCCCAGCGATCCGCGCCGCGCCGCGAGGCGAACGACACCACGCTGTTCGTGCCGACATTCCACCGGCCGCCGATCGACCACTGCGCGATGCCGCGCCCCGGGCCTCCGCCGTACTCGACCGCGGTCGGCCGCACGCTCGACTCCTGCATCAGGTTGCCGACCACACCGGCCGCCTGGATCTCGGTCAGGCCCTTGGACACGAAGAAGTTGAACGCCGTGCGTGCCTTGCTACCGAGCGCCGCCTCGGAGTGCTCCGGCGGCAGATCATCTTCGGTCGGGATGTCTTCACCGACGACGCAGGCGGCAAGTGAAGTTGCCAGTAGCAAGGTGAACAGCTTCATGCGCTTACCAACACGCAAGGTCGGTGCCCACGCGAATGCGCAGCTACATGCGCGATAGCTCGGTAGACAGTCGTTTGCAGTGCTGCCTCCCAGGCAAGCGAGCCCGCCACGCATCGCGTTGCGCCTACCCAGCCGCGCCCGCCACCACCTGGAAGC
>JAEYYY010000852.1 GCA_023430775.1 Pseudomonadota bacterium
TGACTGACCAGAGACGACTGACCAGAGATGACTGACCAGACGCGACTGACCAGACACGAGACTGACCAGCATCAACTCCCGAGGAGGAACAGATGAGCGAAGCAGCGACTGCGAGCAAGGACATGACGAACGAGCAGATCGCCGAGGCGACTCGCAAGATCGTGGCCGACGCCCTGGGGCGCGGAGACGACGAGGTCAAGCTCGAGTCGATCTTGATGGAGGACCTCGGTGCGGAGTCGCTGGACTTCCTCGACATCGTGTTTCGCCTCGAGCGCGAGTTCGACATCCAGATCACGCGCGGCGAGATGGAGAAGGCGTCGCGCGGCGACATGACCGCCGACGAGTTCGCGCCAGGCGGCGTGATCAGCGAGAAGGGACTGGCGCGGTTGCGCGAGCTGATGCCGGAGGCCAAGGAGCGGATCAAGCCGGGGCTGCGGCCGAGCACGATCCTGACGCTGTTCAGCGTGCAGACGTTCGCGAACATGGTGATCGGCAAGCGCGAAGGCCGGAGCGTCTGAGATGGGCGAGCGGCTGCTTCATACGACCACCAGCCTCTGCAAGACCTGCAAGGAGGCGACGCCTGCGAGCGTGATCGCCGTGGGCGACGAGGTGTGGATGAAGAAGACTTGCGAGGAGCACGGGCCGCAGGAGGTCCGGATCTCGACGAGTGTCGACTGGTACGAGCGCACGCGGGCGACGAAGCAGGTGTTCACCGCACCGAAGGTGTTCAAGAAGGACGTCGAGCTCGGGTGCCCGTTCGATTGCGGCCCGTGCACGAGCCACACGCAGAAGGTTCGGCTGCCGGTGGTGACGATCACGAGCGCGTGCAACCTCGATTGCCCGATCTGCTACGTGCACAACAAGAACGACGACGCCTACCACATGCCGCTCGCCGACTTCGGGATGGTGCTCGAGCACCTGCGGACGGATCACGGCGGCGAGCTCGACATCATCAACCTGACCGGCGGCGAGCCGACGCTGCACCCCCAGCTGTTCGAGATGCTCGACATGGCGAAGGCGGCGGGGATCCACCGCATCACGGTGTGCAGCAACGGCATCAAGCTGGCGAAGGACGAGGCGTTCGTCGAGAAGCTGGCGAAGTACGGCGCGCGCATCGCGCTGTCGTTCGACACGTTCGATCCGCACACCGACAAGCTGATGCAGGGCGCGCACCTGCTCGACATCAAGCTCGAGACATTGCGGTTGCTCGACAAGCACGGCGTCGATTGCACGCTGATCCCGGTGATGACCCGCGGGGTCAACGAGCACGAGGTCGGCAAGATCCTCGAGTTCGGCCTCGCGCGGCCGAGCGTGCGCCACATCGAGGTGCACACGATGACGTTCACCGGACAGAGCGGGACGAGCTTCCAGGCGACCGGGCCGAGCCCACGCTCGGGGCGGATCTCGATGTTCGAGGTGCTCGAGGAGATCGAGAGGCGGACCGACGGACTGTTGCGACCGAGCGACTTCGTGTCGTCGCCGTGCGCGCACCCGCTCTGCTACCAGATCGCGTACATGCTGCTCGATCCCGATGGCGGCAAGCCGGTGCCGTTCACGCGCTTCATGCCGGCTGCCGAGCTGTATGCGGCGCTGTCGGACCGGCTGTATCTCGAGCCGAGCCCGCGCCTCGAGGCCTCGCTGTCGGCGGCGATCGACCGGCTGTGGGCGGAGGCGGATGACGACGATGCCGAGGCACAGCGGACACTGCGGCTGCTGCGCCGGATGCTCGACATCATGTTCCCGAGCGACCGCCCGCTGAGCCGCGAGGAAGCGCTGCGCGCCGGCGAGAAGGCGATCAAGGCGGTCTACGTGCACTCGCACATGGACGAGGAGACGTTCGACACCGAGCGCGCCGTCGATTGCTGCGACTCGAACTGCTACGCCGACGGCAGCACGATTCCGGTCTGCAACTACAACGTCCTCTATCGCGAGAAGGAGGCCAGGTTCAACGTCGAGCCCGCCCACTGGGGCGAGCGGCGCGGCGGCCAGCGCTCCTTCATCCTCCCGGTGCTGCGATGACCGCCGAGAACACCGCCGGGAACAGGGGACAGCGGCTCGCGGGCAAGCGTTGCCTGGTGACCGGTGGCTCGCGCGGTCTGGGCCGGGCGATGTGCGAGGCGTTCGTCGACGCCGGCGCGAAGATCGCGTTCACCTACTCGAACGACGATGGCGATGCCGAGGCGGCGAAGGCGGCGCTGGTCGCGAAGGGCTGCGAGCCGCTCGTCCACAAGGGCAGCGTCGCCGACAGCGCGCACGTCAACGCGACGGTCAAGGCGGTCGTCGCCGCGTGGGGCGGCATCGACGTCCTCGTCAACAACGCGGGCGTCACCCAGATCCTGCCGATCGCGCTCCTCGAGGAAGCCGACTGGGATCAGGTGATGGACGTCAACGCGAAGGGCGCGTACCTGATGTCGCGCGCGGTGTTGAAATCGATGATCCGCGCGAAGAGCGGCCACATCCTCAACATCGGCACGTTCGCGAGCGAGCGGGTGATCGAGGCGCCCGTGCACTACGCGGCGGCGAAGGCCGCGCTGCGCGGGATGACCGATGCGCTGGCGCGCGAGGTCGGTCGCTACAACATCAAGGTCAACCTGCTGGCGCCCGGGCTGCTCGATTGCGGGCTCGCCCAGATGCTGCCGAAGCACCGGATCGGCGAGTACCTGTCGCAGACGTCGATGGGCCGGCTCGGTGCGGCGGCGGAGATCGCGCAGCTCGCGACGTTCCTCGTCAGCGACGACAACTCGTTCATGGCGGCGGCCAAGCTCGTCGCCGACGGTGGCCTGTGAGCAGCGCCGCGACGGACGGCGTGGCGTCGAGCAACGCCGAGGTGGGCGATGCCGAGGTGGGCATTGCCGGAGCGCCGCCGAGGGTCGCCGCGAAGGCCGAGGTGGTCGATGCGGAGGTGGGTAATGCCGGAGCGCCGCGGAGCGTCGCCGCGAAGGCCGAGGTGGTCGATGCCGAGGTGGGCAATGCCGGAGCGCCGCGGAG
>JAEYYY010000884.1 GCA_023430775.1 Pseudomonadota bacterium
CACCTCGAGCTCGAGGTCGGCGAGAAGCAGGACGTCCTCGAGACGTTCGATCTCAAGACCCGCGTTCGCAAGGTCCTCCAGTTCCTGTCGCGCCAGCTCGAGGTGTTGAAGGTGCGCGAGCGCATCAACACGCAGGTCCAGGAGGAGATGGGCCGCAACCAGCGCGAGTACGTGCTGCGCCAGCAGCTCAAGGCGATCAAGGAAGAGCTCGGCGAGCTGGATGATGGCGGCGGTGACCTCGACGAATTCGCCGAGAAGATCACCAAGGCGAAGATGCCCGAGGAAGCCGAGAAGGTTGCCAAGAAGCAGCTCGATCGCCTGAAGGGCATGCAGCCGTCGAGCGCCGAGTACACGGTGACGCGCACGTACCTCGAGTGGCTCGTCGAGCTGCCGTGGGCGGTGTCGACCGAGGATCACATCGAGCTCGCCGAGGTTCGCAAGTGCCTCGACGAGGACCACTACGATCTCGACAAGGTCAAGAAGCGCATCGTCGAGTACATGGCGGTACGCAAGCTGAAGAACGACAAGAAGGGACCGATCCTGTGCCTGGTGGGGCCTCCGGGCGTCGGCAAGACCTCGCTCGGCCGCTCCGTGGCGCGTGCGATCGGACGCAAGTTCGGTCGGATCTCGCTCGGTGGCGTGCGCGACGAGGCCGAGATCCGCGGTCACCGGCGCACGTACGTCGGTTCGTTGCCGGGTCGCATCATCCAGGGCATCAAGAAGGCCGGGACCAACAACCCGGTGTTCGTGCTCGACGAGATCGACAAGCTCGGCCACGACTTCCGCGGCGATCCCGCGAGCGCGCTGCTCGAGGTCCTCGACCCCGAGCAGAACAACACGTTCTCGGATCACTATCTCGAGGTCACCTTCGATCTCTCGAAGGTGCTGTTCATCGCGACGGCCAACCAGCTCGACCCGATTCCGTGGGCGCTGCGCGATCGTCTCGAGATCATCGAGCTCCCTGGCTACACCCGCCAGGAGAAGAAGATGATCGCGCGCAAGTTCCTCGTGCCCAAGCAGCTCGAGGATCACGGCCTCACCAACGAGCGATGCGAGATCACCGACGAGGCGATCTTCGACATCATCGACAGCTACACGCGTGAAGCCGGCGTTCGTAACCTCGAGCGCGAGGTCGGCAGCGTGTTCCGTGCAGTGGCCGTCCGCGTCGCGGAAGGTCAGGCCAAGGAGCACGAGGTCGTCACGCCGACGGAGGTCGAGGAGTACCTCGGTCCGAAGAAGTTCGTCAGCGAGGTCGCGGATCGCACCAGCGAGCCCGGCGTCGCGACGGGTCTGGCGTGGACCGCGGTCGGTGGCGACATCCTCTTCATCGAAGCGACGCAGATGCCCGGCAAGGGCAAGCTGACCCTCACCGGTCAGCTCGGCGACGTGATGAAGGAGTCGGTCACCGCGGCGCTGTCCTTCGTTCGCGGCCGCGCCGCTGCGCTCGGCCTGGATCCGGGCAACTTCCTCGAGAACAAGGATCTCCACGTCCACGTGCCCGCGGGCGCCGTCCCCAAGGATGGCCCGTCGGCAGGCGTCACGATGTACACCGCGCTGGTCTCGCTCCTGACGGGCGTCCCGGTGCGGCCCGACGTCGCGATGACCGGCGAGATCACGTTGCGCGGCAACGTGCTCCAGATCGGTGGCGTCAAGGAGAAGCTCCTCGCCGCGCACCGCGCCGGCATCAAGCGCGTGATCATTCCCGATCGCAACGTGAAGGATCTGATCGACGTGCCCGACGAGGTGAAGAAGGAGATGGAGATCCTGTCGGTGAAGCGGATGGACGAGGTCCTCGCCATCGCGCTCAAGGATCCGCCGCCGTCGATCCTCGCGCTCGCCAAGCAAGCGCAGGACGAGAACCACCCGACGGCCTGAGCCATGGCCGGCGGCATCGGGCATTCACGGTTTCCGACGCCCGAACGCTGGATGGTGATCGGCAAGCGGAAGCGGCCCAAGCCGCAGCCGCGGCCGTCCGCGCCATTCCAGAGCACGCTCGGCGATCTCGCGGTCGTCTGCCCGACGTGTCGCGCCACGGCCGACGGCGAGATGACCGGTCCGTACCGCGATGGTCGAGTGCCGCTCGATCTGACGGTGAACCTGTGGCCGTGCGAGTACTGCGACGGCGTGTTCGTCGAGACCGCCGCGTTCGAGGCGATGGTCGAGGAGATGGCTCACGAGCCGTTCACCTTGCCGCCGCCGTCGGGCACGCCGGGCCCGCGCGAGTGTCCGGCGTGCGAGAAGCAGATGCTCGTCGAGTTGATCGGCATGACGCCGGTCGATCGCTGTCCGCAGCACGGCATCTGGTTCGACGAGAGCGAGCTCGCCGAGGCATTGCAGAGCGCGGTGCCGCCGGCGGGCGGGCTCGGCGCGTGGATCAAGCGCGTGTTCTTCGCCTTCTCGCGATGACGTTCCGCGACGACCAGCCGCGCTGTCCCTCGTGCGCGGATCGCGCGCTGTCGCCGCAGCCGGATCACCCGACGCGGCTGCGCTGCGACGGCTGTAAGGGCATGCTGGTGCCGACGGCCGAGCTCGAGGACTTGATCGGCCAGCTCGTCCAGGAGCCGTGGTCGCTCGCCGATCACGCGCGCGCCGAGGGCGAGCCCGGTCGCACCTGCCCGCGCTGCGTGGCGAAGATGCAGCCGCTGCGCGTGTTCTCGATCGCACTCGATCGCTGCACCGAGCACGGCGTGTGGTTCGATAGCCAGGAGCTGGCGATGGTGCTCGAGGCGGCGAGCGGCGTCGATCCGCGGCTGATCGAGGAAGGCCCGCAATACGCCGAGATGGGCACGCTCGCGAAGCTCAAGGCGTGGTTCGGCAGCCGGCACAAGAGCCCGCAATCACCACGGCGTCCGAAGGACGAGTAGAGCGTGGCAAGCTGGGTTGGACCGGATGACGACCCCGAGCCACACCGAGACCGATCCCGCGCGCGTGCATCGCGCCGCGATCGTGATCGAGGACCAGCTCGACGAGCCCGAGAGTGCGCTGCCGTCGCTCGATCCCGAGGCGTACGAGATGCTCGACGAGATCGCGCGCGGCGGCATGGGACGGATCCTGCGCGCGCGCGATCGGCTTGGCCGGATCGTCGCCGTCAAGCAACTGCTCGATCCGTCGCCGCATCACATCGCGCTGTTCGAGCGCGAGGCGCGGATCACCGCGCGGCTCCAGCATCCGTCGATCGTCAGCGTGATCGAGGCGGGCGTGCTGCCCGACGGCCAGCGCGTCTACGTGATGAAGCTGGTGCCGGGCCGGTCGCTCAAGCAGGTGCTGCGCGAGAGCGCGTCGAGCGTCGAGCGCCTGCGCAACCTGCCGATCGTGATCGCGATCGCCGACGCGCTCGCGTACGCGCACGCGCAGGGCGTGATCCATCGCGACCTCAAGCCATCGAACGTCCTGATCGGTGAGTTCGGCGAGGTCGTCGTCATCGACTGGGGGCTCGCACACGACCGAGAGCATGCCGGGCCATCGTCGCCCGACGACGATCCGCTCGACGGCCAGGCCTCGACGGTCACCGCGCGCGCGATGGGAACGCCCGCGTACATGTCGCCCGAGGCCGCGCGTGGCGAGGCCGTCGATGGCCGCGCCGACGTCTACGCGATCGGCGCCATCCTCTACGAGCTGCTGTCGGGCGCCGCGCCGTACGCGGGTTCCGGTGCCGAGATCCTCGCCGCCGTGCGCAGCGGGCCACCGGTCTCGATCGGCGAGCGCGTGCGCGGCACGCCGCCGGACCTCGCCGCGATCGTCGAGCGGTCCATGGCCCACGATCGCGACGCGCGCTATCCGTCGGCCAAGGAGCTCGCCGACGAGCTGCGCCGGTTCGCGACCGGGCAGCTGGTCTCGGCCCACGCATACTCCGTGCGCGAGCGGCTGTGGCGCTGGGTGCGCCGGCATCGCGCGCCGGTCGGCGTCGCCGCGGCGGCGCTCGTGCTGACCGGCACGCTGACCGCGATCGGGGTGACCCGCATCATCCAGGAGCGCGACGTCGCCGCCGATCGAGCGGAGCGGCTGACGCTGGCGCAGGCCCGGCTCGAGCTCGATCGCGATCCGACGACGGCGCTGACGGTGCTCGCCGAGCTGCCGCCCGATTCCTCGTCGTGGTCGGCGGCGCGCGTGATCGCGGCCGACGCGATCGCGCGCGGCGTGCCGCAGCACGCACGGCTCGCTCGCCCGATCGATGCGATCGCGGTCGTCGACGGCCGGCCACGCGCGGCGATGCGCACCGACGACGCGATCGAGATCGTCGAGCTGGCCGGCGAGTCGCGCGTGGTGGCGCGGTTCGCGGGGGCCGCAGCGAGCGTCGCGCTGTCGGCCGACGGGTCGACGGTCGCGGCGATCAGCGATGGCGGGATCCGAGCATGGCGGATCGCCGATCCGTCGCGACCCGCGTTCGAGCACGCCGGACCCCGCCTCCAGCCCGTGCTCGCCCTGTCGTCCGATGGAAGGATCGTCGCCGCCGCCGGCGTCGACACCGGGCTCGCCGCGTGGCAGCTCGTCGATGGACGCGAGGTCGTGCGCGACGAGCAGCTGCGCGAGGTGACCCAGCTCGCCACCAGCGGCCACACGGTGCTGGCGGTCGACACCCGGGGGATGCTCGTCGCGCGCAGCGTATCGAGTGCGTCGAGCCAACCCGAACAGCGCGGCGATCGTCGGTTTGATGCTGGTGATGCACGGCCACACGACAGGCGTGGGACGCCCGACGGCGCCGACACGGTGCGCGCGATCGCGATCGGTGCGGACCTCGCGGTCGCGACGACGGGGCAGGGCGAGCTCCGCTTGCTCGACAC
>JAEYYY010000019.1 GCA_023430775.1 Pseudomonadota bacterium
GACCTCGAGAGCAACGACCTGACGAGGCCGAAATCGCACATCCCCGATGCGATCCGCCGCAAGGTCATGCAGCGGGATGGTTACGCCTGCATCGTCCCGGGCTGTCGCTCGACGCGAAACCTCGACGTCCATCACTTCCGCGAGCGCCAGCATGGCGGCCAGCACACGACGGAGAACTGTGGATCGTTATGCGGTGGTCATCACACGCAGTGCCACGACGGACGTCTCGTCATCACGGGCACGCCCGGAGCGTGGCAGTTCGAGTGGCGCCCGGATGGTGATGTCGACACGGCGACGAACGGTCCTCCGCTGGAGTTCATCGACGAGGACGAACCTGCGCCTCGACACCTGAAGCTCGTCGAACCCGACGAACGGTCAGTCCCAGATGGGAGACCAAGCGAGTGTGCCGTGCGAGATGGCGCGGCACTGCAGCTCGTTCGCGACGATGAGTGAACCAACGACGAAGACCTCCGATTCGACGCGTCTCTGACAACTGAATAGACACATCTAGTTTCCGCGGTCGTGGACCACGCCTCGCGTCGTCGATGAGCGGACAGACCCACAACTATGTAGTGGCGCACGTGTCCAGCGCGAACTTGTCATCGAGGAGGTCAGTCTTTCTCGGCGTTCGCGTCGGCAGCCACTACATGCGTTCTCGGGATCGAGCCACCGGAGGGCGGACGGGGGCGACGAGTCCGCGGACCGCACCACACGCTGCATGGCACTCGACCGTCGTTCTAAACACGGGGCGATGAAAGTTCAGTCCCACGGGGGACCGACCAGCCTCTCGCCAACGATGGTCGCTGTAACGAGCACGCGAGATTCCGAACTATCTGGACCATCGGCGGCACCGTGAACGAGGCCGCGATTCCTCCGGACGAGCAGAGCGCTGTGGACGAGCACCCTAAAGGCCGACGGTCGGGGACCGCGAGCGCTAACCACATGCTGCATGGCGCGACGACCGTTGGTTCTCATCAGTGGGCGCAGACGGGAACTGCTGGATCACAGCGAAGCGCGCGCTCTTCGGGGGCGCTGGTGATCAGGAACTTCAAGTTCCTCGGGGGTCGCCGAGGGCGGGCGCTCTCTCGCCCGTCGCGGGTCAGCGCGCGAGCGCCGTGACGAGCGCGGGCGCTGCCGCAGGCGTTCGAAGGCGTTCGAGCTACGTGGCGGCGGCACGCAGGTCTCGGTGGCCGACGGCGCTCGGCGCGGCGGTCGCGCAAGCTGACCCGCAGGGCGAGAGCGCCCGACCGAGGCACGGTGAGCTTTGCCTGGCGCGTGGTGAACAAGCAGGCCGTGAACGCAGTGCGGCCACACGTCGGCTCTCGCCAACGATGGTCGCTGTAACGAGCACGCGGGATTCCGAACTATCGCGCGCCGTGGACCACCGGCCGCACCGTGAACGAGACCGCGATTCCTCGGACGAGCAGAGCGCTGTGGACGAGCACCTAAGCGCCGAAAGTCCGCGGACCGCGAGCGCGAACCACATGCTGCATGGCACGACCTCGACCGTCGTTCTCAGGGCGATGAAAGTTCGTCCCACGGGGGACCAACCACCTAAGCACCGACGGGAACCGCTGGATCACAGCGAAGCGCGCGCTCTTCGGGGGCGCTGGTGATCAGGAACTTCAAGTTCCTCGGGAGTCGCCGAGGGCGGGCGAGAGCGCCCGAGGGTGTTCCTGCAGCAGGCGACCCACGAGCTCGCAATACTCGTGCACGACGCTGACAGCCTACGGCCCGAGCCGGTCGATGCATTGCGTTGCGGACCAAGAACCTGGAGCCGACACGATGTACGCTGCGCGAGTGAGTCACCGCAGACACGGTCGTCATGTGCGAGCACGGCCGTCAGATCACTCCGAGTGCAACCAGCTCGTGTTGAGATCGCTGCTCCCGTTCCTGCTCGTCGCCTGTGGCAGTCGCGACCCCGCTCCCCCCAACAAGGAGCCACCGGTCGTCGCCACACCTCCGGTGCAACTCGATGAGCCCAAGCCGACCTGCAAGGCCGGCGAAGCGGTCTGCGACGGCGATGACGTGTTGATGTGCGAGGACGGCCACCGCATGCGCAAGGTCGCGGCGTGCCGCGGTGGCTGCAAGCAGGGCGCGTGCGTCGACACCTGCGGCGCCAACGACGTCGAGCTGATCTATCTCGTCGACGGCGACCGCCAGCTGCTCAGCTTCGACCCGCGCAAGCTCCCTCGCGATCCGTTCCGCGCGATCGGCGCGCTCGATTGCGAATCTCGCGTCGGGCCGAACTCGATGGCAGTCGATCGCACCGGCATCGCGTGGGTCGGCTACAACGACGGCGTCCTTCACCAGGCCTCGCTGCTCGACGCGCATTGCTTCCACGAGGCGAGTCGGCCCGAGGGCGCCCCCGAGCTCAAGTTCGGCATGGGCTTCGTCTCCGATGGTCCGAAGGCGACCACCGAGAAGCTCTACGTCGTCGAGTACGGTGGCACCGAGCTCGCGACGATCGACACCAGCGTGTTCCCGACGCGCTGGGTCCCGCAGGGCAAGCTCCCGGTCCAGCGCGAGTTCCCTCCCGAGCTGACGGGCACCGGAGAAGGCCGGCTCTACGGCTACTTCCCCGACACCAACAACCGCGGCTTCATCCAGGAGATCGATCGCAAGGGAAAGCTGATCGGCCGGCGCTGGGACCTGCCTCGGAAGACCGGACAGGTCGGCGGCTGGGCGTTCGCGTTCTGGGGCGACGTGTTCTACGTGTTCGTGACGGTGGACGACGCCAACGAGGTCCACGCGGTGCACCGCAAGACGGGGAAGCACCAGCTCGTGATCGAGAACGGCCCGCACCGGATCGTCGGTGCCGGAGTGTCGACCTGCGCCCCGCTCCTCGAGAAACCAAACTAGGAATTCGCGGACTTGCGATTCGGTTGTAAGGTTCTCTTTCCTCGACACCTTCCCTCTCGATGACTCCCTCTTGTTGCTGCGCCGACTGGGTCGGTGACCTCGCCCGCGCGCAGGCCAGCCGGCTCGCCGCGATCGTGCGCCGCGAAGGCATCGCCGGGGCCGACGTGCTCGACGTCATCCAGGATGCGTTCCAGACGCTGATCGGCCGCGCCGATTTCGAGGCGCTGCGCGACCGGCCCGACGACGCTGCCAACATCATCGCCGCGATCGCCCGCAATGCCGCCCGCAATGCCCGGCGCAAGCATCACCGGGCGAAGGTGCACGAGGAGATCGACGGGCTGGCCAGCGAGTGGACACCCGCCGATGCCGCCGTCGCCCGCGAGCAGACCGCACAGCTCGCCGGCTGCATGCAGCGGCTCGGCGATCTGCACAGGAGCGTGGTCACGCTGCGCGTGCTCGAGGAGCTGTCGGGGGCCGAAGCCGCGGCGCAGCTCGGGCTGTCGGTCGGCCACGTCGCCGTGCTCTTGCATCGCGCGCGCGCCGAGCTGGCGAGCTGCATGCTGTCAGGGTGACGCG
>JAEYYY010000067.1 GCA_023430775.1 Pseudomonadota bacterium
ACCCCGGCCTGCTCGGCGGCCGCGCCGACTTCCAGGATCGCTGGGGTCAACCGATCAACGAGGGCGACGCCGCCGCGGCCGCACGCCTGCGCGACCGGATCCGGCCGTTCGTGTTGCGCCGGATGAAGGGCGAGGTCGCGCGCGAGCTGCCGCCTCGCACCGACTCGATCATGTATGTCGAGCTGGACGACAACGAGCGCGTCACCTACGACGCGATCCGCGCCGCGACCCAGCGCGACATCGTCAAGCTGCTCGAGGCGGGCGGCGGCATCATGGCCGCCCTCGAGGCGCTGCTGCGGTTGCGCCAGGCCGCGTGTCACACCGCGCTGCTGCCGTCGGCGATCCGCTCTGGCGCCGCGCCGCAATCGTCGTCGAAGATCGAGCGCTTGATCGAGGCGCTCGAGGACGTGGTCGCCGATGGCCATCGCGCGCTGGTGTTCTCGCAGTGGACGTCGCTCCTCGATCTGATCGAGCCGCATCTGAACGCGAAGTCGATCGGCTTCGTTCGCCTCGATGGCTCGACCACCGATCGCGGCGCGGTCGTCGGCGAGTTCCAGGCCGAGACTGGCCCGCCGGTGATGCTGCTGTCGCTCAAGGCGGGCGGCACCGGTCTCAACCTGACCGCCGCCGATCACGTGTTCCTCGTCGATCCGTGGTGGAACCCCGCGGTCGAGGATCAAGCCGCCGACCGCGCGCATCGCATCGGCCAGGACAAGCCGGTGATGGTCTATCGCGTGGTCGCGAAGGACACCGTCGAGGAACGCATCCTCGAGCTGCAGGCTCGCAAGCGCGCGCTCGCCGATGCCGCGCTCTCCGAGGCAGGTGGCGCCACCGCGATCACCCGCGAGGATCTGCTCGCACTCCTGGCGTAGCTCAGGTCAGTGGAGACAGCCGCAAGATCTTGCCGAACACGTCGCCGCTGTTCGGATCGATCTCCGGGTCGATGAACAACCGGGTGACCGCGGTGTTGCGGAGACCCGACAGCATCTCGTCGGAGATCATCGCGCCGGCATCGATGCCGATGGCGAACAGCTCCTCGCCGTTGCCCATCTCCTTCGCGAACGACTCGGCGCGCACGCCGTCGGAGAACAGGAAGCCGTAGGGGCGGCGGCACCACATGTCCTGGCCGTTCGACGTCAGGTACCAGATCCGCGGCGGCAGCAGGTCGACGAGCTGCTGGAGGGTGACGTCGGCGTTGGGGTCTGGCACGCGCGGGTTATCCATGATCTGAGTCGCACGGGCAACCGTCCTGCCGTGCTCGCTGTCGATCCGCGTGTTAGCGTGCGCGCATGATTCGCTTACTGGTGCTACTGACGATCGCGCTCGCGGCGTGCGGGCCGGGAATCGCCGGCGGGCCGACGATGAACAACAAGATCGGAGCCAAGCCCGATCTCGATGGCCCGCAGTCCGCCGTGGTCTCGGCGGATATCCTCGAGCGCGAACCGGTGTCGAACACCGCACTGGTCAAGCACATCCTGATCTCGTGGGGAGACCTCGGCGAGGCGTTCGGCGGCCGTCAGGATCCGCGCGCCGCCAAGCGCAGCAAGACCGATGCGGAGAACGAGGTCAAATCACTGCTCGGCCAGATCAAGGCCGGCGGCGATTTCGACAAGCTGATGAAGGAGCACTCCGAGGACAAGGGCAGTGCGATGAGCGGCACGCCGTTCAAGGTCACGCCCGATGCGCAGCTCGTGATCGAGTTCCGCCAGCTCGGACTCCGCCTCAACCTCGAGGAAGTCGGGGTTTGTCAGAGCGATTACGGTTTCCATATCATCAAGCGTTACCAGTAGCTCGCGAGCGGGTTGCCGTTCGCTGCGGATGCGCTGAACTGTTTCGGTGCTCCCGGAGCTGTTGATTCTGTTCACCCTGGTGATCGTGAACGGATTATTCGCAGGCGCCGAGATCGCGGTGCTGACCGCGAACAAGGGCGTCGCACGCTCGCAGAACCGCCGCGCGAGTGCCGTCCACGAGCTGCGCGAGCATCCCGAGCGGTTTCTCGCCACCGTCCAGATCGGCATCACCGTCGTCGGAGCGGCGGCGGCTGCGCTCGGCGGTGCCAGCATCGCCCGCGATCTGGCGCCGCTGCTCGAGCCGTTGCTCGGCAGGAGCGCCGACGAGGTCGCGATGGTGCTCGTGGTCGCCGGCGTGTCGATGCTGTCGCTGGTGCTCGGCGAGCTGGTTCCCAAGTCACTGGCGCTGCGCTACAGCAACTCCTACGCGCTGCTGATCGGACGCCCGCTGCTGCGGCTGTCCCGGGTCATGCGGCCGCTCGTCTGGCTCCTCACGGCATGCTCGAACGTCGTGCTGCGGATGTTCGGTAGCAAGACGTCGTTCACCGAGGCGCGGATGTCGCGCGACGAGCTGCGCGAGCTGGTCGCCGAGGCGGCGAAGACCGGCTCCGTCGATGCCAAGTCGAGCGAGATCGCCGCCCGCGCCCTGGAGTTTGGCGATGTCACGGTCTCCGAGGTGATGGTGCGCCGCGAGCGGATCGTCGCGATCGCGCGCGAGAGCACCGCCGAGGACGTCCAGCGCGTGCTGCTCGAGGAAGGCCACAGCCGGATGCCGGTGTTCGAGGAGGACCTCGATCGGATGGTCGGCTACATCGTCGCGCGCGACGTGCTCGCCCTGACCTGGGAACAGAACCTGATCGCGTTCGATGACATCGTGCGGCCGCTGATCTACGTGCCGCTCGGCGCGCGGGTCTCGACGGTGCTCCGCGAGATGCAGGCGCGGCGCACCCAGATCGCGATCGTCGTCGACGAGCACGGCGGCACCGCCGGCCTGGTGACGATCGAGGATCTCGTCGAGGAGCTGGTCGGCGACATCTTCGGCGAGAACGATCTACCGGAGGAGGCGATGCAGGTCGAGGCCGACGGCAGCGCGCTGATCCCCGGCTGGTTGCCGACGCGCAAGGTCAACCGGCGCCTCGATCTGGCGCTGCCGATCGCACGCGAGAGCACCACGATCGCCGGGCTCTGCATGGCGCTCGCGCTGACCGTGCCGCCGATCGGCAGCAAGCTGAAGACGCCGGATGGCACCATGCTCGAGGTCGTCGAGGCGTCGTCGCGCCGCGTCCGGATGGTGCGCCTGTACCCGCGCGATCCACATCCGCCGAAGCGGGAGGGCTGAGCTCGGGCCAGCAGCGCGCGCATCGCAGCATCGCCGCGTGCGAGCCGGCGCTCGACCTCGTTCCACGCCACGTTCTTCACCGCACCCGCGTATTCGGAAAGCTCGCCTGCGACGGCCGGGCGACACGCTCGTCGTCGCGTCACCGAGCGGGAGTCGTCGCGCGAGGCGTTCGACGCAACCGCAGCGCGTTGCCGATCACCGAGACGGAGCTGAGGCTCATCGCCAGCGCGGCGAGCATCGGCGACATCAGCCAGCCGGTGAACGGATAGAGCAACCCGGCGGCGATCGGCACGCCGGCCGCGTTGTAGACGAACGCGAAGAAGAGGTTCTGCTTGATGTTCGCCATCGTCTCGCGCGAGAGCGTGCGAGCTCGAGCGATGCCACGCAGGTCGCCTTTCACCAGCGTGACCTGCGCGCTCTCCATCGCCACGTCGGTGCCGGTGCCCATCGCGATGCCGACGTGCGCCTGCGCGAGGGCGGGCGCATCGTTGATGCCGTCACCGGCCATCGCGACCACCCGACCCTCGGCCTGCAGCCGGCGCACGTGATCGGCTTTCTGATCGGGCAGCACCTCGGCGATCACGTCGTCGAGGCCGAGCTTGCGTGCCACCGCGTTCGCCGTCGTCTTGCTGTCGCCCGTCATCATGACGATGCGCATGCCTTCTTCACGAAGCGCGCGGATCGCCTTCGCGGTGCTCGCCTTGATCGGATCCGCCACGCCGATCAGGCCGCCGAGCTTGCCGTCGATGGCCACCATCATCACGGTCTGACCCTCGCCGCGCAGAGCCTCCGCGCGGTCGGCGACGCTGGTGATGTCGACGCCGATCGTTCGCATCAATGCGCGGTTGCCGAGCGCCACGACGCGACCCTCGACGGTGCCGCGCACGCCCTTACCGGTGAGCGATTCGAAGTCCGACGCCGCCACCAGCTCGATCCCTCGTGTTGCCGCGCCATCGACGATCGCCGCGGCGAGCGGGTGCTCGCTACCGCGCTCGAGGCTGGCGGCGAGACGCAACAGGACGGTGTCGTCGATCCCATCGGCGGCCTCCACGGAGACCAGGCGCGGCTTGCCTTCGGTGAGCGTGCCCGTCTCGTCGACGACGAGCGTGTCGACCTTCCGCATGACCTCGATCGCCTCGGCATTGCGGAACAGCACACCCATCGTGGCAGCGCGGCCGGTGGCGACCATGATCGACATCGGCGTCGCCAACCCGAGCGCACAAGGACAGGCGATGATCAGCACCGCGATCGCGTTGACGATCGCGTGGCCCATCGTCGGTTCGGGGCCGACGAGCGCCCACACCACCACGGTCGCGGCCGCGATCGCGACGACGATCGGCACGAAGTATCCCGACACCTGGTCGGCGAGCCTCTGGATCGGCGCACGGCTCCGTTGCGCCTCGGCCACCATCGCGACGATGCGCGACAGCAACGTCTCCGAGCCGACCTTCTGCGCCCGCATCACGAACGAGCCGGTGCCATTGATCGTCGCGCCGATCACGCGATCGTCCTCCTGCTTTTCGACGGGCATCGGCTCGCCCGTCACCATCGACTCGTCGATCGACGTCTTGCCCTCGATCACCACCCCGTCGACGGGAACCTTGTCGCCGGGACGCACGCGCAGGCGGTCGCCCACGTGAACCGTCTCGAGAGGCACGTCGCGCTCCTCGCCATCGCGCTCGATGCGGCGCGCACTGGTCGCGGCCATGCCGAGCAGCTTGCGAACGGCGGCACCGGTCTGACTGCGAGCGCGGAGCTCGAGCACCTGACCGAGGAGGATGAGCGTCGTGATCACCGCCGCGGCCTCGAAGTACGTCGCGACCGTGCCGTCGCGATGCTTGAATGATGCGGGGAACAGGTCCGGCGCCAGCGCAGCGACCAGACTGAAGCCGAAGGCGACGCCGACGCCGAGCCCGATCAGCGTGAACATGTTGAGGCGCCGGTTCTTCAGCGACCGGGCGAATCGCACGAAGAACGGCCACGCCGCCCATGTACACACCGGCGTCGCGAGCGCGAGCTCGACCCAGACGCGCGTGGAGCCGCTCAGGAAGCCCACGGCGAGCATGTCGGCCATCACGATCACGAATAGCGGCGCGGTGAAGATCGCTGCCACCAGGAACCGCCGCCACATGTCGCGCAGCTCGGGATCCGGCCCTTGATCGAGCGCCGGCATCATCGGCTCGAGGGCCATGCCGCAGATCGGGCAGCTGCCAGGACCGTCCTGCACGATCTCCGGGTGCATCGGGCACGTGTACCTGGTGCCGGCAGGTGCCGGCTCCGCGACGGGCCCCGGCTCCAGATACAGCTGCGGGTCGGCGAGGAACTTGTCCTTGCACCGCGCGCTGCAGAACACCACCTCGTGGCCCGCGTGCGTGGTGCGATGCGATGTGGTCGCCGCGACCGTCATCCCGCAGACCGGATCGATCGCGCTCTGTGCGGGTTCCACGACCTGCCCGTGAGGGGCGTGGTCGTGTCCGTGGTGATGGGCGTGTGGACTCATGACTTCCCGACGCAGTGCTGGTGCGCCCATTACAGGGCGAACCGAACACCTGCATGGATCCCGCCGCCGCCGACCGCGCGAACAGTTCTGATCGCGCAGTTCCCGATCGCCCCTACTCGGGCAGATCGCAGGCGATCCACTCGCCCAGCATGAAGCGCTCTTCGTCGGTCGGCTTGTTGCCGTCCTGCGGCATGCCGCGATTGATCGCCGCCGGGCCCGCCGCCGCCGTCTCGTCGACGTGATCGGCGACGCCGCGGATGCCGAAGTAGGTGTCGAAGTCGTGGAAGTCGGGCGCACCCTGACGTGCCGCACCGACGAGCTGACTCGAGTGACAGCGCGTGCAGTAGTCCTCCATGAACTGCTTGGCGAAGTTGTCGTAGGTCAGCGTGGTGCCACCGGGCGGGCACTCGGTCATCGTCGGTGGCCCGAACACCGGGATCGGCTCGGGGTCACCACCACACGCGAACAAGAAGCAGAGGACGAGAGAACGACGCATGTTGTCCTAGAAGTTGTGAGGGCGATCGACCTCGCACGCGATCCACTCGGCGAGCTGGCGGCGCTCGTCGTCGGTGGGTTGCGGGCAGTCGATCGCGAGTGAACCACCCGGCGTCTCGGGACAACGCTCGGGCGGCATGAAGTGGTTCGACGCGGCGGGGCCGATGCCGGCCTGCTCGTCGATGTGATTCGCGACCTGGACGATGCCGATCAGCTCGTCGAAGTCGTGGAACAGCGGCGCGCCATTGCGCTGCTCGCGCGGCAACGTGCTCGCGTGGCAGTGCAGGCAGTAGTCGGCCATGAAGCGCTGGCCGAAGTTGTCGTACGTCAGCGTGTTGGGATCCGGCGACGGGCACACGGTCTCGGTCGGCGTCGGCGCGTCGGAGCCGCACGCGGCGAGGAGGACCAAGGCGAGGGCGAGCTTCATGGCGGCTAGAACCGTAGCGCCGTCTCGAGGACGCCGCGAAGGGTAAACGGGTCACCGGCGAGCCCGGCCTGGATCTCGAACGCGGTGTCGACGCGGCCTTCGATCCAGAGGACGCGGACGCCGCCGATCATCCGCGACGCGCCGTCGCCGATCGGCACCGCGCCGCTGAGCCGCGCGCCGGCGTGCAGCTGCTTCGCGAGCACGAGCTCGCCGCTCGCCGTGAACGTCATCTCCGAGAAGTTCATCGGCTCGACGAGCGCGCCCGAGCCGTGACCCGCGTGCGTGTCACTGCCCGCGATCGCCCGGCCGTAGCCGATCGACGCGTCGACGCTGCCGCCACCGCTCGCCCACTTGCCGTACGCCGCCGGCATCACCATCGGGTGGCCCATGCCGAGCCCCTGCTGCTGATTGCCCGTCGGCGCCGACACGGCGAGCGCGACACCGGCGGTGGCCTTGCCGCGCGTCACCACGTTCGCCTGCCCGTGCACCACGGCATCGCCGACGCCGCGGAGCTCGAGCCCGTTCTTCTCGAGGCGATAGACGCCGACGTTCGCCGCGACGCCGAACCGACCGTGCGACCACCGCACGTTCGGCACCAGCCCCTGATAGTCGCCGCCGTACTCCATGGTGTCGTACTCGGCGGCGACCAGAGACAGCCCCGCCGCGAACGACGACCCCTGCTCCGCCTGCCCCGTCACCATGCCGTGATGGTGGTGCTCGGCCAGCGCCGTGGCTGGCACCAGGCAGAGGACCACCAGCGGCTTGACCATGGAGGTCATACGAGCGAGCCGGAGTTGGGGTTGCACCTCATAAAAAGTCAAAGGTCATGGCCCCGTAGAGGTCGACCTCGACCTCGACATCCATGTTGGTCGGGCCGCTGTTGCGCAGCAGCAGGAACCACTCGGCCTCCTCGGTGGGCACGAAGTCGTAGATCACCATCATCTGGTTGTTCTGGCTGATCACGTTGATCGTGGTGCCGTTGGGGTGCGAGTGGATGTTCCAGTCGAGCTCCATCGCCGGCGCGTTGAGCTTGATGATGGCGCGGTCGGCAGCCCCACCGATCATCTTCGCCTCGATCACCTCGCCGACCTCCATCGGCACGGTCGACGTCTTGGTCTCGCGTGGCGGCGGCAGATCCGGAAGCGGTCCGTCGGGCGGGATCGTCGGCGCGTCGGGATCCGGGACCGCACCCTTGTCGTTGTCACCGCAGGCAGCGAGCAGTAACGCGAACGCGAGCGCCCTCATGGTTGCGCCTCGAAGTCCGGCGAGATCAGGTCGCACGGCAGCTGACCGTTCGGTGGTGCAAGCGGTTCATCGGGTCGATCGAGGCACGGTCCGAGCGTCGGCGCGACCGGCGTGTCGGCGGGCGGTCCGTCCGACGGCGTCGGCGTTTGCGGAGCCTTGTTGTCGCCACACGCGACGAGCGCGAGGGCGAGCAGGAGCGCCCGCAGCATCAGTACTTCACCCAGATCTCGTCACCGGCGGCGAGCGCGGTGGCGAGCTCGGTGACGCCGGGCGTCGCCAGGATCATCGCCCGCGTGTTCGCGTTGGTGGAGAACGCCGCGTTGCCCTTCCAGACGATCAACGCGTCGTTGAAGTACACGGGGAGGTCGTCGACGCTCACGCCGGTCGTCAGCGTCACCTTGTTCCATCCGGGCAGTCGCGACGGCACCACCTTGAGGAGCGGCGCCGGGTTGCCGGTGGTCGAGGTCGCGGGCTGATCCCATTCCTCGACGGTGCCGTCCTCGCAGGTCTGCTGGACGTTGAGCTGGATCTGCGAGAACGGGACGTCGGCGACCTTCGCGCGGAACGTGATCTCGTAGAACCCGAAGTCACCCTCGAGCGCGGTGTCGGTCTTGGTCCAGGTGATCGAGCGAATGTTGGTGGCCGGGTTGGAATCGCTACCATCGCGCTCGACGCTCGGCCGACCGAAGTCGGAGTACAGCGCGCGCACGCTGGTGATCGACGACGGGATCGTGACCTTGATCTTGACCGTGTCGGTGTCGTTGCAGCCGTGGCTCACGCCGACGGTGATCTTCTGGCCGCTCTTGTTGGCGAAGGCCGGCCCGCTGGAGATGGAGATGTGAGCGTCGGCCGACAGGGAAACGATGGAAACAGCGGCGAACGCCGCGAGCGAAACGCGTTGCATGACAGATGAGCCTCCACTGCCCGTAGTACGAGCAGTCGATTGGATTTGCGGAACTGGTGACCGGTTACTGCTGCACCGTCACTAGAACGGAGGCTTTTCCGGTGCGTTACCGGGAATCGTCTCGAAGCTCGGCAGCACGTACTCGATGTCGACCGCAGCGACCTCGACCTCGACCGTCGCCGGCGGTTCGACCACGGTGGACACCGCGAGCTCGGGCAACACCTCGTGCTCGCCGCCACCGCAGCGCTTCATGTTCGCGTCCGACGAGCCATCGTGCTCGTGACACTTGCAGATCTCCTTCGACGGACAGCAGCAGTGCGCGTCGTCCCTGGTGCCGGCGAACGCGAACGTGCTCGCAGACTGGACCACGAGGGCCAGCATCGCGAGCAGCGACAACAACAGGCGCGGCACCTACACGGAACCGTAGCGAGCAAGTCCGCGAACCGTCAAGGGTCTGATTCGTCGCAGGGGGCTAACGAGCCATGTCACTTGCCGCGTACGAGCTCGCCTTCGCGCATCGCTTTGGCGCGGATCGCCCGCAAATGCAGGTGATCGAACGTGATGACGATGCTCGACACCACGCCACCCGCGAGGTGGGTCGCGAATGAGATGTGCGGCACATCCAGCACCGCGTAGACCGCGGCCAGCCAGACGATGAAGTCGCGCCTCACGATGTTGGGAAGGAAGTCGATGATCGGCTTCGCCCACGCCGGCCACTCGCGCACCTTGGACGGCTTGGGTGCGAGCTTGACGGTGCCCGGCCTGGGCCCCGGCACGATCACGAACCGGCTCGCGTAGTCCTGCGAGTTCGCCGAGCCGACGCCGACGATGATGTTGTAGTAGATGCCCGCCAGCGACCACGTGAACGTCGCGAGGCCGATCCAGATCAAGGCGATCCACGGATCGAATCCGAGATCGCCGAAGTAGAACGGGCCGTACTTCAGGTGGCAGTGCCAGCCGAGGCACAGCAGGTAACCGATCGTCGACAGCTCGTCGACGATGGTGTCGAGCCACGCGCCGAACGTCGAGGCCTGCAGCTTGACGCGCGCGATCTCGCCGTCGCAGCAATCGAGATACGACGCACCGAGGATCACCAGCGCGCCGCCGATCATCATCTCGGTGCGCGGATCCAGCGTCATCCAGCAACCGAGCGCGACGAGGATCGCGACGACGATCGACACCTGCGTCGCGGTGATCGGCAGGTGCACCAGCACGCGCGACAGGCGCGACGAGATCGGCCGGAACAGATAGCGCGTGATGATGTTGTCCTGCGGCTTGATCAGGATCCGGTAGAGCATCGCGTGCGCGCGGCGGCGCTCTTCCTGCGTGTGGATCGCGTGGCGCGCGATGTCGCCGTGCGGGATCCGGGTGTCGGCCGTGGTCGCGATCTTCTCGTCGTCCTCGCCGCGCGAGAGTGCGGTGGTCACGCGCTCCGCGGCGTCGCCGCTCGCGATCATCGCGCCGGCGTATTCGTTGTTCGGACCGACCGCGACCGCCAGCCCCTTGTCGGGGATCGCGGCGACCAGCGGGGCGACCAGCGGCGTGTGGACGAACTGATCGGCGCGGATCACCAGCACGGGTGACGTCCGGCCGGCGCGCCACGCCTCGATCTGCTGGCGCTCGGAATTGACGACCAGCACGCGGTCGGCGCCGAGCCGGGTCGCGATCTTCGCGGCGCGATCGCGAACCGTGAGACCGGCGATCACCACGTTCGCCTCCTTCGAGTCGGCGAGCACGATCGCGTCCAGCGTCACGCTGCTACTTGTATATGACTCGGAAGATCCCGGCGATTTCCGGCGCCTCCGAATCGTGACGATGTCGGGTCGGTGACAGGATTTGAGCAGTCCAACGCGCTCCCGAAGGCGATGTGGTGAAAGTTGAACAGATCGTAGTTCCAAGTACTTGAAGCGTAACGAGCACTACCTTTGCATACGCGGGGGACCGTGAAGGCCGTCATTCTTGCCGCGGGTTGTGCGACGCGGCTTCGCCCCTACTCCGACGACACCCCGAAGACCCTGCTGCCGGTCGGAGGAGTCCCGATCCTGCGCCGGACGATGACGAGCCTGCTCCGCTGCGGCTTCGATCAGTTCGTGATCGGCACCGGCTACCTCGAGCACATGGTTCGCGATGCCGTCGCGAGCTGGTTCCCCAAGAACCTCGACGTCACCTTCGTCTCCAACCCCGATTTCCGCGCCACCAACAACGCGTACTCGCTGCTCCTCACGCGCGAGCACGTCGAGAACGATGGCTTCATCCTGCTCGACGGCGACGTCGTGTTCGATGCCTCCGTCGTCGAGGAGCTGGTCTCGCGCGGCCCCGATTGCCTCGCCGTTCGCTCGGTCGGTGGCATCGGCCTCGAAGAGGTCAAGGTCACCGCGGATAACGAGGATCGCGTCCTCGCGATCGGCAAGCACGTCCCCGTCCGCACCGCGATGGGCGAGTCGGTCGGCATCGAGCTGTTCTCGGCCGCCACCTCGAAGAAGCTGTTCGCCGCCCTCCACTCGCGCGTCCGCGAGCAGAACCTGGTCAACGAGTACTACGAGGCGTCGTTCCAGCAGATCGTCGACGATGGCACCACGCTCTACGGCGTCGACATCGGCTCGATGTACGCCTCCGAGATCGACACGGTCGAGGACCTGATGGCCGCCAACGATCGGCTGGCCCAGCGGGCGCCTTTCGATATCCACGTCGACGCGCTGCGCCTGGCAGTCTAGGGATCTGGCGCGGTTGCGCCGTCGACAACAGTCCCCAGCAACGCGGCGGAATCCGCGTCAGAAGTTGTCGTTGTACGGGCTACCCGGCGCCCGATACCATCCGCTGTATGAGGATGTTGTTGGCCGTAGGGCTCCTCGCTGGGTGTGCCTCGGCCAACGTCAATCCGTCGGGTGGCGACGATGACACCCCCGACGCGCCCACGAGCGATAACGATGGCTCCGTCGACCCGGATGGCCCGCCAGCCGAGCCGGTCGAAGCGACGCTCCAGCAGACAACGAACACCACGGTCGCCGCGCAGAACTCGGTCGCGTGCGCGCTGATCGACGGCGGCACCGGCGGCATCATCCGCACCAACGCGAACAGCTGGTACCGCGTCTACTCGCTCGCCGAGGCGGGCATCAACGGCGCGTTCGCGGTGTCGAAGGTGAGCTTCGCGGTCGAGCTCGCGAACAACGAGCCGCCGCTGACGGTCAAGGTCGGCACCTACAGCGGCACGCCGGATGACAACGCGCCGCTCAACCTCGGCCTCGCCACGTTCCTCGCCACCACCACGGCACCGGTCGCCAACACGCAGACGCCGATCACGATCGATGCGCCGATCGCCGCGAGCATCCCGGCCGGCAGCAACCTGATCGTCGAGATCACATCGACCGATCGGCCCAACGACGGCGAAGGCTTCCTGATGGGAACCACCAACGGGCCCTTCCAGCACACCAACTACTTGATGGCGACCGAGTGCGGGATCAACGAGCCGCGCGCGATGGCGAACGTGTGCACTGGCTGCGGCGACTCGCAGGCGATCATGTCGGTCACCGGTACGCACTGAATCATCGGCGCGGGCTAACGAAGTCCCACGCGCGCGTAAGCCGCGTCGCGATCGCGCGCGATGTCGTCGAGGATCGCGTCGATCGCGGCGTGCTGCGCGCGGACCGTCGCGTGATTGGCGACGGCGATCTGCGCGGCGACATCGCGTGGTGGGTCCGCGAGCCCGCGCAGGATCTGAGCCTGCTGCGCGCGATCGGGAACCTCGCTCGCGCGCACGCTCTGCAGGAGCGAGAGCGGCACCACCTGGAGCAACGGATCCGGCGAGCGTCGCAAGAACGGCACGAGCCGCGCGGGCGTCGCGAGATCGAGTGCGGCGCGCGGATGAAACTCGGCGACGCCGTACGCCGATCGCTGCGCAGCGATCCGATCACGCACGGCGCGAAACGTGGCGAGGTCGAGCCCGAGCTCCGGCGCGACGATCATCGCCACGCGTGTCATCGGTGCAGCGAACGCCGCATCGATCGCCGCGAGCCACGCCTCGTCGGTGGGCTCTCCGAAGATCACTTCGACGCTGACCTCGCCGCCGGTCCGCGCGGCGCGCGCCCACGGACACAGCGCGTAGGCCTCGACCACCTCGACGATGTAGCGCTCCAGGATCCGGCGGACTTCCGCGTACTTCGTCGGCCCTGACATCCGCAACCACTCTACCGCCGCCGTGTCATGTTCGTAGCAGCGTGAGACGGCTACTCGCCACGGTCCTGGTCGTCGCCGGCATCGCCCCGGCTGCGACCGCGTCCCCGCTCGCCGATGCGCTGGCCCGGCAC
>JAEYYY010000182.1 GCA_023430775.1 Pseudomonadota bacterium
GTGCCGGGACCGCTGCCGAGGTGACGCTCAGGTGATCGCGCGGCCGAGGTCGATGGCCGACACCATGCCCTCGAGCTTGCCGTTCGTGCCCACGAGCACGCGGTGGATGCCCTGCGCGCGCATCAGCTCCGCGATCTCGCGGGCGGGCGTGTCGGGCGAGATCCAGATCGGCTCCGGCGTCGCGAGCTCGATGGCCGTCAGGTCGTCGATGCTCGGGTCTTCACCTTCGTCGGGATCGAGGTCGTCGTCGAACGCTTGATCGGCGGCGCGCAGCAGGTCCATCGCCGAGATCACGCCGATCACTTTTCCGGCTTCGTCGACGACCGGCGCGCCGTAGCAGGCGGCCTGGACGAGCAGGTGCTGGATCTCGCGGAAGCGCATCGCCGCGGGAATCGTCAGGACGTTCGGTTCCATCAGGTCGCGCGCCACGAAGGACATGCCCTTCGTGTACCACCCGAAAAGCGAGAACCCCGCTGGAAGCGGGGTCTCTTCGAGGTGCCACCCAGATTTGAACTGGGGAATGGTGGTTTTGCAGACCACTGCCTTACCACTTGGCTATGGCACCAACGAGGGCCATTTCTTAGCACACCTCCTGGCGGGGGGAAGAGGGCCCGAGCGGTAGAGTGAACCCGATGAGGCGGCTCGCGCTGATCGGCCTGGTGGCATGTGGCGCGCCGGTGCCGCCGCCACCGACGATGCTGCAGCCGCACGCCACCCCGGTTCCAAAGCAGGAGCCCGTGGTCGAGGTCGTTCAGCGCGCCGAGGACGGCACCGAGACGATCGTTCGGTGGGACGGCGGCGAGCCACCGGCGCCACGCGAGGAGGTCGGCTGGTTCGCCTACGCGCAGGTCAAGGCGGAGCTGATCGAGGACGGCGTGGCGATCGGCTGGCTCGAGCCCGGCGCACGCGTCGGCATCGCCCAGATCAGCGGCGGTCGCGCGCTGGTCGCGCTGTTCGCGTGGACGAGCCGAGATGCCAGCACGCCGGTCAAGGCGTGGGTCGATGCACGTGTGCTCGGGCCGAGGCCTGTGAAGGGGGCATTCAGCGAGCCAGCGCGGCGGGTCATGGTGGAGGCGGGGCAGGAGCTGTTGCGCAGCGATCGCGCGAAGCTCGGTTACACGTTCTGCGGCGTCATCGAGGTGGTCGAGGAGGGCGAGCACGGCATGCGCGTGCGCCAGCGCGAGGACGGCGTGGTGATCGAGGGCGTGCTCGCGGAGCGCGCGCGGTTGACGGATCAGTGTCCCGGCTCGGTGATCGTCGAGTGGGAGCAGGGACGCGAGCGACGGCGCAACGGACGGATGCGGCCGGAGCGCGAGGCCGGGCTTCCCGACGGACTGGTGGCGGCGGGGAAGGTCGAGGGGCCGACGTTCGCGGAGCTGGTGGCGAAGCGCGCCGCGATCTACTGGCTGGTCGAGAAGGGGACCTGCGAGGCGTGGACCCTCGTGCCACCGAAGCGCGCGGACGAGCCTGCCGTGCTCGAGCAGCGGCGGCGGAGCGGCGCTGAAACGGCGATCACGACGTATCAGGTGCACTTCACCGCCGAGCCGACGACGACGGTGGGACTGGCGGGACCGTCGACGCGGGTGATCGCAGCGCCGGGGAAGCAGCCGATGACGGGTGGCTTCGGGATGCCGTGCGCGACGCAGTATCAGGTGATCGAGAGCGTGCCGGGGATGCTGGTGATGCACCGCTCGCCGCCGGGGCTGGGGCGGATCACGGCGTACGACAGCGCCGATAGCGAACGTTGGTACACAGATCGCGCACGTTGCGAACGCGATGCGGAGGCGAAGCGAAACAAGGTCGCGCTCGGCGTGGCGATGCATCGCGGCTGCTGAGTATCGTCGCGGCCATGAGCTACGAGACCCTGGTGTATGCCGTCGACGGCGCGATCGCGTCGATCACGTTGAACCGGCCGGAGGAGCTGAACACGATCGTGCCGCCGATGCCCGACGAGATCGAGCGCGCGGTGGGAGAGGCGGTGCACGACGACAAGGTGAAGGTGATCGTGTTTCGCGGCGCGGGGCGCGCGCTGTGCGGCGGCTTCAACTTCGGCGGCGGGTTTCATCACTGGGATAGCTCGATCACGACCGACGGCGCGTGGGATCCGGGCAAGGACTTCGTGTTCTCGACGGCGCAGGCGCTGGCTCCGACGCAGAAGTTCATGGCGTTCTGGCGCAGCCCGAAGCCGGTGATCGCTCAGGTGCACGGCTGGTGCGTGGGCGGAGGGAGCGATTACGCGCTGTGCTCGGATCTGGTGATCGCGAGCGAGGACGCGCAGATCGGGACGCCGTACTCGCGGATGTGGGGCGCGTACCTGAGCGGCATGTGGATCTATCGGCTCGGCTTGACGAAGGCGAAGGAGCACGCACTGACCGGCAAGCCACTATCGGGGAAGCACGCGGCCGAGGTGGGCTTGATCAACGAGGCGGTGCCGTTCGCCGAGCTCGAGAAGCGCGTGTGGACGATCGCGGATCAGCTGGCGAGCATTCCGCTGTCGCAGCTGTGCGCGCAGAAGCTGATCGTCAATCAGGCGTACGAGAACATGGGGCTGCATTCGACGCAGGTGCTCGGACCGATCCTCGACGGGCTGATGCGCAACACACCGGATGCAAAGAAGTGGATCGACGTCGCGGGCAAGCAGGGCGTGAAGGCAGCGGTGATCGAGCGCGATGGACCGTTCGGTGATTACAGCCAGGCGCCGGCGAGCGAGAAGCCCGATCCGAACAACGTGATCGCGCTCGCGACGCCGCGCCGTCGTTAGAGCCCGATGTCGGTGAACAGTGTCAGGAAGAGGTCGGGAACCTTCCTCGGCTGGATGGGGATCGAGACCGGCATCAGCGGCTCGCTGCCGGACCAGCTGATGGCGAGGCGGACGCCGACCGCCAGCGGACCCGAGTGAAGCGAGAACCCGAACGCTGGCTCGAGTGCGACGCCCCAGCTCGAAGCATGTTCCTGGGTTACCTGTGGGCTGGGGCTCACGGTCTGCTCGTATGTCGCGGAGTCGCGCTCGAGGCCGATCGACAGCTGCGCGAATACCCTCGCCACGCCCCGCGACTGCACGCGAACACCAGCAAGCCCTCGCAACCCGAAGCCGCGGGCATTCATGACCCTGGTGTGGTCACCGACCTGGACCTGATCCTCGGCGTAGATCCGCCGCGCGTCGAACGACACGATGGTCGACCACGGACCCGTGCCACGCGGGAAGCGCACGCTGCCACCTGCGATCACGGAGCCGGTGACGCCCGATGAGTCGGGCGAGGCCGAGCGTCCGGCGCCGGCATAAACGGTTGCCGTCGGATCGGCGCTCGCCGACGAGACGACCACGAACATGACAGCTATGTAAATCGCGTGCGTGGCTCGCATGCGCTGCGGCGGGGCAAGGCTCGTGCCCCGAGGAACCAGGTGAAATCACGTCGCGCGGTCGAGAACATCGCGACTTGAGGGTCATGGCTAATCGGGAAGTCGGTAGAGTGGGCGTGTGGACGCGTCGCAGGGGTTCTTGAGGCAGGTGATCGATATCAACCCGAGCTTCATCTTCGTGAAGGATCGGCAGGGATATTTCACGCTGGTTAACGAGGCGATCGCCGAGGCGTACGGCACGACCGTCGAGGGTTTGGTCGGCAAGACCGACGCGGACTTCAACCCCAATGCCGACGAGGTTGCTGGCTTTCGCCGCGACGATCTCGAGGTGATGGAGACGCAGCAGGAGAAGTTGATCCCGATCGAGGTGATCACCGACTCGAGGGGCAACGTGCGCTACCTGCAGACGATCAAGCGGCCCGTGGTCGATGCCGATGGTGTCGCCCGTCACGTGCTCGGCGTGGCGACCGATATCACGGCGCTCAAGCTCGCCGACGACGCGCGGCGCGCGCTCGAGTCGCAGATGCTCCAGGCGCAGAAGCTCGAGAGTCTCGGTCTGCTCGCGGGAGGCATCGCGCACGACTTCAACAATCTGCTGGTCGGCGTGCTGACGAATGCCGATATCGCGCTGCGCAAGCTCGGTCCCGGCTCGGCAGCGAGCGCATCGATCGAGCAGGTCCGCGTGGCGGCGATGCGCGCGGCGGAGCTGTGCCGGCAGATGCTCGCGTATGCGGGGCGCGGCGAGGTCACCGTCGAGGCGATCAACCTGACCGACGTGGTGCACGAGCTCGCGCAGCTGATGCGAGCGTCGGTGAGCAAGAACGCGACCGTCCGCACCCAGCTCGCCAGCCCGGTGCCGGTGATCGCCGCGGATCCCACGCAGCTGCGGCAGGTGGTGATGAACCTGATCACGAACGCCTCGGATGCGCTCGATGGTCAGGAAGGCACGATCACCGTGGCGACGGGCGTGCGCGACCTCACCGCGCACGAGCTCGACGCGGATTGCACGAAGCAGCCACCGCGCCCCGGACCCTACGTGCACGTCGAGGTCACCGACACCGGCCGCGGGATGTCGGCGGACACGGTGACGCGGATGTTCGATCCATTCTTCTCGACGAAGATCGCCGGTCGCGGTCTCGGTCTCGCCGCGGTCCTCGGCATCGTGCGCTCGCATGGTGGTGCGATCTTCGTGCGGTCGGCACCCGGCCAGGGCACCACGTGTAGCGTGCACTTTCCGGTCGCGGTCGGTGCCGCGGTCGCGCAGCAGGTGGCGCAACCGGGGAGGCGCCTGCTGGTGATCGACGACGAGCCGATCGTGGTGGTCGCGGTGAAGGAGATCCTCGAGCTCGAGGGATATGCGGTCGCCACCGCCCACGGCGGGCAGGATGCGATCGAGATGTTCAGGCGCGACCCGGCGTCGTTCTCCGGCGTATTGCTCGACATGACGATGCCGCGCATGGCCGGGATCGACGTGATGCGCGAGCTGCGCGCGATCTACGCCGACGTCCGCGTCATCCTGATGAGTGGCTACGAGCGCAGTCGCGCGGCGCAGCTCGCAGACCCGCCGACGGGGTTCCTGCAGAAGCCGTTTCGCTCCGAAGATCTGCTCGACGCGATCGCCAGGTTGCACCAGAAGTAAGCATGTCGTGCGCTGGAGTCGAGGAGCTCGAACCACCGTGGGCGCGGTTCCCGTGGATCCGGGCGGGCTCGATCGGCTGGCGGATGGGTGTCGGCGAGAGCTATCAGATCGAGTGGGGCAACTACGTCGACGCCGCGATCACCACGGTCGACGCGGCGATCGCATATCTCCATCGCCATCCAGCTGCACCGCGCACGTGGCAGCGCTGGATCGCGAGCTGGCTGTCTCGGCTCGCAGGTGACGACGACGAAGACGACGACGAAGACGAAGCACGCTCGTCGTGGGACGACCGCATCGAGGCTGAAGGGCTGGTCGACGACGACATCGCGTATCCGGTGTACGTCGCCAACGCGATGGCAGAGCCGCGCGGCATGGTCGCGCCGTGGGGATGGCGCAGCGACCTGACGCTGCACGCGGCGCTGCGCTACTACCCGCGCGAGCTTGGCTGGTGGTCGCGGTGGCTCGCCACCGAGTGCACGGATCGCGCGAGCTATCTCGATGCCCAGCCGCCGGTGCCTGACGAGTGGGCGCGCGTCGAGTGGTCCGCGCGCACCGGCGTCGCCGATCCAGCGTGGGCGCACGGTGGGCTCGAGGCGTTGATCTGCACGCTCGCCGCGACCGGCACGCTGCCGCCGCCGTGGCTCGGCGGTCACGAGCCGAAGTCAGGCGTCGACTACGACAGCACCGCCGACGATCGCGATCGCTGGCTGTGGTGGGTCAACGGCGTGTTCGACGATGGGGCGAGCTTCCAGAGCTATCTCGCCGGCTGGCCGGAGGCGCCGCCGGCGTGGCAGAAGGCGCTCGGGCAGGTGCACTACCTGCCGGGCCGATAGGGCACCATCTCGTCATGACTCCGCAAGCCGCCGTCGAGCGTGCCCTCGAGCGCGCGTCCGCCAGCGTCACCGATGCCGCGCGCGAGCTGTTGTCCGATCTGTTCGAGAGCAATCGGCGCGGAAAGCTCGACGTCGCGGCGCTGAGTGCGATCGCCGAGCGTGCGGTCTCGATCGCGAGGGGCACCGCGCCGATGTCGGGCGGCAAGCCGGCGGAGGCGCTCGGCGACAACTGGTATCAGTGTCCGCATTGCGGCGAGGTCTTCGAGGGCGAAGTGCCCGCGTGCACCGCGTGCAAGCGAGCGCTCGCGGTCGCGCGCCCTGCGCTGGAGATCGATCTGGGCGGGGCGAAGCTGTGGCTGTGTCCGAGCTCCGGCGACGCGATTCCCAGTGGCGCGCTCGTGCAGCGCATCGACTGGATGCGAGTCGAGTGCGGTGCGCGGTGGTTCGAGCTCCTCGACGAGGCCGGTCGGGGCGAAGCGCGGCGTCAGCTGACCGTCGCGCCGCCGCCGAACGTGGCGGTGGTCGGCCTCAGGGACGGTGGTTGCACGCTGCTCGTCCACCCGACGAAGTACGAGGTCCACGTCGTCGGCCCGCAGAGCTCGTGGATCGCCGAGGAGCGCGGCACCGCGACCGATCTGGCGATCCGCGAGCTGACGAACGCGCTGTATCCCGATGCGCCGCCCGCAGCGCCATCGGGCAAGGCGATCCAGGGCAAGGGGCACGCGCGCGATCCCGAGCTCGAGGCCGCGATCGACGCCGACATCGATCGCCCCGACGCCTACCTCGTCTACGCCGACTGGCTGCAGGCGCAGGGCGATCCGCGCGGCGAGCTGATCGTCCTGCAGCACGGGCAGCAAGAGTTTCCGGCGAGCCGGTTCCTCGCCAGGCACGCGCGCCACTTCTACGGCAGGCTCGCCGATGCGCCGAAGCGGCTCGAGGGTGGCGGGCTCGGTGGCGCCACGTGCTGGCGCTGGGGCTACTTGCAGGCGCTGTGGATCAGCAACGATCACGACGACGTGCCGCTCGAGGTTCCCGAGGCGCTCGCCGCGATGCTCGATCACCCGTCGTGTCGATTCCTGCGCGAGCTCACCGTCGGTGTCGTCGACTTCGAGGACAAAAACTACGACGAGATCGCGGAGGTGATCGGCGAGCGCGAGTTGCCGACGCTGCAGACGCTGACGCTCGGTGACTTCATGAGCGAGGAGATGGAGCTCAACTGGAGCCACACCGGCGACCTGTCGCCGCTGTATCGCGCGGTGCCGGGGTTGAAGAAGCTCGTCGTGCGCAGTGGCGTCGTGACCCTCGGGACGATCGAGCTGCCGGTCCTCGAGGAGCTGGTGATCATCTCCGGCGGGATCGGTCGCGACGTGCTCGATTCGATCTATGC
>JAEYYY010000227.1 GCA_023430775.1 Pseudomonadota bacterium
CGTCTCGACCGCGAGATCGATCTCGCGCGCGTGCTTCGCGGGCTCCCCGGCCCGTGGACACGCTCGTTCGAGGCGGATCCGATCGCCACGGCAAAGCGCCTACTCCGCGATCGCGATCTGCTCGCTCTGTGGGGTTGGCGCGGCGAGCCCACCGGCCATCGCTGGGACGCCTTGTGGGCCGCGACGCGCGATCTCCCGCCGGGCATCCCCGATCGCCTTCATCGCGTGATTGCACGTTCGGCGCGGAGCCACGTCGAGATCGCCGCGATCCGTATGTTCGAACCGATCACCGCGTTGTCGCCGCTGTGGCGACAGACCCTCGCCGCGGTCGAGCGCAGCGGTGTCGAGATCCGCTTCCAGCCGCTGGCCCCTCATTCTGCGGCCGGTGACCTCGCGGCGTCCCGCGGGAAAAGCTTCACGCCGACCGGCGATGGATCGTTGCAGATCGTCCGTGCGCACGGCGTGCTCGCGGCAGCCGACGAGGTCGCCGGGACGCTCGCCGCGCGACACGATCTCGACGGAGTTGTCATCGTCGGACCCGACGCCCTCCTCGACGACGCGCTGGCCCGTCACGGGATCGGCCGGGTCGGTGCGGACATCCCTTGCCCGGCCTCGACAGCGCTCGTCCGCCTGTGCATCGAGACCGCGTTCGAACCGATGGACGCGCGCGAGCTTCATGCGCTGGTGTGTGCCGATCCGGGACCGGTGCCACGTCTGCTCGCGAGCCGGCTGAGCTCGGCACTCGCGAAGTACCCCGGACGTGGATCCATCCTGTGGCGCGAGGCAATGGAGGCCGGCCTCGACGCGATCGCCGACGGTGTGGATGCTGGTCAAGCCGCGGCGAGCGCCAGGCGAGAGACCATTCGCGCGAGGCTCGACGCGCTCCTGGCACCGGCGACGAGACGCGGCTCGCCGCTTCCCTTGACGGCGCTGCGATCCCGACTGGAGGCGCTGGCGGGGTGGGCGCGCGGCCGCGCAGCGAGCGAGCCGAGCCTGCTCGAGACGATCGCGCTCGCCGATCGAGTCGCAGCTGCAACGACCCGCTACGGCGTTGATCCGATCGATCGCCGCGAGCTCCGAAGGTTGTGCGCGGAGCTCGAGAGTCCGGTCGCGAGCGGCCCGAGCGCCGAGCTCGGCGTCGCCTCGGTCGCCGAACCCGGTGCCGTGCTCGGTCCAGCACACGCGATCATCTGGTGGGACTTCACGCGTGCGCGCGCGCCGATCGCGCCACACGTGAGGTTGACGCCGATCGAGAGGGCAGCCTTCCTCGCAGCGGGCGTGTCGCCGCCAGATCCTGGCGAGATGATGATGCACGAGGCGCGGCGATGGCGTCGCCCGCTCGAGCAGGCGAGCGAGACGCTGGTCCTGGTCTGCCCGCAGACCGACGAGGGAGGCGACGCCGGCCACCCGCATCCGATGTGGGACGAGCTGGTCGCTGCGTCCGGTCCCGATGGAGCCGCATGCCTTCGCGTCCCACGGATGACGCTGTCGGGCGTGGTAGCTCGGCGCGAGCGCAGCGCAGCGCGCGAATTACCTCTGCCGACCGACGCCGTCACGACACCCGCGGCGATCGGGCTGCGTACGACGGAGGCAGCGTCGAGCCTCGAGACCTTGCTCGGCTGCTCGCTCGCATACGCGTTGCGGTATGCGGGCAAGTTGTGGATCGGGATGAGTCGTGCGGCGGCTGCGCCCTCGCCCTTGCTGTTCGGTGAGCTCGCGCACCTCGTCCTTGCGAGGGTCTTCACGAGCGGCGCGCTGACGCCCGAGATGGCGGCGCACCGGGCCGCCGTCATCGACGACGAGCTGCCCGCGATCGCCGAGACCTTGTGGCTTCCCGATCACCAGGCCGACCGTGCATCCATCCGGCGTGTCGTCGTCGCCGCGGCCCGCTTGATCGCCGAGCTCCTCGCCGAGACGGGCGCGACGCTCCGTGGCACCGAGCTCGAGCTGACCGGGGCGATCGGCACGGCGACCGTGACCGGTCGACCCGACCTCGTGCTCGCGAACCCGGATCACGTGCTCGACCTCAAGTGGGGAGCCTCGGCGAGCCGATCGCGGCTGGTCGCGGGTGCCGCGATCCAGCTGGCGATCTACGCCGAGCTGGCGCGCATCACCACGCTTCCCGGTGCGGCCTATCTGATCGTGCGCGACCAGCGGCTCCTCGCCGCGCGCGGTCCGGAGCTGCCGTTCGCCACAATGAACGCACCGCACTCGGTCGGCGACATGCTCGAGGCTACGCGCCGAGCGATCCACGACCGCGTGCGAGAGCTCGCAACCCAGCAGCTCGTCGCACCGGGCGCGGTCGACGACGTGTCGGCGTCGCGGCTGGAGGATGGCGTCCTGCGCATCGCGCCGCCGTGCGCCCATTGCGATCTCGGTGGCGTGTGCGGGCGACGCGCCCGAGGTGGAAGGTGAACATCCGGGTCATCACCGCGAGTGCCGGCACCGGAAAGACCTTCCGCTTGACCTGCGAGCTCGACGATGCGATCGGCGCCGGCCGGGCGCGCCCCGAGGGCATCGTCGCCATGACGTTCACGACCCAGGCCGCGGCGGAGCTCGTCGAGCGCGCTCGCACTCGGCTGCTCCAAAGTGGACGCACCCGCGAAGCACACCAGCTCCTCGCCGCTCGGATCGGGACCGTCAACGCGGTGTGTGGCTCGCTGCTCGTCGACCACGCCTTCGAGCTCGGCTTGTCTCCCGCCATGCGCGTGCTGGACGAGGTCGCCGCGGACGCGGAGTTTCGTCGTGCGCTCGTGCGCGTGGTCACCGAGGAGCGCGCCGCAGAGCTCGACAGCTTCAAGGCGCGCTTCGATCCCGAACGCGACTGGCGCCACGACGTGAGACAGCTGGTCGAGGCCGCGCGGGCGAATGGCCTGTCGTCCACCGACCTCCCCGGCTGCGCCGCACGCTCGCTCCACGATCTCGATGCGTGTCTGGGCCCGGTGACCTCCGACGATCTCGATGGCGCCCTCGCAATCACGGTCGCCGGCGCACTCGCGGCGATCGACGTCGAAACCGATCGCACGGCGAGGACCGCCGATTACGTCGTGCGCCTGCAGCGCAGCGCCCTCGATCTCGCGAGCGCACGCGGGCTCGCGTGGGGCGGCTGGGCTCATCTGGCAAAGCAACTACCAGCGAAGAAGTCACTGGCCCACGCCGCGCCCGTGCAGCACGTCGCGAGTCGCCACGCCGCGCACCCGCGGCTCCGCGCCGAACTGCATCGCCTGATCAACCTCGAGTTCGAGATCGCCGCCGACGCACTCGCGGCGTACCAGGCCCACAAGCGCACCCATGCCGTGATCGACTTCGTCGACCAGGAGAGCCTCGCACTCGACCTGCTTCGTCGACCCGAGATCCGCGAGGCGCTCGCCGGCCAGATCGATCTCTTCCTCGTCGACGAGTTCCAGGACACCAGCCCGATCCAGCTCGCGCTGTTCCTCGAGCTCGCGACCCTCGCCACCGAGACCATCTGGGTCGGCGATCCGAAACAAGCGATCTACGGCTTCCGCGGGACCGATCCGTCCCTGATGGACGATGCGATCGAGGCGCTGACCTCGCCGACCTCTGACGCCGACCTCGTCGAGCAGGCCGCGAACACCATCGGGCGAGGTCGCCTGGACACGCTCCGTACCTCCTATCGCAGCCGCGCCGCGCTCGTCGGCGTGACGAGCGAGATCTTCGCGCGCGCGTTCGCGAGTCAGGGCATGCCCGAGGAGCGCACGCGGATCGTCGCGGCATCTACCGCGGAGCCCGCCAGCCTCGGGGAGGTCCTCGAGTACTGGCCGCTCGATCTAGATCGAGGCGACGGTACCGACAACGAATGCGGACGCGCCGCAGCGGTCGCTACAAAGGTGCGCGATCTGCTGGCCGCGCGTGATCGGTCCGTGCGCGACAGCGACGCCGTGCGGCCAGCTCGCCCTCGTGACGTCGCGGTCCTGTGCCGCACCAACAAGCAGTGTCAAGCCATCGCCGATGCGCTCGGCGCACTGGCGGTCCCGGCGGTGGTGCCGCGCATGCACTTGCTCGACACCATGGAGGCGCAGGTCGTCCTCCACGGCCTCGCGCTGTGGATCGATCCCGACGACGCCGTCGCGGCAGCTTCGCTCGCGCGCACGATCTCGTATCCGACCAACCTCGAGGCCCTCGTCGCGCGCGCCCTCGCCGCGCCGGGCCGCGACGCCTTCCGCGATGACCCCGCTGTCGCGAGCATCCTCGCCGCCCGTGACACCGGGCGCGATCTGGGCCCCGTCGCCGCGATCGACGCCATCCTCACCGCCACGCGTCTCCGGGAGTTGTGCGCAGGCTGGGGCAACACCGCGCAGCGCGTCGCGAACCTCGATGCCCTGCGCTCACACGCGGCATCCTACGTCCGCATCTCGGGCCAGTCCGGAGATGCCCCCACGCTCGTCGGTCTCTTGCGCAGGTTCGAGGTCCTCGCGCCGAGCACGACCCACTGGGCGAGCGTGCGAACCGACCGCCAGGCCCTATTGGCCGGTGAAGACGCGGTGACCGTCTCGACCTGGCACCGCGCGAAGGGCCTCGAGTGGCCGATCACGATCCTGTTCGGTCTCGAGACGATGCGCGCGCCGACCACGTTCGGCGTCCACGTGCTCACCGATCGTACGTCGTTCGACATCGCCGATCCGCTCGGTGGTCGATGGATCCGGTGCTGGCCTTCCCCCTATCCGTCCGCTCAGCATGGTCCGGTGCGCACGGCGATCGAGCACAGCCCCGCGCACGCCATCCTCGTCGACAAGGCGCATCGCGAAGCGCTGCGTGTGCTCTACGTCGGCTGGACGCGCGCGCGCGATCGCCTCGTGCTCGCCGCACGCCGCGGCAAGCTCCTCGACGGCATCGCTGGCCGCCTCTCCGCGATCG
>JAEYYY010000294.1 GCA_023430775.1 Pseudomonadota bacterium
CTGCCGGCGTTCGGATCCGGAATCTGCGGGCCCCAGCCGCCGTCGTCTTGCTCTTCCTTCTCCGGCCGCTTGCCCGGCGACTGGATGATGTCTTCCTTCGGATCGCGCGGCGGCGGCGTGCACGCGATGTCGTGCGCCGGGTCCTTCACCGGCTCCCAGTCGCGGAACAGCTCGATGATGCGCTTGTTGTCGACGCCGTTCTCGGCCTTCTTCGCTTCCGCCTCGGCTGCCTCGCGCACGTACTTCGGATCGACGCCATCGGCGAAGCCGCCGACCTCGAACTTCAGATCGGTGCCCTCGAAGTCACCGCGGCCGGCGGCCGGAAACGCCAGGTTCATGCGCGGCACCGCGCTCGCCACCTCGGGACGCGCCGCGATCAGCGCGACGGTGCTGTCGTCGAGGCGCTTGCTCGCGTCCTTGCCGAGCAGCGAGACGCGCGGCGCGACGACCTGGACCTCGTCGAGCGGGAAGATCGTCTCGAGCACCGTGCCGGCCTTCTGGGTCAGTGCGAGGAACAGCACGAACCACCAGATACCGATGACGATGCCGAACGCCGACAGGATGAAGTGGCGCTTGCTGCGGACGGTGTTCTTGAACACCATGCCGAGCAAATTCTTCGCTGGCATCATTGTTGGCACACTCGTGGTTGGCACACTCGTGGTTCGGACACTCGTTTCACGATGGACCACCCTTCGTGGACGCGAGCTCCTCGTCGGTGGTCTCGACGATCTGACCGTCGCGCATCGCGATCACGCGCTTGGCCACGCTCGACACGCGACGCTCGTGAGTGACGATGATCAGCGTCACGCCGTCCTTCGCGTTGAGCTCGCGGAAGAAGTCGATCACTTCCTTGCCGGTCTCGGAGTCGAGGTTGCCGGTGGGCTCGTCGCACAGCAGCAGCGACGGCGCCCCGAACAGCGCGCGGGCGATCGCCACGCGTTGCTTCTGGCCGCCCGATAGCTCGGTGGGATAGCGATGGGCGTAATCGGCGAGCCCGACCCGGCGCAGCGCCTCGCGGCCGCGCTCCTCGATCTCCTTCGCGCCGTGCGAGAACGCCGCCGGGATCGTGACGTTGCCGAGGCACGTCAGGTGATCGAGCAGGTTGAACGCCTGGAACACGAAGCCGATGCTCTGGTTCCGCAGGTTCGCGCGCTTGGTGTCGCCCGCCTTGAGGGTATCGACGCCGAGCACCTCGACCTCGCCGGAGTTCGGCATGTCGAGGCCGCCGATGATGTTGAGGAGCGTCGACTTGCCCGAGCCGGACTGCCCGACCAGGGCAACCAGCTCGCCGCGCTCGACATCGATCGAGACGCCGCGCAGGACCTGGGTCTGCGCCGACCCCTGGCCATAACTCTTGGTGACGTCTCGCAGCCGGACAACAGGGCCTGCCACGGCGGGCACGCTACCACACGCGGAGCGATCCATCCGGTCCCGGGCCGCGGTTTGCCAGCGTTGCGATTCCGCCACGCTACGCCTTCCCGACGGCGCATTTTTTCACGCAACTCTTCGCGCGAGACGCGATAGGGCCGTCCATGCACACCCTCTCTGCTAAGGTCGGGCCGTCATGAGCACGATCGGTGGCCCCACTGGACCCAAAGGACCCGGAGGTCCGAGTGGTCCTGATGGTCCCGATGGTCCCGATGGCCCCGATGGCCCCGATAGCCCCGAGTCCACCACCACCGCCGATGCCGCCGCCTCGACGATGGTCGACAAGCTCGCCGCCGAGATCGCCGCCGGCAAGCTGTCGGCGCACGAGGCGATCGACAAGCTGGTCGATGCCACCGCCGGGCCCGAGCTCGGTGCGACGGAACGCGCAGAGCTCCGAGAGTTGCTCGGCGATCTGGTCGCCAACGATCCGTACCTGAGCAGCCTGATCAATCGCGTCTGATCAGTAGACGGTATCGCCGACGAACATCGTGCCGCGCTTCGCGCCCGGCGGCCCGACGAACTGGATCGGACACTTCGAGGTCAGCGGCAGCCGGTTCTCGCCCGCGTCGGGACAGTTGCCGGGCACCACCGTCGTGATCGCACCGGGCGTCGCCGCCGGCTTGCCACCGATCTTGACGACGTTGAACGGGCGCGTCAGCGGGCGCCCCCCGGCATCGTGAAACACGCCGACCACCATCACCGTGCCGTCACCGGGGGCATCGTTGACCAGGTAGGCCTGGATCACCAGCTGGCCGTGATCGTCGAACGTGTGGATCTCCTCGATCCGAGCCAGCGGCGGCGGGAACACGCTGGCGCCGCGGACCTTCGCGCGCGCCCTGGTGGCGGTTGGCCGCGCCTTGCGCTCGGTGTCGACGAGCGCGTACGTGCGGGTCTCGCCGGCCGGGATCCACAGCGACTGGATCATCAGATCCCCGACCTTCGCGCCGCCGTCGTCGACCAGCTCGCCGCCGAGCGTGACGTAGGCGCCCTCGGTGGCGCGGTTCTTCGCGTCGACCAGGACGAACGTCGCGGTGTCGGTGAACTCGCCACCGCCGACGGTGTCGGTCCGCATGTTGGCGCCGAGCACCTCGATCAGATCGAGATCGAGATCGCGCTTTGGCTCGGACTTGCCGCAGGCCGCAAGGGCCAGCAAGACGAGCAGAGATCGCATGCGCCAGTTATACCCCAGGGGTACTTGCTCGCCTTGCGGCTCGCTGGCGTGGCGCGAGATCTTCAGGCCGCCGTCTGGCGGTGCTTGGCAGACGACTCGTACGTGCGGATGACCTCGCGGACCTTGTCGGCGAGCTCGAGCTCGCTGGTATCGAACTTCGCCAGCGCGGTGGCGAGCGTGACCACCCGCTCCTCGGCGGTGGCGCGCTTGTCGATGATGATCCGGAACTGGCCCTTCACCTTGCACAGGCCGCCGTGGCCCACCGCGACACTGCTCTGGAGTGCCTCGTAGCTGACGCGGATGTCGAGCTGCTCGGCAGCGTTCTCCAGGAGCTCGAGCAGGACTTCGGGCTTCATTGCGACGCTCAGATTACTCATCGCGATCGATCGAGCAAGCTTTCTGTCCGGCTAGCAGACGAAAGGAGATCATCACTTTCCCGACGAGCTGTGTGCGTTTGGCCCGAAGTGATCAGAGCGCCGGCAAAATGACGCGGAACGTCGCACCGCCGAGATCGGATCGCCCCACGGTGATCTCTCCGCGGTGCTGCTCGACGATCCCGCGCACGATCGGCAATCCGAGGCCGGTGCCCTTGCCATCGGGCTTGGTGGTGAAGAACGGCTCGAAGATCTTCGCGCGATCCTCTTCGGGGATGCCATGGCCGGAATCGGCGACCTCGAGCAGCACCGTCGACGGGCTGTCGACCGCGGCGCGCACGATCACCTTTCCCGCCGCGCCGGCGCCCTCGATCGCGTGCACCGCGTTGGTGATCAGGTTGATCAGCACCTGCTCGAGCTGGCCGGCGACCGCCTGGATCACGGGCAGCTCGGGATCGACCTCGACGGTCAGCTCGATGCCACCGCGCTCGACGAGGTGCTCGCAGATCGACACCGACTGCCGCACCACCGCGGACAGATCGACGGGCTCGTGCTCCTTGCCCGACGGCCGCGCGTACTGCACGAGATCGCGCGAGAACCGCAGGATGCGCTGCGCGCTCGCCCCGATCCGGCGCAGCTTCTCGAGATCGGACTCCTCGGCACCTTGCGACTCGAGCTTGCGCACCAGGTACTCGGCGTAGACGGTGATCGACGTCAGCGGGTTGTTGAGCTCGTGGACGACGCCGGCGGCGAGCTCGCCGAGCGTGGCGAGGCGTTCCGCGCGCACGACCTGCTGCTGGAGCGCTTCGATCTTCGACTGATCCTGACCGATCGCGACCACCGCATCGATCGGTCCACCGACCTGACCGACGCGACCGACCGGCGCGATCGACCACACGGTGCGCACCGTGCCGTCCTTGCGGGTGGGCAGCGCGACCGTCACCGCGGTGTGATGCTGGCCGAGCAACGCGGCGGCGAACGCGCTGGTCAGGTACTGGCGCTGATCGCTCGAGATGAAGTCGCGGACATCGCGGCCGAGCACCTCGTCGCGCGAGAACCCGGTGAGCTCGAGCAGTGCGCGATTGCAGACGGTGATGCGCCAGGTGCGATCGATGCCGAGGATCAACGCGTTCGCGCTCTCGAGCAGGCGCGCCTGATAATCGCGCAGCCCGAGCGCATCGCTCTGGAGCCGCAGCGTGCGCAGCGCGATCGCGAGCTGCGCGGCGAGGTTTCGCACCGCGGGCTCGTCGGCGGCGCGCGCGTCCGCACCCGGTGCATAGCCGACATCGAGCACGCCGTAGAGCTCGCCGGCGGTGACCAGCGGGACGACGAAGCCGCTGGCGACACCGGTGAACGGCGAGTCCCAGCGCTCGCGCACGGTGAGGCGCGCACTCGCGGCGACCGCGCTCTTGAGCTTGGCCCGCGCCAGCGCGGCCTCGGGCAGCGCGACGCCCTCGTCGACGACGCCGGCGCGCAGGTTCGCGCCGCGGACGTAGGCACGGGCCGGCTCGCGGCCGCGCAGATCGAGGATGCGAATGCACAGCGCGCGATCGGGGAGCAGCTCGACGAGCACGTCGAGCGCGGCCTCGACCATCTGCGGCTCGCTGGTCAGCGTCGACAGCTCGCCGGAGAGCGCGGTCATCGCCGCGAGCAACTGCTCCGCGGTCATCGACCTGCTCCTTTCGAGAGCTGCGCTCGCCACCACGTCATCGCTTGTCTCCGAGGCCGGCGAGGTCGCTCGCGCGCGGGAAGCTGGGATCGTTCGTGATCTCCTCGGGCGCCGATTCGTCGACGGGCTCGCGCAGAGACTGCGGGATCACGAACTCGCCGGTCTGGCTCTCCTCGACGCCGACAGCCATCGGGATCGCCGGATCACTCTCGGACGCCGCCGCGCGATCGAGATCGAGCATGCGCGCACTGCCGACGTAGTCGGTGGTCTCGTACTTGGTGATCTTGCCGATCTTCTTGACGATGCCCGCCATCCGCTCGGCCTCGGACAGGATCACGCCGACGGCGCGCAGGTGCGCGGCCTCGCGCTCGCTCTGGCGCTGGATCAGCTGCGCGTAGCCCATGATCGACGTCAGCGGCTGGTTGAGCTCGTGCGCGGCGGCGCCGGCGAGCTCGGCCACCAGTGCCTGCTTCTCGGAGAGCTGCAACTTCTGCTGCGCGTCGAGGAGCCGCTGCTCCATGCGGATGCGCTCGCGCAAGTCGGTGAGGATGCCGACGGTGGCGACCTCGCGATCGCCCTCGTAGACCAGCGATGCGGTCATCGACACCGGCACGATCTCGCCGGAGGCGATCCGGACCTCGCGACGCGTCTGCTCGAGCCGGCCGACACCGCCGTACGACGTCGAGCGCAGCATCCGCATGATCTGGTTCGCGCCGCCCTCCTCGTAGAGCTCCCACACCGGCTGCTTGCCGATGACGTCGCGCGCGCGAAACCCGAACAGCCGCTCGGCGCCCTGGTTGAACAGGATGATGTTGCCGCGCAGGTCGGCGGCGATGATGGCATCGACCGTCGAATCGATCAGCCGCTCGAGGAACTCCTTGGTCGATCGCAGCTCGTGCTCGAGCGCGCGCTCGGCGGTGACATCGCGGAACGCGAGGATGACGGCGCCGGTGCCGGCGAGCACCGTCGAGGTCGACACGCTGACCCACACCGGCGAGCCGCTGGTGGTCGCGAGCTCGAGGTCGAACGCCTCGACGTTGACGCCGGCGAGCACGCGCGCGACGGTGTCCTCGATCAGCGCGCGCTGCTCGTTGGTGACCAGATCGGACAGCTCGCCGCCGACCAGGCCATCGCGCGCGAAGCCGGTGATCCGCTCGGCCGCGCGGTTGACGAACAGGATGCGGCCGGCGTCGTCGAGCACGACCACGCCGTCGGCGCCGGCCTCGAAGTGCTCCTTGAGCGAATCGATGCCGCGCAGCCGGCGCTCGGCCTCGTAGCGAGCGCGCGAGATCCGGTGCGTCTGGTCGCGCAAGCTCTCGAGCACCGCACCATGGCGGAGGTGCGCCGCGGTGATGCTCGCGATCAGCTTGCCGAGGTCGGCGCCGCGCGCGCCGAGATGCGACACACCGGGGTTGCGCTTGCGCAGCAGGAACACGCCGAGCGGCCGGCCGCGCCACTGCACCGGGAACACCGCGATGCCGCGGACGCGGCGCGACGACAGCATCTCGGAGATGCTCGCCGTGATCGGATGGAACAGCACGTCGTCGATCAGCACCGGCGACATCGTGCGAATCGCCTCGGCGATCTCGGGGTACTCGGCGATCGCGAGCGTGAACCGCTGGCTCGGCTCGGCATCGTTCGCCGCGATCACGAACGCGTGGTCGCTGCCCTCGATGTGAGCGACCAGCGACGCGCGATCGAAGCCGAGCAGCGTGGCGGTGATGTCGAGCACCTTGACCAGCGCCTCGGCGTCGTCACCGTCGGCGGTCAGCACCTCGTTGATCTTCTGGAGCGCCATCGCGCCGGCGGCTTCGCGCCGCGACAGCTTGAGCAGATTGCGACAGCGGGTGGCGAGGATCGGCGATGGCACCGGCAGCCGAGCGACATCGCTCGCACCCGCCGCGAGAGCCTCACCGACCGTGGTCGGCGGCACCGCGGGGACCAGCGCGAGGATCGGCACGTCGGCGAGCGCGGGAACGTCGCGCGCCTCGGCGACCAGGTGCGCGACCTCGGCGCCGGTGATCACGATCAGATCGGGCAGCGCACTCTGCTCGTTGGGGACCGCGAGCACGCCGTCGGCACGTGCGGGCAACCCGGCGCCCGTCAGCTGATTGACCAGCTGCGTGCGCTCCTGCTCGTTCCCGCCGAGCACGACGATCGTCGTCGAATCCACGTCGCCGGCACGGTACCACGACGAGGTCAGCGCCGGCCGAGCCAGCCCAGCCACCACCGCAAGGAGTGGGTGATGGGCTCGCTGCCTGCCAGGAATTCTGGCCATGACCCACGGTCGAGGAAGCGATGCTCTTCGACCTCGTCGGCTTGCAGCGTGAACGGGCCGTCGGAGACGCCGCGAAACAGCTGGATCTGCTCGTAGTGAACGCCGGGCTCGGGCCCGAACGAGCCGAGTCGCTCGAGCGCGGGTGACACGCCGAGCTCCTCCTCGACCTCGCGCCGCGCGACCGCGGCGTAGACGGCGTCGAGGTCGTCGTCGGGGCCGGCCGGATAGTCGCTCTCCTCGACGTGGCCCGCGCACGAGATGTCCCAGTAGCGCGGGTAGGTCTGCTTGCTCGCGTGGCGGCGCTGGATCAGCAAGCGGCCGGCGGAGTCAAAGATCGCGACGTGGATCGACCGGTGTACGAGCGCCTGGTCGTGGATCGTGCGGCGATCTTCCCAGCGGACGAACCGGTTGGCCGCGTCGACGACCGCGATCCTGCCCGCCATCACAGCCGCTCCAGGTAACACAGGTGGATCGACGACACGAAGCTGTCGAGCTTGCGCCGCTTGCCGGTCGGCCTGTCGTCGTACTCCTCCCAGCTCTGCGCGTGCCACCGCACCAGCGCGATCGCGTCTGTCAGACCTCCGACGACGGTGCCCGCGTGACCTGCATCGAGCTCGAGCTGCAGCGGATGTCCGGACTCGTGCGGCTTGATGGTGCCGGCCCGGCTGGTGACCACGATCCGATCGCCGCGCCGGAGTGTCAGCGCCTCGTAGCTCATGAGCTCGAACGGCGCTTCCGGTACCGGCGCGCGCGGCAGCGTCGACATCAGTCTTCTCTGTCGAACGCGGCCAGCGCCGCGGCGTAGACCACCTTGACGGGCACGTCGTGCTGCTTCGCCGCCCTCGCGCACGCCTCGTACTCGGGGGCCGCGTTGATCACCAGATTTCCGTCGCGCGCGATCTTCATCGGGATCACGCCGAACCGCGTGGTGACATCGACGAACGAGCGGTCGAGCGTGGTGCGCTCGAGCTGCGCATAGCGGACGCCGATCGACGTGGTCTCGCGGAGGATCGCCGTGATCACCGCGCCGCGCTTGTCGAGGGTGGCGAGCGCCGACAGCGTCAGCGCCGGCCTGCCCTTCTTCATCTGGATCGGCGTCCACCAGGCATCGAGTGCTCCGGCGGCGAAGATCGCGTCGAGCGCCGGCGCGCACAGCTCGGAGCTCATGTCGTCGACGTTGGCATCGATCTGCCAGATCGCATCGGCGGAGCTGACGAACCGCGCGAGCACCAGCGTGCGCAGCACGTTCGCGCGATCGGCGAGGTCGGCATCGCCGGCGCCCCACCCCACCGCGAGTGGTCGCCCCGTCGGCGCCGGCCCCCAGGTGGTCACCGACGCGGCGAGGATCGCGGCGCCGGTCGGCGTACACAGCTCGCGCGCGACGCCGCCATCGGCCATCACGCCACCGGCCTCGCGCATGACCTCGAGCGCCGCCGGTGCGGGGACCGGCAACACGCCGTGCGAGCAGGTGATCGTGCCGTGGCCCATCGCCACCGACGCGCACGACACGCTCGCCGGCGACAGCCAGTCGAGCGCCGCCGCGGTGCCGACGACGTCGACGATCGAATCGATCGCGCCGACCTCGTGAAACGCGACATCCTCGACGGTGCTGCCGTGGAGCTTGGCCTCGGCACGCGCGATCCGATCGAAGATGTCGAGCGCGCGCTGCTTCGTCCCGGCGGTCAGCGGCGCGCCGGCGATGCGCTCGCGAATATCGCTGTAGTGGTAGTGCGGATGGTCGTGGCGGCTCGGCAGCGGATGCGTATGGTGCCCGTGCCCGTGCCCGTGCGCGTGCCCGTGGTCGTGGTCATGATCGTGCTCGTCGAACCTGGTCTGCTCGACCAGCCGCGCCAGCGCATCGATCGGCACCGCACCGGTCGATTCCTGATCGGTCTTGTGGTGCGCGTGGCCGATGCCCGGAATCTCTCCGCTGGTATCGACCTTCACATCGGTGGCGGCGATGCCGTGCTTGACGACCTTCGTCGTCTTGAGCCGCTGGCGCCCGGCACCGATCGCGTCGAGCGCATCGCCGATGACATCGATCGGCACGCCGAGATCGATCAGCGCGCCGAGCATCATGTCGCCGGCCGCACCGCTCGCCGCGTCGACGTGGAGGTGGAGGCCGCGGATCTCGGTCATGGCTTCACCAGCCGGGCGACCTTGACCGCGGCAACCGCGGCACCGACGCCGTTATCGATGTTGACCACCGTGATGCCCGGCGCGCACGACGACAGCATCCCGGCGAGCGCGACCAGGCCATCGATCGAGACGCCGTAGCCGACGCTGGTGGGCACGGCGATCAGCGGGGTATCGATCAGCCCGCCGAGCACCGACGGCAACGCAGCCTCCATCCCCGCGATCGCGATCACCACGCCCGCGCCGCGGATGTCCTCGACCCGCGCGAGCAGCCGGTGCAGGCCCGCGACCCCGACATCGTGAATGCGCAGCACCGGCGCCCCGAGGTACTCGGTGACCAGCGCGCACTCCTCGGCGACCGCCAGATCGCTGGTCCCCGCACAGACGATCGCGATCGCGGCCGCCGCCGGGCGCGGTGGTGGCGTACCGAGCGTGACGACGCGGGCGAGCTCGTGGAACACGGCCTGCGGATGCGCCGCCTGGACGACCGCGGCCTTCTCGCGATCGACGCGCGTCGCGATCGCCCCACCGCCGACGCGCGCCAGCTCGCCGAGCGCCGCCGCGATCTGCTCGCCGGTCTTGCTCTGGCCGTAGACGATCTCCGGAATCCCGGTACGCAGCTCGCGATGGTGATCGACCACCGAGCTACCGACCGCGTGCGCGACCTCGGCATACGGCAGCTCGCCGACGAGCCGGGCCGCAGCTTCGGGCGTCAGCTTGCCGGCGCGAACGCGATCGAGGACGTCGAGCAACTGCGTACGATCCACGGCAACAGGTCTACCCGATTCAGCTGTTCAGGTCATCGGATCGGGCCAGCCTCGGCACACCTGCCTACACGACCGGGGAGTCACGCTCCGTGAACGCGCCGACACGGCATCTCCTGGAAGCTGCGGTCGGAACGAAGGCTTCGACGTGGCATGGCTGCTGCTCGTTCCCGCGGGCGGAGGGTTCATGGCCAATCGTTTACTTGCCTTGCTTGGCGGAAGTCTCGTGGCCTGCGGCGGCCCGGGTGGCAGCACCGACGTCGAGGCCACGCTGCTGTTCGCCGATCGCAGCGACGTCGAGATCTCGCGGCTGGTTGCCGCCGCGTCGGCGAGCGAGGGCTTCGGCGCCCAGGCCCAGCTCTCGCAGTACGACGATCCGTTCGAGGAAGACCCGTGCCCGCTGGTGGTCGAGGATGCCGCGAGCCTGACGGTGACCATCACCGGCGGCTGCACCACGCTCGACGGTCAGCAGATCGAGGGCAGCGCGACGATCCACAACCCGCTCGGCTGGGGCGAGCTCGACTACGACTTCACGAGCAGCTCGATCTACGAGCTCGACGGCTTCCGCGTCACCTTCAACGAGACCGCCGATCTCGTGCAGGCGTGGGATGGCGTGTTCGAGACCGCGGCGAACTTCAGCGAGCTCGATCTCGATCTCACGGTCGAGCAGCTCGGCGTCGCGGTGCGCTCGGATCTGTTCATGGAGTGCGATCGGACGTCGTGCGAGCACGGCCAGAGCGGGCTCGAGCTGGTCGGGGTCGGCGGTGCACGCGTGTCGGGCACGATCTCGGTGGCCGGTCAGAGCGCCGAGGCCTCGCTCAGGTTGCGCGGCGTCGATACCGTGGCGGTGTCGATCTCGCAGGGCTGCATTCGCTGGGAGATCGAGGGCACCGGCCGATCACTCTCCCAGGGCAACTGTCCGTGAACTTCACTTCTTGCGCTTGGTGACGCGCACGGCTTCGACCGCCCGGTCATTCGCCGCGATCACCTCGATCGACAACCCCGGCAGCGCGAGCGTCTCGCCCCTCTCGGGGATGCGGCGGAACTTCTCGATCAACAGGCCCGCGATCGTCTCGTAGTCGTCGCTCTCCGGCAGCCCCAGCTCGAGCTCGGAGTTGAGCCGCGTCACCGGCGTCCGCGCCTCGACGCGCCACACGCCGGGGCGCTCGGCCTTGATCGGCGACGGCTCGGTATCGAACTCGTCCTCGATGTCGCCGACGATGATCTCGAGCAGATCCTCGATCGTGCAGATCCCGACCGCCTTGCCGTACTCGTTGACCACCACCGCGAGGTGGGTCTGCTCGGTCTGGAGCTGCACCAGCAGGTCGGAGGCCTTCATGGTCTCCGGCACGTAGGTCGGCGCCTTGGCGAGCGAGCCGACCGGTTTGTCACTCCTGGTCGCGGTGGCCTGCAGCACGTCGAACATGTGGACGATCCCGACGACGTCGTCGACCCGGTCCTTGTAGATCGGCATCCGCGAGTGCTGCTTGTCGGCGAGCTCGAGTGCGGCTTCCTTGATCGAGGTGTCCTCCTCGAGCGCCGTGATCTCCGACAGCGGCACCATCAGCTCGCCGACCTTGTACTCGGAGAGCTCGAACACGTTCGCGATCATCTCGCGCTCGTCGGCACTGATCTCCGGCTTGTCGGTCTCGGGCTCGCTCTCGATCAGCAGCGCGAGCTCGTCGCGGGTGACGAACGCCTTCTTGCGATCGCTGCGCGCGGCGCGGGTGACCAGCCCGGCGAACGCACCGACCAGGAACACGATCGGCCGCAGCAGGAACGACATCAGCCGCAGCGGGTTCGCGATCAGATCGACGATCGAATCGGCGTGCGCCTGGACGATCGCCTTGGGCACCAGGTGGCCGATGACCAGCAGCGGCGGCACCACGAGCAGCGGCGCCAGCAGCAGCGACAGCCCGCGCGAGTACAGCTCGAGCCCGACGGCGAGCACCGCGATCAACAGCGCGAGGTTGGCGCCGACCAGCGTGGTCGCGAGCGTGACCTGGGGGACCGCGAGCATCCGCTCGGCACGGGCCGCACGCGCCTTGCCGGCGGCGGCACGCTGGCGCAGCCGGTTGCGATCGCACGCCGACAGCGCGACCTCGGAGGTGACGAAGAACGCGTCCGCGACGGCGCAGCCGCCGAGCAGAAGGCCGAGCGTCGACGTCTCCATCACGAGTCGTACCGTCCCTTGTTGCCGTTCAGCAGATCCTGGACGTCGACCGCCGGCGGGGTCAGCTCCTCGAACGTCTGCCGGCGATGGCCACCCGACGCGCGCGGCGGATCGAGGACCTCCGAGCCGGGCGATGAATCGGGACGCGCGGTCGCGCCGGACTCGACCTCGGTCACCGGCCGCCGCGGGATCGGTCCGCTCTCGTCCTCCTTGTTGATCGGGCCGGTGGCGTCGGGATCGGTGACGCGCATGATCGGCCCGGTCTCGACGCCCGGGTTGCTGTCGGAGCGCGCCGGTGCACCGGACGCCGGCGTCCGCACGCGCAACCGGCCCGGCGGGATCGAGTTCTGGAGCTCGGCACGCTCGTCGCGCAGCGCGCCGAAGATCTGCGCGAGCAGATCATCCATGGTGACGATGCCGAGCACCTTGCCGTACTCGCTGACGACGATCGCCATGTGGACCTTCTTCTCCTTGAAGGTCAGGAACAGGCGCTTGACCGGCGTGGTGCGCGGCACGAACAGCGGCTCGTGCAACAGCTCGTTGAGCGGCCGGCCGAGCGGCTGGCCCGCGGCGCTGCGCACCAGATCCTTGGCGTTGATCACGCCGCGCACGTTATCGAGCGACTTCTGATAGACCGGCACGCGCGAGAAGCCGCGCGCCGCGACCTCCTTGACCAGCCGCTGAGCCGACAGGTCGTACGACACCGCGAACACGCGCTCGCGCGGCGTCATCACCTGGCCGACGTTCTTGTCGTTGAACTCGAACACGCGGTGGATCAGCCGGCGCTCGCGCGCGTCGACCTGCCCCTGCGCCGAGCCGGCATCGACCATCGACCGGAACTCCTCCTCGGAGAGATCGCGCTTGGGCCGCGTGCGCGCGGACTCGCCGAGCGGCCGCAGCAGGATCTCGCTCGCGTAGTGCACGATCAGGCGTGCCGGCGTGACCAGCCAGTAGAACAGCTGGAGCGGCAGCGATGCGGCGCGCGCCCAGCCGAGCGGCGCCTTGGCCGCGAGGGTCTTCGACGTCACCTCGCTGATCAGCACCACCAGCGGCAGCGTGATGCCGAGCGCGATGCCGCCGCACGCCCAGATCGATTCGCACGGTCGCTGCGTGATCACCACGGCGAGCACGGTGACGGCGAGCACCGAGTTGAACGCCTGGCTGCCGATCAACACGGTCGCGATCAGCCGGCGCGGCCGATCGAGCAGCCGCAGGATCCGCTTGTCGGTGGCGAGGCTCGACTTGTCGAGCTGCTCGCGATCGACCCGGCGCAGCGAGAACAGCGCGACCTCGGTGCCGGAGCAGAACGCGGACATCAACACGCAGACGATCGCGATCGGAATCGCGACGGAGAGCTCGTGGATCAAGATGCCGGCTCCGCCGGAACTGCCGGGAAAGAAGCCACGAACGTCGAGCCCTGACCGGGCGTGGTGTCGACCCAGATCTTGCCGCCGTGCGCCTCGACGTAGGCCTTCGCCAGCGTCAGGCCGAGGCCGGTGCCACCGAACGCGCGCGTCGACGACGAATCGACCTGGAAGAACGGCTCGAAGATCTTCGCGACCTGATCGCGCGAGATGCCGATGCCCGAGTCGCTGACCACGAGCTGGACCGCGATCGGCACGTCGTCGGGTGCCGGCGCGGTGGGCGTCAGCGGCCCGGGGCGCACCGCGATGCCGATGTGCCCACGATCGGGCGTGAACTTGACCGCGTTCGACAGCAGCGACGACACGATCTGGCGGATCTTGCGGCGGTCGCCGAACACCGGCGTCTCGCAGCGCGCGTCGAGCTGGATCGCGATGCCGCGGCGCGACGCCTGCGGCGCGAACGTCGCCACCTCGTTGGCGACCACGTCGGACAGCGACAGCGCGCTACGCTCCATCGCGAGCTGGCCGGACTCGAGCGTCGCGACGTCGAGCACCGCGGTGATCAGGCCGAGCAGCTGATCTGCCTTGCCGAGGATCGTGGTCAGGTACTCGCGCTGCTCGCCGGAGATCGGGCCGGCCAGCCCCTCGGCCATCATCTCGGCGTAGCCGATCACGCTGGTCAGAGGAGTTCTCAGCTCGTGCGACATCGTCGCGAGGAAGTTCGACTTCAGCCGATCGAGCTCCTCGAGTCGCGATACGGCGCGCGACAGGCGATGGTTGTGCTCGGTCAGCTCTTCGAAGGTTTGCCGCATGGCTTCGTCGTGCGTCAGCGCCGCCAGCTCCCGGGCGTTCGCGTGATGCAGGAGCAAGCCAAGCATTTCCGCGGCCAGGTCCAAGGCCTCACCGGCGCGGTCCCCCGAGGCTGCAAGCCCGCCCACACGCTCGCCATCGTGCGACAGCTCCCGAGTCGGCGGACCGCCGACGGTGCCAGCGAGCCGCGTCCCCTTCCGGTCGAACACCGCGACGGCGCACCCGTACGCCCTACCCACCGCATGGACCAGATCCTCGAGGTCAGCGGCGGGAACAAGGCGAGATAGCTCGATCGGAGCTTCGAGCTCGCGGCCCGTAGTCACGTGAAAATTCTAGCAGGTTGAATCACGTCGGTGTGCCGCCGACATGCTCCGCGAGGGCCTTGCGGAACGCGGCCCCATCGATCCCGAGTTTCTCCGCCAGCTTGAGATCGCGGTCGAGTGCATCCCATGCCTTGCCCACGAGCTGGAAGAACGTCGGCACGACACCTACCCCCTGCTTCGCGCACGCCTCCTCGATCGAGTCCGCCCCGTAGCGCTCGCACTGCTCGAGCC
>JAEYYY010000361.1 GCA_023430775.1 Pseudomonadota bacterium
CCGCGAAGCTCGATGTCCGTGCGCTGCTCGCGGGCTCGTTCGCCGACCGCGTCCTCGCGATCCGTTCGATCCCGCAGGCCTCGATCGGTGGCTTCGCGAGCGAGCTCGCGGCGGCGATCGCCGATCCGACGCTGCGACGCGAAGCGATCGAGATCTGCGCGCCTGCTGCCGACCGGACGCGTGCAAAGCTTGCGGAAGCACTGCAACCACTCGCGGTCGCGCGCGACGGCGCCGTGCGGGCGGCCGCGATCGAGGGCATCCATGCGCTGCGCTTCCAGCTCGACGACGACGCGCTGCTCGCCGCCCTCGCCGACCCCACCGCCGAGGTGCGCGCTGCGGCATCCCGCACGATCGGCACCGGCCGCCGCGGCTATGCACCGGCGATCGAACAGCGCGTGGTCGAGCTGGTCGCGGACGCCGACGAGGCGGTGCGGATCGCCGCGCTCGGCGCGATCGTGCGCTTCCCGTCGCTGCTGTCACCCGCGTTGCTCGGACCGTTGCGCGAAGCGGCCGCCCGAGGTGGCGACGAGGCGAAGACCGCCGTGTTCCTGCTCGGTCGCCTCGGCGCGCAGGCCAACATCGCCGTGATCGAGCCGCGCGTCGCGACCGGAGCACCGAGTCGCCTCGACGGCGCGCCGCGCGAGCTCGAGGATCACGGTGCGTACACGATCGCCGCGCTCGACAACGCCCTCGGCATCTGGGATCGCGGCACGGGCAAGCAGCTGTTCGCGATCGCCGGCGCCGAGCTCCTCGCCTTCATCCCGTCGCGCGCGGAGGTCGCGGTGGTCCGGATCGAGAAGCGGGAGCTACGCGGTCGCACGACTGCGATCTGGTTCTTCGATCGCCATCGCATTCCCACCGGAGAGCGCACCGGCACGCTCCCGATCCCGGCGCAGCTGACGCACGGCGCGCCCGCACGGCTCTCGATCGCCGCCGATCTCGCGACGCTGTGGTGCGACGCGAGCGAGCCCTATCGCTTCCACATCAAGCTCGGGGACCCAGATGTAGTCATCGACGCGACACCGATCCCCGGCCGTCCGTCGAAGAAGGCGTGAGCCGGCGCGCACTCCGCGCACCGCCGGCGTGCGCCTAGCGCTCCCACAACGTCGCGATCGCGAGCCCGACCAGCACGCTGATCCCGAGCCCCATCGCCAGCGGATCGGCGGTGCCGCCGCACGACATCGTCTCGCACGGCGGAATGTCTTTCGCCGTATCGGAGCGTTCGACGTAGCCGGCCCTCGCCGCGCATCCACTCGCCAGCACCCAGACGCACAGGATCGCTCGCATGGGCGGCGTCGCTTCAACCGCCGTGCCGTGAGACGATGCGGTCGATCATGCGCTGGCTCGTTACTGCTGTCGTCGTCGTCCTTGCTGCCTGCCCGGCTGCCACGCCTCCCCCTGCGCGCCCAAGCCCGCCCGACCAGCCGCGCGAGCCCGACCGGCCGCCACCGCCGGGGGCACCGTTCACCTGGAAGCGCGTCGAGACGGCGAAGGACGTGCCCGGCCCACCGGCGCCCGGCACCTATCAGATCCACATGATCGATGTCGGCACCGGCCTCGCGATCCTCGTGCGCGGCGCCGACTTCACGCTCCTCTACGATGCCGGCACCAACGACAGGGACGAGAAGCCGCTCCGCGTCGCCGCCTATCTCGCCGCGGCGCTCGGACCGTCGGGCGACGAGCTGTGCGTCGAGGGTGGCCCGAAGCCCACGGGGCGCGTGGCGATCGATCACATCGTGCTCAGCCACCCGCACGCCGACCACGCGTCCGCGCTCGACCTCGTCGTCCACTGCTACGACATCAAGCAGTTCTGGGACTCGGGCGCGATCAACGACACCGTGTTCTATCGCGAGCTGATGTCGGGCCTCAGTCGATCGAAGGCCACCCGCTATCACACCGCGGCGGATGTCCCCGGCGATCGCAAGGTGACGGTCAAGGGAGCCTCGTTCCAGCTCCACGACTGGTCGCGGTTCTCGGAGGCCGACACCATCCAGCTCGGCGAGGGTGCGAAGTTCACGATCCTGCACGCCGAGGGAAAGAAGAAGAGTGACTTCAACGAGAACTCGCTGGTGATCGCCGTCGAGCTCGGCGCGACCCGCCTGCTCCTCGTCGGCGACGCCGAATCCGGGCCGCGCAAGGATCCGAGCGAGCCGGTCGGCGACATCGAGCAGTTCCTGATCGAACAACACCCCAAGCACATCGTCGCGGACATCCTCCAGGTCGGCCACCCCGGCTCGAAGACGTCGAGCCGGCGCGCCTTCCTCGAGGCGGTCAAGCCATCGCTGGCGCTGGTCTCCACCGGTCCGAAGACGTACGGCAAGGTCACGCTGCCCGATCAGGAGGTCCTCGACGCGCTGAAGGCCGTCGGCGCCACCGTGCTGCGCACCGACGAGCGCGACGGCAACTGTCCGGTGCAGGGCCGCATCGGCGGTGACCGCGGTCCCGGTGGATGCGACTCGTGGGTGATCACGGTAGGCTCGTCACCGAGCGCGCCATGACCACCCGCCTCTATCACGACGACGCGTACCTGCGTCGGTTCGATGCGACCGTCACGGCGATCACCAGCTACGACGGCAAACCCGCGGTGGTGCTCGATCGCACCGCGTTCTATCCCGAGGCCGGTGGCCAGCTCGGCGATCGCGGGAAGCTCGGCACCGCGGACGTGCTCGACACCCAGGAGCACGACGGGGCGATCGTTCACCTGATCGCGGGAGACGCGCCGGCGATCGGCGCGACGATCACCGGCGAGATCGACTGGGCGCGCCGCCGCCAGCACATGGCGCAGCACACCGCGCAGCACCTGCTGAGCGGCACGCTGCTCGACCGCGCGACCGCACCGACGGCCTCCGCCCGGCTCGGCGAATCGGCGCTGACGATCGATGTCGCGCGCGATCGCATCCCCGACGCCGAGCTCGCCGCCGCCGAGGAGCTGGCGAACGATCTGATCGACGATGACCTCGCGATCCGCGCCTGGTTCCCCTCGGCCGAGGAGCTCTCCACCATCAAGCTGCGGCGCGATCCGAAGGTCACCGCAGACATCCGCATCGTCGCGATCGGCGACTACGACTTCTCGCCGTGCGGCGGCACCCACTGCGCGCGGACCTCGCAGCTCGGCGCGATCCGGATCCAGTCCACCGAGCGCTACAAGGGCATGACCCGGGTGACGTTCACCGCCGGCCGGCGCGGCCGCACCGATCTGTTCACCCGCGACCAGATCCTGCGCGGCCTCGCCACCCAGTTCTCGTGCGGCCCGGCCGAGGTCCCCGCGGCGATCGACAAGCTGCGGCGCGATGTCGCCACGGCCGATGCGACGATCACGACGATGCGAAGCCGGCTCGCGGACGCGCTGCTCGCCTCCTTCGCCGGAACCGGCCGTGTGGTCGCCGAGGTTCCCGGTGATGTCGAGCTCGCCCGTTCGCTCGGCGGCAAGCTGGTCACCGCCGGTCGCGATGCCCTCCTCGCCGTGCGCGTCGACGATGGCATGCAGGTGGTGCTGTTCCGCGCGGCGGGCTCCACCCTCGATTGCGGTGCGCTGTTCAAGCAGCTATCCGCCAGGTACGGCGGCCGCGGTGGTGGCAAGCCCGACCGTGCCGAGGGCAAGCTCGCGACCCAGGTCGACTGGGCCGCTGCGATCGCGGAGCTTGGATGACTCCCCGCGCACAGCGCGCAGGTTTCATCGTGCTGTGTGGCCTCGGGATCTCGGGCATGTTGTTCGCCGCCCCCGCGAACTACTACTGGCAGCCGATCGACCTTCCATGGAAGCCGATGGTCGCGATCGGCTTGCCGCTGTGCTGTCTCGGCGCGCTGATCGTCGCCTCGCGTGGCGAGACCCCGCGCGCTCGCGGCAAGAGGTTCCTCGTCGCGCTGGGTGTCGGGGCTCCGTTCGCGACGCTGTTCCTGTTCGGGCATCTGTGCGCCTGGAATGCCTGGCTCGACGACAGCCCGCCGATCGAGCACCGGGTCGACGTGCTCGAGGCCGGCCGCAAGGCTCGCGGCCAGCGCCGGCTCGAGGTCCCGTCGTGGCGAGCTCCCGGCGAGCGCGAGGTCCTGTGGATCTCGATCGACTTCGATGATGCCCCGACGCTGATCGTCACCACGCGCGCCGGCTTCCTCGGCTACGAGTGGATGGACGACGTCCGGGTGCCGTGAACGTAAGGGCCGTTGCGCCGCGAACATCCGGTCGAACTCTCGTGGCTTGACGGCTCTTCCGGGCGGGCGTATTCCGCCCAACCCATGCGCTACATCGTGGCTCTTCTCGCATGCGCGACGGCCTGCGCCACCACCGAGGTCGACGACGGCGACGAAGCCGGCTTCGTGGACGGCAAGGCCGATGGCCCGTCCGCCGCCGTGATCGCCAAGGCGAAGCTGTTCGCCGAGGGCTTCGACTTCGACTCCGGCAGCGACGAGATCGATCGCAGCGAGGCTCCCGCCACCGGCCCCACCGCGGTCCGCAACGCCTTCCTGCTCCACCGGACCTGGGAAGACAACGACCTCGGCGCTGCGCGTCTCTTCCGCTGGCGGGTCTCGAGCTACCGCGTGTGGGCCGTCCGCACGTCGACGGACGGTGACGACTCGTTCATCGAGCTGTTCGATGGCGCCGGCGCCGCGTTCGCCAGTGGCGTCGGTGGCTTCACCGACGACGGCCACGGTGGCTTCAAGCCCACCATCACCTGGGACACCACGGTCGGCGCCGTTCGCGATCGGTTCGCGCCGCGCGACGTCTCGGCCGACGTCGAGCACTTCTGGGCCTCGCTCGACGCCGCGGCCTCTCCCACCAGCACCTCGGGCACGCACGTCAGCCGCACCGAGCTCGTGGTCGCGATCGAGGAGCTGCTCGGTGGCACGCCCACCACGCGCTCGATCGATGGCTGGGAGTCCGCTGCTCTCTATCGCGCCCTCGCCGATCGCCATCTGTCCCTGAGCTACGACGGCCGCACACTCGCGCACGACATCGCCGGCTTCTATCGCGCACCGTTCGTTCCACTCTCCTCGATCACCAGGCCGAGCATCAAGACGCTGATGGGTCTCCCCACCACGCTGTCGACGAAGATCAAGGTCGCGCGCACCACGCGTCCCGCTGCCGACGTCGGCATGCCGGTGATGAACCAGCTCGCGCAGAAGCTCGCCATCCTGCCCGCCTCGGCGCTGCCGGCCACGCCGACCGAGCTGCGCGATCGCCTGGTCGCCGCCGGTGCCACCAAGGATCAAGCGATCGCCGCGCTGACCGCGATCGGTGCCGACGCCGCGAAGGCGCGGATCTTCCGCGGCAGCGCGTTCACCAGTGACCCGTCCGGTCGGGCGACGCAGGTCCCCGGTACCACGTGGTTCGTCGACAGTCCGGCGAAGACGTTCGTCGTCGTCCTCCACGTCGTCGCCGATGCCAACGAGCTTCTCACCTGGCAGACGCGTGCGCTCGCCACCGTCGAGCAGCTCACCGGCGCCCGCCAGGACGCTTCGCTCGTCCAGCTACGCCCGCGCTCGCGTGGCGCGATCGCCGATCTCGAGTTCGCGCGTCCCGAGGGCGTGCTGTCGATCGCGATCACCCTCGGCAATGGCGAGCCGGCGGTCTCGCTGCGCGCGGTCTCGCCGAACCTCGATCCCGAGCTACGCGACAGCATCGCGGCGCTGATCGGCGGCTCCGCCGACGTGCTCGCGGTCGCGCCGCATGGCAATGCCTACGACGTCGTGTTCCGCGCCGGCTCGGCGCTGCCGAAGCTGGCGCGCGTCGACTTCGCGGCGAGCACGGTGACGTCGATCCTGCCCTCGACACTCGACGCAGCAGCGCAGCGTGCGCTGGCCCTATCGGCGGCGCAGCATCACGCGGAGCAGCTGGTCGCGGAGCAGTCGGCGACGGCGCAGCTCGAGGTGATGCTGCGCACGGCGTGGAAGACGCCGGCGGATCTCGAGGCCGTGTCGGCGGAGGACTCCGCGGTCGGCTTCGACACCGCGACCGAGCTCTCGCAGTTCATGCTCGGCTCGGTGTGGGGCGACAACGCGGTGTTCGTGACGTTCCGCAAGAACGGCACGGTCCGCGTCGAAGACTTCAATTAGCCCCGCCAGCGCCGCTACTGCTTCGAGTAGGCGTTGTCGCAGACCTTGCCGTCGGAATCGAAATCCACGAGCAGCGCCTCGGCCGTCGTCGATCCCATGCTGGAACGCGCATGCGTCCACTGCCAACGCTCGACGCAACCGAGCTCGCTCTTCGTGAGCTGAGTCGTCGAGTGGGCGGGGCCGAACCACGCCGTGATCTCGGCCTTGGTTTGCTTTCCCTTCTGGATCTCGTGCACGTGGCTCGTATCGAACTTCTTTCCGACGGTGGCGCAAGCGGTGAATGCGATCGCGAACAGAGTGATTCGTTTCATTGCGTAGTCTCCTGGTGAGTGAAATCAGCGGACTGGAGTGGAGTGATTGCGCGAGGCGATCGAGCGTTCGACGTCCTTGATGATCTCGTTCACGCGATCGCGCTCGGCCGCGGGATCCTTGTCGAGGTACTCGCGATACTTGGCGAGGGCTTCGTCGAGACGCCCGCCCTTGCGGTACGCCTGACCGATGTTGAAGACGATCAGCGCCTGAGGATCGATCTCGTAGGCGGCTTCGAATTCCGCGATCGCCTCGGGATACTGCTGCTCGTTGTAGAACGCGAGCGCGGCTTGATAGTGCTGTTCGAACTGCTGACGCTTCGAGCTCTCGGGCGCGAGTGCGACAGCCATGATCTGACTCGCGTCAGGCGAGAGCTGGGTGTGCTCTCGTCGAATCATCGACGGCGAGTAGCAACCCGCAACCGCGAGCGACAGGATGAAGTTGCGGATCACTTGACCCTCGACGACGCGAGCAGCTCGCTCGCCGCAGAGACCTGCGCCCTCTTCATCAGGACCGCGAGCTCGGACCCCGTAGATGGCAGGTCCTTCGCCGCTGCGCGGACACGCGTGTGCGACGTGAACGAGCCAGCCCACACCTGTTTCCCGTCGACGATCGCCGCCGCATCGAGCTCGATCGTCAACCAGCGCTCGGTCGACATCGGATAGATGAGGGAGAAGCCGAGCGTCGGCAGGATCAGCGCGTACATCAGACCGGTCTCGAAGCGACCGCGCGTCGAGCCGACCTCGATACGATGCAGCGACATCTTGAACGTACCGAGCGGCTGCGCCCCGGGGCACACTCCCTGGCGTTTCACCTCGAGAGCATCCTGTGCGATGGAACGACGCACGCTCGAGTCGTTGGGATACGCATGATCGCCAACGCGAACGACCTTGAAGTCCGGTGCAATCGCCAGCTCCTGGTCGAATGCGCCGAGGTTGCAGATGTCACGGCTCGGGGTGGCCATCCCGTACGACTGCGTGCCTGCGCATCCGACGAGGAGCGAGAGAAGGATCATCTTCGTCATGTCAGATCTTCAGGTACGTGAACGAGAGGTAGCCGCCGTAGTTCTGGTTATCGAGACTCGGCTCGCGCACCCACAGCGCGTTGATGCCGATCTCGTAGTTGCGGCGTTCGCCGAGTCGCAGCGTGATGGGTGAGGGCGGGAGACCGATGGCGGATGTCGAGCCATCGTCTGTCGATTCGAAGGCGACGAGGACGCCACCGCCAAACGCGAACACTTCACCGATCGGGATGCGTTCCTCGTAAACGGCACCGATGCCGACGATCGAGTTGTCGCCGCTGGCTCGATAGACGATCGGAGAGAACCGCTGCTCGATCCAGCCGCGGCCGACGTTGAGATCGAGGCGCGCGACACCGACGCTGACACCACCGTCGAGCGGAAGGTATGCGCCGCCGATCGAGAACCCGTAGTGGAGACCTCGACGTAACGCACGCGCGTCGATCGCCGGTGCAGTGCCCGGGTCCTCTAGTGGAGGTGAAGGCGTCGCGGTGCCTTCCGCGTATGCGGGCGCGGCGAGGGTCGCGAGTAAACACACGGTCAGGTGGAGTCGGGTCATCTTGGTTCCTTATTCGAGCGGTTGCACGACAACTGGTTTGCGTTTCAACTTCGCGCGCTGGATCTCGAGCTGCGTGTCGAAGTCGGTGGCAGCTGGCGACGAGCCGGCGGGAGCGGGCTCGGACGGTGGCTTCGATTCGGCGGGAAGTTCCGGCTTCGTCGGAGGCACGGCTCCCTTGCGGCCGAGCTGTTTCGGCGGCGTGTTGACGCGCTTCACCGCCTTCGTTTCGAGCTGGCGGTCCTTCTCCACCAGCACCGGCATCTCCCCTACGTCGGTTGGCGCGTCCACCTGCTGGAGAGCTGCCGCATCCGCCGGGACTGCCTGCGGCGCGGGTGCTGCCGACGGAATCGCTGGCACGAGCGTTTCCCCCGGCTGCCCGTGGCCGTCGCCCGACGACAACGCGACCCACGCGACGATGACGGTCGCGACCGACACGATCGCGGCGAGCATCAGACGGCCGCGGTGTCGCTTCTCTTGCGCCGGAGGTGCGAGCTGCGATGCCACCGACGACAACGTGGTCGCCTGCAAGGCCATCGGAGTTGCGATCGGAGCGGCGACCTGCATGTTGCGCGCGGTCGTCGACGGGAATCTCTCGAGCAGGGCACCGAGCTCGAGCGCCAGCTCGTTGCTCGTCGGCGGTCGCTGCGAGGGATCCTTTGCGAGGCAACGCGCGACGAGTGATTCGACCTCGACCGGGATGCCGGGACACATCGCCGACAACGGCGCGGCCTCCTCCGTGATGTGCTTGAGGATGAGCTCGCCAACGCCGGCAGCCTGGAAGGGCGGCGCGCCCGCGATCAGAGCGTAGAGGACGCAGCCGAGCGCATACACATCAGACCGCGCATCGACGCCGCCCGCGCCGCGGCACTGCTCGGGTGACATATAGGCCGGTGTTCCCATCAGCGCGGAGGTCTGCGTCTTGACGCCGGCCTCGTTGTCTTGCGACAGCTTCGCGATGCCGAAGTCGAGCAGCTTCGCGCGCTCGCCACCGGCGACCTCCTCGTCACGCGCGAGGAAGATGTTCTCGGGCTTGAGATCGCGATGGACGATGCCGCGTGCGTGAGCCTTGCCGAGCGAGGCGGCGACCTGACGGAGGATGCGCAGCGCATCGCCGACCGCCAGGCGACCGTGCTGCTTCAGGCGATCGTCGAGCGGCTCGCCCTCGAGCAGCTCCATCACGATGTACGCGCTGCCCTCGTGATAGCCGAAGTCGAAGATCTGGACGATGCCCGGATCGGCGATCGAGCTCGCCGCCTTCGCCTCGTTGAAGAACCGCGTCACGATCTCGTCGCGCGAGGTGAAGGAGGGATGCAGCACCTTGACGGCGGCGCGGCGGCCGAGCATCGCGTGCTCGGCGAGCCAGACCGCTCCCATGCCGCCGGCCCCGATCTGCTTCACGAGCCGGTAGGCTCCGATCTGCCGATTCTCGAGATTGGCGACCTGCATCGCGGGTCGTCCAAGGCACGTGGTGTGCCGTCCGAAGCGGACGGGGAATCAGCGGCTTGGATGCTGTCCTGGCTCGAACGGGACGGACAACTGTCCGGGACGGTCAGCTTCGAGGTCCGTCACCGACGCCTTCTATCCAGTAGTTCGCGAGGCGCGCGGCTTGCTCGTGGCCAGGCTCGTGTCGGGTCCAACGCGAAGAGCACCGATCGTCATGGCCGGCTGGCGGCAGCAAGACCGCTTGAATCACGCCGCCGCGGGCACCGCTGATCCCGTGTCGCGCGTTATGTTGGCGGGGGTGTCGGACACGCTGAGTGCGATCATGTCGACGGGGTCGGGGCAGCGTCAGCGTCCCGCGTTGTATCTCGGGCTCGCGGGAGACGCACCGCAAACGCCGCCCGCGCGCTTCTCGCTCGACAGGGTCGATCGCATCGACATCCTTCGCGGCACGAAGAGCGGAGCGAGCCTCGGTAGTGAGGATGGCGTACAAGTGATGTCACTCGCAATCTGCGATGCGCGGATGTCGAGTCAGCACGCGCGAATCACCCGCGTCGGGCGTGGATGGTGTCTCGAGGACCGCAACTCGAAGAACGGGACCTGGGTCGGGACGCAGCGGATCGGGGCTCCTCACTTGCTGGCCGATGGAGATGCCTTTGTCGTCGGACACTCCGTGCTCGTGTTCCGCGATCACGGCGGAGAAGCAGGCGATGTCGAGCGCCCTGCGGATCCGCCGGCGTTGGGACTGGCGACGATGTCACCGCGGATCGCGGAGCTCTTCGGCACGGTGGTCCGGGCCGCGAGGAATACCATCCCTATCGAGATCCTCGGCGAGACCGGCACCGGCAAGGAGCTGATCGCGCGGGCGATCCACCAGCTCTCGGGACGCGCGGGAAGGTTCATCGCGGTCAACTGCGGCGCGCTGCCGCCGAACCTGATCGAGGCCGAGCTGTTCGGTCACAAGAAGGGCGCGTTCACCGGTGCGGGCGAAGAGCGCAGCGGTCTGGTCCGCAACGCGAGCGGCGGCACGCTGTTTCTCGACGAGATCGGCGAGCTGCCCGCCGCGGCGCAAGCGTCGCTGCTGCGCGTTCTGCAGGAGTGCGAGGTGCTGCCGATCGGTGCCGACCACCCCGTCAAGGTCGATCTCCGCGTCGTCAGCGCGACGCATCGCAACCTCGACGAGGATGTCGAAGCCAACCGGTTCCGTGCCGACCTTCGCGCACGCCTCATCGGTGTGGCCATCGAGCTCCCTCCCTTGCGCGACCGCCTGGAGGATCTGGCTCAGCTCGTCGCGACCTTGTTGAAGCGTCACGCACCGGAGCGCCACATCACGTTCTCCGCCGACGCGTTGACGGCACTCTACACGTACGCCTGGCCACTCAACATCCGGGAGCTCGAGCGCTCGCTCGCGGCGGCACTTGTCGTCGCCAGCGATCGCATCGAGCTTCATCACCTGCCGCCCACACTCCGGGGCAAACCGGTCCCGAACGCCGCCACACCGACAACAAGCCAGGATCCGCTCCGCGCGGCACTGGAAAACGCGCTGCTCCGGCACGAAGGCAACATCGCCGCGGTCGCGCGAGAGCTCGAAAGGGATCCGAAGCAGATCCGTCGCTGGATGACGCGCTTCGGAATCTCTCGACCAGACTGATCCGGCAAGGGGGGAGGTGGGAATGAGCGACGGAACCAAGCCATCCACGCTTTCGGACGTGCGCAGCGAGCGCGAGGTGGTCGCAGCGTCGTCCTCCACGTTCCCCGAGGTACGTCCCGATACGTACAAGCTCGGACGCGAGGTCGCGCGCGGTGGCATGGGTCGCGTGATCGAGGCCCACGACCTGCGGGTCGGACGGTCGGTCGCCCTCAAGGAGCTGCTCGTCGAGTCGTCGCAGAACGCGGCCCGCTTCGAGCGCGAGGCCCGGGTCACGGCGCGCCTCCAGCATCCCGCGATCGTCCCGATCTACGAGATCGGGCGGTGGCCTGATGGCGCGCCGTTCTACGCGATGCGGATGGTCGATGGCAGAACGCTTCGCACCTGTCTCGCGGAAGCGAAGTCGGTCGCCGAGCGGCTCGCCTTGTTGCCTTCCATCATCATCGCGGCCGAGGCGATCGCGTACGCGCACTCGCATGGCGTCATCCATCGCGACCTGACGCCGGCCAACATCATGGTCGGCAAGTTCGGCGAGACCGTCGTCATCGACTGGGGCCTGGCGAAGGTGCTCGGTGTCGACGACGCGCCGGATGCCGGTCCCTACCGTGCAGTCGATGGCAGCGACGGGCTGACGCTCGCCGGCTCCGTGCTCGGGACGCCCGCGTACATGCCTCCCGAGCAAGCCGCCGGAGATCCGGTCGACGAACGCGGCGATGTCTACTCGCTCGGCGCGATCCTCTATCACCTGCTTGCGGGGCACGCGCCGTTTCGCGGCGAGTCGCCCGCCGACATCCTCGCGAAGGTGCGAACGCAGGTGCACGCGCCGATCACGATCCCCGAGATCCCTCGCGACCTCACCAGCATCGTCGACAAGGCGCTGTCGAAGTCGCCCTCCGATCGCTACGCGAATGCGAGCGAGCTGGTGGCCGAGCTGGTGCGGTTTCGTAGTGGCCAGCTCGTCGGCGCGCACACCTATTCGCGACGGGATCTCGTTCGCCGCTGGCTCCGCGAGCATCGGATCGCCGTCATCGCATCGGTCGCTGCGCTCACCGCGCTCCTGATGATGGGCACCGTCGCGATCATCGGCATCATCCGCGAACGCGATCGCGCCGATGCGGAGCGAGCGATCGTGGTCGATCAACGCCGGTCGATGTTGATCGATCAAGCAGCGCGCGAGCTCGATGTCGGTCACGCGACACGCGCCCTGCCCTATCTGGCCGAGGCGCGACGCGAAGGTGCGGACTCCGCCGCACTACGAGTGCTGGTCGCGGAAGCGGCTCGTCCGGTAGACCGCGAGATCTGGACGTATCGCGAGTTCGGCGGCGGTCTCACGGGCATCGCGTGGGCCGACGACGGACGCTTCGTCGCGACGGGCATGGACGGCACGCAGGTTGTCTTCTCGCCCGAAGGAGAGCCGCTGCAACGTGCCACCTTCTCGGTGGACACCACGATGCGCTGGGTCGACGGGAATCCGCGCTTCAATCGCCAGGGTACGCGGGTGATCGTGAAGTCCTCGAAGGACGGCACGAACCTGTGGAACCTCGACACCAACACCACGCACAAGCTCGTCCACGACCTCACCACGGACACCGCTGACTTCGATCCCACCGGCAACTTCGTGCTCGCAGGCACGGATCTTCGAATCTGGGATGCGAGGACCGGCGCACTGGTCCGCGAGCTCGGCAAGGTCGCGTGTGCGGATTGGCTGTCGGAGACGAAGGTGCTCGCGATGGAGCCGAGCGGAACCTGGGTCGTACATGACTGGAGGAGTAACGCTGCGCCTTCCGTCGTCGCGCGCACGGAACCGAGCGACCGCTGCTTCATGAACCTTGCCCGCAACGGTACGCGCGTCGTCATCCAGTCCATCAATGACGCGACGGACCTGTGGGACACCACGACCTGGAAGCGGCTCGCTCGAATGGCCGGGCGCGATACGAGGCGAACGCGAGGCATGGTCGCGCTGTCCGAACACTACGCCGCCATTCCCCAGCTCGATCGGATCGAGCTGCGGACGCTCGAGACAGGCGCGTTGGTCCGAGAGTTTCCGTCGTCGTCCACCGACCGCAACTTCGCGGCGATCGACCGGGCCGAGAAGCGGATCGTCATCGGCTCTGGCACGGAGCGCGACAACCACGTGTGGGCGCTCGACGATCGCAGGCTCGAGCTGACCTACGAGGCGCCGACGACGTCCCCGAAGGCTCCGCACTCCACCGGGCTGTCCATCGATGCGAGGTTCTCGCCGGACGGAAGCCGGCTCCTCGTCGCGACCGGCGATCGACTCGCGATGCTGCGCATGGACCCCGCGCCATTCATCGCTTCCTTCGACCTGGCCTCGTGGAGCGCGCAGCTCTCACCCGACCAGAAGCTCCTCGCGGCCGGCGGCCCGGGAGGTGTGTTGCAGATCTTCGATGTCGCGACCAAACGCGTGCTCGCGAAGTCCACCGGCGATGAGTTCTGGACCGCGAGCTGGCACCGTGACGGCGACCATCTGCTGGTCAGTGGTTTCAAAGGCAGGCTCGAGCTCCTCGATCGCGAGCTCCGCCAGGTTCGACGCTTCGTCGGCCACGAGCCCACCGCGATCATCAATCAGACGGAGTGGAGCCCTACCTCGGATCGCTTTGCCTCCGGTGCAGACGACAACTCCGCAAAGATCTGGTCGCCAGACACGGGCAAGGTGATTCACACCCTTCCGCATCCCCATCGCGTGCTCGCGGTCAGCTGGACTCCCGACGGCCATCGCGTGGTCACGGGCTGCTGGGACGGCATGCTCCGCGTGTGGGATGCCAGCACCGGCGAGAAGCTCCAGGAGCTCGGCGACGAGCTGCTGCACTTCCTCGACATTCGCGTCAGCCCCGATGGCACACGCGTGGCGGCCACCACGCACTCCGGGCTCGTGGCTGTCTGGGATCTCGCGACCGAACGCCGCGTCTCGACCCTCAACGGCCATACCGCATCCGTGCCTCAGGTCGCGTGGAGCCCGGATGGCGCGCTGCTCGCGACGGTCGGCATCGACAGCACGATGCGGATCTGGGATCCGACGACGAACCGGCAGCTCGCCTCTCGGTCTCACGACGGATACGAGGCGCTCTCGGTGAGCTGGGTCGACAACACGCGCGTCGTGGTCGCGTCCAACAAGGTCTATCTGTGGGCCGTCGACCGTGACACTCGCTCGTTGCAGGAGCTCGAGACGCTGGTGACACACACGCCGTGGCGCCTCGTCGAAGGTCGTCTCGAGCTCGCTCGTTGACATCGGGGTCGGAGTGGCCGCGAGCTCGATCGCGAGATCCTTCTGGCTTCGGGACACTGATCACCAGGAATAGCCGCTTCGCCGGCTCGCCTCCACGGAGAATCTCGTCCCGGGAATGACTGGTGCTCCTGCCTCGGGCTGCACGTCCGCCACGATACGACGAATGACTCCCAGACAGCTCGGCAAGACGCGCGGGTCCTGACGTCTGTCCCGAGACAGCGAGTGCGCGAGGCAACTGCGCGAATCGACTCGACGCCAAGCCGGCACGGCCGGTGCTCTAGCGGTCGACATGACGAAACTGCTTCTCGCTGCCGCGCTTCTGTTCACCGCTTGTGTCGACGAGACCACCGAGCCGGGTCAACGCACCATCGAGATCGACGAGGACGTCATCTCGCACGGTCTCACCAGCGACCAGGTCGACCTGTGCTCGCGGACCGTCGCGGCCGACGGCCCTTGTGCGGTCGCATGCGATCCCGAGGAGGTGATGAAGTTCGTGCCGCCCGAGAGCTGCGCGCTGTTCGTGTGCGGCCTCGAGGACGGCGGCGCGATCAACATCGGCGGCTGCAACACGGCCAAGAAGGAGCGGCCCGTGCTCACCATCGAGTCGTTCGACCCGCCGCACCGCTGAGGGGTCAGCGGATGTTGCCGGCGAGCGCCCAGATCGGGGCGTAGGCGCCGTACCAGGTGACGATCGAGAGCACGAGCGCGAGGCCACCGAGGGCGAAGATCAGCCAGCGGTTCGGGCGGCGCCAGATCGCGAACGCGCCGGCGGCGAGCAGCGCGAGCGGCACGCCGTAGGTCCACGGCGAGCTGAACATCGTGATGGTGAGCGAGGGCAACTTCGCGCCCGGCCCCATCTGCTCGTACATCTCGACGTAGCCGGGACGCAGAACGACCCAGGCGAGCAGCGGCAGCAGCATCAGGCTGCCGACGCCGATGCCGATGCCATCGACGAACGAGAGCGGTCGCTTCTCGCTCACAGGCCGGGGATGCCCTGCTTGCCTTCCTTGATCTGCATCGTGGAGGCCTTGAGCTCGTCGGGCGAGATCGGCTGGTAGAAGCCACCGAGGTGGGCCGACAGGAACGCCTCCATCACCGCGAAGAACGCGATGTTGTTTTCCGGGCGGTGGAAGCCGTGGCCCTCGTCGGGGAACAGGACGTAGGTGACGGGGAGGCCGTGCTTCTTCATCGCGGCGACGATCTGCTCGGACTCTGCCTGCTTGACGCGCGGATCGTTGGCGCCCTGGCCGATCAGGAGCGGCCTGGAGATCTTCTGGACGTGCGTGAGCGGCGAGGCCTGCACGAGGAGGGCCTTGCCTTCGTCGGTGTTCGGGTTGCCCATCCGCGTGTGGAACACGGCGACGAACGGTGCCCAGTACGGCGGGATCGAGCCGAGGAGCGTGAGGAGGTTCGACGGGCCGACGATATCGACGCCACACGCGAACACGTCGGGCGTGCCGGTGAGCCCCCACAGCGTGGCGTAGCCACCGTAGCTGCCACCCGCGATGCAGATCTTGTCCTTGGGCGCGACGTTCTGCTTGATCGACCACTCGACGGCATCGATCAGGTCATCGTGCATGGTCTTGCCCCACTGCAGGTTGCCCGCGTTGAGGAAGCGCTTCCCGAACCCGGTCGAGCCGCGATAGTTGACGGACAGGACGGCGTAGCCGCGGTTCGCGAGCTGCTGGTGAACGGGGTGGAAGCCCCAGTCGTCGCGCGCCCACGGACCACCGTGGACCCACAGGACCATCGGGACCGGCGTGTTGGCCTTGCCATCGCCGTCGGGATCGGCGGCCGCGGGGAGGGAGAGATAGCTGACGAGCTCGAGGCCATCGCGCGCCGGGATGGTGACCGGCCACATCTTGACGAGCGGTTGCTTGAAGAGCTCCGGTTGCGGCGAGAACAGGAACGTCGCCTTCTGCGTCGCGCGGTCCCACAGGTAGTAGGCAGACTTGCGATCGGAGGCGAGGGCGACGACCCACTTCTTGTCGTCGAGCGTGCGCGAGGTCAGGTTGACGTCGGCGCCATCCTCGAGCTTGGCGAGCGCGGCGAAGTCTTTCTCGATCGACTTGTCGAGGAACTTCCAGACGACGCGCGCGGGATCGAAGGCGACCGCCTGCACCGTGTGCTTGGTCGGGTGGACGATCGCGTTGCCGACGTCGGCCTTCGGATGCTCGGCGAGGACCTTGACCTTCTTGGTGGTGAGGTTGCGCTCGACGAACGCGGCGGTATCGCGGCCGCGCGACTCGGTGAGGTAGATCGACTTGTTGTCGGGCGAGAAGCCGGCGATGCCGGTGGTCTCCGCATCCTCGAACGGGATGGTGTCGAACGGCTTCCAGGTCTTGCCGTCGCGGATCAGGATCGCGGTCGAGCCATCCGGGTTCTTCTTCTGGGCGAAGCGAACCTTGTAGGCGTTGTCGAGCGTGAACCCGAGGTAGCCATCGTCGTTCTGGACGACGAGCGTGCGGTTGCCGGTGGCGAGGTCGTACTCGTGAAGGTCGAAGACCTTGGGATCGCGATCGTTGATCGAGATCCACACCTTGTTCGGTTGCTTGGGATCGAGGGCGACGAGCTCGGCGCGCGCTCCCTTGTTCGGCGTCAGCTCGGTGGTCTTGCCATCGCTGACGTCGGTCTTGAACAGGTGGTAGTTCTCGTCACCGCCGACGTCCTGCTGGTAGAGGATGTGCTTGCTGGTGAACGCCCAGTTGTAGCCGGGGATCGGGCGGGTCTTCTCGTCGGTGATCGCCTTCGCCTGATCGAGCTTGTCGATCGGCGCGACCCAGACGTTCATGACGCCGTTCTTCGGCGCCATCCACGACAGCTGCTTGCCGTCGGGGGACAGCCGCACCGCGACGCGCTCGGGGTTGCCGAACAGCAGCGCGCGCGGGATCAGATCGTTCTTCGGCTTCCCGACGGCGGCCTTGGGCGGCGGCGGCGCCGGAGGCGTCGTCGAATCGGACGGCGTCGGATCGGGCGTGGGCCCGGGCAGCGTGGGAGCCGGCGACGGCGACGAGCCACCGCACGCGGCAAGGAGGAGCAAGCCTGTGAGCGCCTTCATATGGCGCGCAGCATGCCGCGTCAGCCGAGCCAGCGCACGAGGGCTTCGCTGCGATCGTCGGGAAGATCGACGCCGACCTCGGCCTGGGCTTCCTCCGGACCGTGCCAGTCCGAGCCCCCGGTACACACCAGGCCGAGCGAATCCGCCACAGCAAGCCAGCGCGAACGTTCGCGGGCGTCGTAAGCACCGTGAAATGCCTCGATGCCGTCGAGGCCGCGATCCTTGTAGGTGCGGAGCATGGCGGCGGACCGCTCGTCGTAGAGATGCGGATGGGCGAGGGACAGCGCGGCCCCGGCGTCGCGACCGAGCTCGATGGCGTCGGCGAGCGACAGCGCCTTGTGCGGGACGTCGACGGGGCCGTGGTCGTGCAGGTGGCGACTGAACGCGTCCTTCATGGAGGATGCTTGCCTGGTGGCGACCATCAGCTTCGCGAGATCGGGGCGGCCGACCGAGCGATGGTTGGCTTCCTCGAGGAGCTGCGTGATGTCGAGGCGAATGCCGCGCATCTCGAGCTTGGTGGCCATCACCTTGACGCGGTTCTTGCGCGCCTCGCGGAGCACGTCGAGCCGCGCGAGCAGGTGGTCCCAGTCGCCGCCGCGATCGTAGGCGAGCACGTGGATGGTGCGCTGCATGTCATCGGAGCACGACAGCTCGACCGCGCGGATCGAGCGCGCGCCCGCGACGGGGAGGCCGGTCCCGGCGCAGGTGTCGTGGTCGGTGAGCGCGAACACGGCCACGCCACGCTCGGCGGCGCGCGCCGCGACCTTGTCGGGGGCCTCGCTGCCGTCGGAGCAGGTGGAATGGCAGTGGAGCTCGAAGCGCATGCGTGTCGCTGTCTTATACCTGCTAAACTCGGCCGCTGATGGCCATCGGGGCAGCACCGGCGCGGCTCGGCCGCTACGAGCTCCTCGCGAGACTCGCCACCGGTGGCATGGGCGAGATCTTCCTGGCCCGCCTCGAGGGGGCCGCCGGCTTCGAGAAGCTGTACGTGGTCAAGCGCATCCTCCCGCACCTCGCGGACGATGCGCGGTTCCGCGCGATGCTGATCGCGGAGGCGCGGATCGCCTCGAAGCTGTCGCACGCGAACATCTGCCAGGTCTACGAGCTCGGCGAGACCGACGGCCAGCTCTACATCGTGATGGAGTACCTCGAAGGCATCACGGTGCTGCCGCTGTTGCGGCGCGCGAGCAAGGAGCACAAGGAGCTCGATTTCGGCTTCGTCGCCGGCGTCATCCAGCAGGCGGCGGATGCCCTGCATTACGCGCACGAGCTTCGCGATCGCGATCGCGGTGGCGAACAGCTCGGCATCGTTCACCGCGATGTCACGCCGTCGAACATCTTCCTCACCGAGTCGGGCGTCGCGAAGGTGCTCGACTTCGGCATCGCCAAGGTCAAGGACGCCTCGGCGAACACGCAGACCGGCACGGTGAAGGGCAAGTACGCGTACATGGCTCCCGAGCAGCTGCGCGGCCAGCCCCTCGATCGCCGCGCCGACGTGTTCGCGCTCGGCGTGGTCACCTACGAGATGATCGCGCTCCGCCGGCTGTTCCAGCGCAAGACCGATTACCTGACGTTCCGCGCGGTGATGGAGCAACCGATTCCCGACGTCCGGCGATATCGCCCCGACGTGCCCGACGCGCTCGCCGAGATGCTCGGCAAGACGCTCGATCGCGATCCCGACAGGCGGTTCGAGACCGCGCGGCAGTTCGGCAGCGCGCTCGTCGATGCGCTCGCGGGCCTCAAGCGACCGTGGACGCAGGGCGAGATCGGCGACTTCGTGCACGCGAACTTCGCGAGCGAGATCGGTAAGCGCAGCGAGGCGGTGGCGTCGGCGATCCACCGCACCAAGCCGAGCGAGCCCGGTGGCATCGGCCGCACCACGATGCCGCTGATCGCCCACGACTCCGAGGCGGCCACCACGATCGACGAGGACGACCTCGACGACGAGTTTCCCGCCGTCGACTCGACGGTCTCCGAGCTGCCGCGCGAGATTCGCACCGAGCTCCGGCAGAACACGCCGACCGACTTCCAGGGCTCGACGCCACCGCCGTTCGGCGCCGACTCGAGCACCAGCGGCTACCAGCTCCAGCCGATCGATGCCAAGCGCATCGAGCAGGCCAGCGCGAAGCGCAGCTTGCTGTGGCCGATCCTCGCGATCGCGATGGTCGGCATCGCGGGTGCCGCGCTGTTCCTGGTGTGGAAGCAGATGCAGCAACAGCCGCCGGCGGTCGTCAACATCACCAGCGAGCCGTCGCAGGTCACGCCGCCGCTCGAGACTCCCGGCTCCGCCGGTAGCGACACACCGCCGGTCGTCGCGGACGGCTCCGGCAGCGCGGTCAAGCCGCCGCCGAAGAAGCCGATCGACAAGCCGGCGAGACCGGGCTCGTACGACGCCGCGATCCAGGCCAACAAGGGCCGCATCGCGCAATGCGCGAAGGATCACGGCGCGCCGCCGAGCAATGCGAAGGTCGTGATCGTGGTGACCACCACCGGCAAGGCCAAGACGATCTCGCTCGAACCGATCGATCTCAACGGCTCGAAGCTCGGTGCCTGCATCAAGAACGTGCTGTCCGGCGCGAAGTATCCGACCGCCGCCGCCGAGATGCAGGTCTCCGTCGCCCTCAAGGCCAGCTGATGCGCTGGGCGATGGCCGCGCTGCTCGCCGTGCACTTCGACGCGGCCGCTGCGCCGTGCGTGGACCGGGCGACCGGAGAAGACGAGCGCCGCCGTCGACCGCGCCAACCGCGCTCGCTATCGCGCGGCGATCAAGAAGCAAGGCTTCGAGAGCGTCACGCTCGAGCGCATCGTGTGGGACGAGGTCGATCGAACGAGCGCCTCGTGCCGCACCAGCGACCCGGCGCGCTGCGTGATCCAGCGAGACGGCAAGACCGTGATCGCGATCGGCCCACACGCGGCCGGCTGTCGCCCTGCCCCGGATGTCGACTTCATTCGGCGCGGCAACCAGGTGTTCCGCGTCGAGCACGATCTGCTGGCCGGCGCGACGCGCGCGCTTGCCGTTTGCGAATGCGAACGCGCGCACGGTTGTGGTGTCCGCGATCCCACGCGGTCGTTCGGCTACGTGCTTCCCCGCGGGCTGCGATACGCCGGCACCCAGCGCATCGCGCACGCGGTCGATGACCTCGAGGTCACGTACCGGGCGCAATGCACGCCGGTGCGCACGCCGCCGTAGCGAGGACGTTTCGGTCCAGGCGCGCAGCGATCTCGGCAGTGTCAGACGTGGTCGAGCAGCTCCTTGTGGTACTCGGCGAGCGCGCGGTCGTAGCGATCGAAGGAGCCGGGCTTCGCGACATCGAGGGCGACGCCGAGCATCGCCGCCAGCGCCGCGCGTGGGTGACCCGCGGAGAGCAGCGCGAGTGCGAGGAACGCGGCGAATGCGGGGTAGTCCGGATCGTCGGCGACGGCCTGGCCGAGGATCGCGACGGCGTCGTCGATGCGGCCGACGTTGCGCAGCGTCGAGCCATAACCGACCAGGAAGTTGCGGCGCAGCTCCGCCGGGACACCGAGCTGGTAGGCCTCGTCGTAGTGGCGGATCGCCTGGTGCTCGAGGTTGTTGCGATCGTGGGCGTAGGCGGCCTCGATCTGGACGAGCACGTTGCTCGGCTGCTGTTGCACCAGCGAGCGCGCCGCCGCGAGGTGCTCCTCGTGCTTGCCGGCCTCGCGCAGCGCGCGGACTTCATCGACGGTCATCGCTTCTTTGCCTTGGTCTTGGGCTTCGAGGTCGGCTTGTTCGCCGGCTTCTTGACTGGTGGTTTCTTCGCCGGCTTCTTGGGCCTGGGCGGCGGCTCCCACGGCGTGTCGGCGAGCGCGACGATGTGCTGGTACTCGGCTTCGCTGACCGGCTGTACCGACAGCCTGCCCTGCCGCAGCAGCACCATGTCCTGCAGCGCCTTGTCACCACGGATGCGCTCGAGCGCGACCAGGTTGGGCAACGTGGAGACGTACTCGACCTCGACACAGTCCCACTTCGGCTTGTCGCGCGTCGACGTGTCGTCGAAGTACTTCGACGACGGATCGAACTGGGTCTCGTCGACGAGCTTGACCTGCGAGACGCGCGCGAGCCCGGCGACACCCGGCGGATCGCAGCTCGAGTGATAGAACAGCACCGCGTCGCCGACCGACATGTTGCGCATGTGGAAGCGCGCGAACGTGCTGCGCACGCCGGACCACGGCTCGACGCGCCGCTGCTCGAGATCCGCGATCGAGAACTCGTCGGGCTCGGTCTTCATCAGCCAGTACTTCATGCGGGCTTCCCGACCTCGAGCGTGCCGATCGGGAGGTCGCGCGAGGCCGCACGGACTTCGTCGGCAAAGCCGGTGAGGTTGACGTTGAACGAGAATCTGGTCCTCGCATCGAGCGGACGGAAGAAGTCGTCGTAGTGGGTCGGGATGACGACCGCCGGCGACAGCGCACGCAGGATGCGCTCGACGTAGCGCTCGGTGAAGCGACGGCCGGAGATGCCGCACAGGAACACGTCGACGTCGCGATCGACGATCTCGTCCTCGAGCAGATCGGCGGAGCCTTGATGGTAGATGCGGACGCCCGCGACCTCGATCGCGATGCCCCACACCTGACCGCAGCAGTAGGCCTGCGCGGTCAGTCCCTCGACGTGCTCGCAGGTCAGCTCGCCCGAGTACGGGATGCCGAGGCCGAGCTGGAGCTTGCTGTGGATGCTCGGCACGAAATGAAAGCGAAACGGCCCGACCTCGTAGTCGCGCTTCGGCTCGACGACGACCGCCTGCTCCGCGAGGCCGTGCAGCCCCATCAGGTGCTGGAGCGACGACGAGCCGTACGTCTTGCAGCCGTGGGCCTGCGCGATCGCCGGCACGTCGAGCGCGTGATCGAAGTGGGTGTGGCCGACCAGCACGGCATCCGCCCGATCGACGTACTTCGTGACCGCGGCGGGCGAGCTCGGCACGACGCGGCGGAGCGCGACCGCGGCGAGCGGGATTCGCGTCACGTACGGATCGATCCAGATCACCGTGCCCTGGTACGCCAGCCGGAATCCGGCGGTGCCGAACCACGTCAGCTCGAGGCCGGCGGGCAGCGTCCTGGTCCACGCGAGCTGCCGAGCCGTTAGCAAGTCGCTCTCGTGTTGGCGGCGTGCGGTCGCCAAGTATGCGAGGCCGGCTCCGATATGGCCAAGCGGGCCTGAAAACCGACCTGTCACGGCGTGCACTTTACTCCGCTCCCGTGTCGCGTGACTCGCCCGACGGGGCTACAACCGTTCCACCAAAGGAGACAGTCATGGCTTTCACCCTTCCGGAACTTCCCTGGGCCAAGGACGCGCTGGCGCCCACCATCTCGGCCGAGACGATCGACTACCACTACGGCAAGCACCACAAGGCGTACGTCGACAACCTCAACAAGTTCGCCGAAGGCACCAAGTACGCGACGATGTCCCTCGAGGAGGTCGTCAAGGCGTCGGCCGGTCAGGCGTCGGAGAAGAAGATCTTCAACAACTCGGCGCAGGTCTGGAACCACACGTTCTTCTGGAACTCGCTCGCGCCCAAGGCCGGCGGTAACCCGAGCGGCGCGATCGCCGGCGCGATCGACAAGGCGTTCGGCAGCTTCGCCGACTTCAAGACCAAGTTCTCCGAGGCCGCGGCCGGCCAGTTCGGCTCGGGCGGGGCGTGGCTGGTCAAGAACGCCGATGGCGGCCTCGCGATCGAGACCACCGCGACCGCCGAGACCCCGTTCGCGACGGGCAAGAAGTGCGTGCTGACGATCGACGTCTGGGAGCACGCCTACTACATCGACTATCGCAACGCGCGCCCGAAGTTCATCGAGGCCTGGTGGAACCTGGTCAACTGGGACTTCGCGAACAAGAACTTCGCGTAGCTCAGCGTTCGAGCTTCATGCCGTTCTTGGCGGCGAGCGCGTCGACCTCGGCCTGCGTGCCGCCGGTGTACTCGGTGACGCGCCCCATATCAAAGAGCTTCACGTTCCAGGTCTGACCGTTATTGGTGGACCGCGCCTCGATGCTCTTCTTGTCCCCGATGTAGCGTCGAATCATCGACGAACTCTACGCTACTTGGAGCTCGGGGTTGAGCGTTCGCCAGTCGAGGACTTCGTACTGATCGCCGAGCGCCGCGGCGAGCTCGCGAGCGACGCCGGCGGATCTGTGGTAGTCGGCGACGCGGATCTCGATCCCCATCGGGCTATCCCCGCGACCGATCATGTCCTGGTGAACGGCGCGGCTCGCGAACGCCAGCTCGCGATCGTATTGCTCGATCCCGGTGTGGATCACGCCGGTCACGCGGAACACGTAGGGGCGCGCGCTCGCGTCATCCACCGCCGCAGGCAGCGGCTTCAGGGTGACCGTGATCTCGTCACCGGGTCCGACGGCCAGTGTCGTGGCGAGCGCGTCGCCGAGCACGATGGCAGGCGGTGACGTTTCGGGAGCCGCCAGCGCGAACGCACCCTGCTTCACCATCGAGCCGGCTGCGCGCGTGATCGCGCCCGACGGCTCGACGCCCTTGATCGTGATGTGGATCGGCTCGGGCGCGGCAGGGGTCAGCGCGGTGGCCTCGCTGAACAAGAACGGCTCCGCCGAGATCACGCCGGCCAGCGTCCTCGCGCGGTCGACGATCACGCCGTACTCGAGGAGGCCGATTCGCTTGCTCAGCACGACGACGTGTCCGTTGATCGCGAGGGCCGTGGTGCGCAGCGGGTCATCCTCGCGCGGCTGCGCGGAGCCCGAGGTCTCGATCGGCGCGGAGCTCGGCGAGCCACAACCGAGCGCGAGAAGCGCGAGCCACTTGAGCACGCGGCAGTGTGCCATGGCCTCGCGTAACCGGGTTACATTCGATCGCGCGCGATGCGAGTTAGTCGACGGGGGCTGATCAAGGGCGCCGTGATCGGCGTGCTCGTCCTCGTCGTGTTCTTGCTCATGCTGACGCTGACCGAGAGCACGCCGCCGTCGCGGATCGTGCTGGCGGGTGGCCAGACCGACAGCTCGTACGACCGCGCGTCTCGCGATCTGGCGGACCTCGTCGAGCGTCGTCGCGGCCCGAAGGTGACGGTGCTCAACACCGCCGGCTCCGTCGAGAACTTGAAGAAGATCGCGGCCGGCGAGGTCGACGCGGCGCTGCTGCAGACCGGCATCGTCACCGAGCTGGCGTCGCAGATCGACAGCTCCGATCTGCGGTCGGTGGCGAAGCTGTACAGCGAGCCGCTGTGGGTGTTCTATCGCGGCGACGCGGAGATCACGCAGCTCGCGCAGTTCAAGCCGGAGCATGGCAAGAAGAAGCGGATCTACATCGGCTTCGAGGGCTCGGGCACGCAGCTGGTATCGACCGAGCTGTTGCGGGCGAGCGGCGTGACCGCGGCGAACGCCGACCTCGTGCTGCTCGATACCAAGGTGATGTTCGAGCAACTCGGCAATGGCCAGCTCGATGCCGCGTTCATCATCACGGCGCCGGACTCGAAGGCCGTCGCCACGCTGCTGCGCATCCCGGGCGTGCGGCCGATGAGCTTCCCGAACCATCGCGCGTACACGCGGCGGTTCCCGTACCTCGAGGCCGTCGAGCTCGACCAGGGCACGATCTCGTTCGAGGAGAACCTGCCGGCGCACAGGCTGCTGCTGATCGCGCCTTCGGCCGTGCTGATCGTGCGCGACGACACCCATCCGCGGCTGGTCGAGAAGCTGACCAAGGCCGCGGTCAAGCGGTTCTCGAGCAGCAACCTGATCGACGCCGCCGGCCAGTTCCCGAGCGCGCTCGATCTCGAGCTGCCGCAGCATCGCGCGGCCGAGCACTACATGACGACCGGCGAGACCTGGGGCAGTCGCAACCTGCCCTTCTGGCTGTTGTCGCTGCTCAACACGCTGAAGCTCGCGTTGATCCCGCTGCTCGCGGTGCTGGTGCCGGCGCTGCGGATCATGCCGATCATCCTCGGCTGGCGCGCCATGCGCCGGGTTCGTCGCAAGTATGCCGAGCTGCGCGCGCTCGAGGAGCGGCTGCTCGCGGCGACGAATCGCGCCACCATCGAGAGCCTCCTCGTCGAGCTCGCGGCGCTGGTCGCGCAGGTCACCGAGATGTCGCGCAAGCTGAACGCGCGCTATCAGCACGCGATCTACGACTTCCGGCTGCACGCCGGCCTGGTTCGCCAGGACGGGCTCGATCGGCTTGCGAAGCTCGCCGCGTGACGGTTAGCTAGCGGCCGCCGCCGAGGGCGCGGTACAGCGCGATCCGGTTGAGCATCGCCGCCTCCTGCGTGGCGATCAGCGAATTCTGGGCGCCGTACAGCGCGCGCTGCGAGACCAGCGTGGTGATGAACGGATCGATGCCCGCCTGGTAGCGCGCCTGCGAGATCTCGAAGCTCTTCTGCGCGGCCTCGACGAGCGCCTGCTGCGCGGACAGCTGCTCGGCGAGCGTGGCCCGCACCGCGAGCGCATCGGCGACCTCGCGGAACGCACGCTGGATCGAGCCCTCGTAGGCGGCGACGAACACGCGCTTCTGCGACTCGGTGTACGCGAGGTTCGCCTTGTTCGCGCCGCCGCGGAACAGCGGCATCGCGATCCGTGGGATCAGCGAGTAGACCCAGACCGGGCTGGTGAACAGCGTCTTGAGCGCCGCCGAAGCGAGACCGCCGCTCGCCGTCAGCGACAGGTTGGGAAAGAACGCCGCGCGCGCCGCGCCGATGTTCGCGTTGGCGGCCATCAGATCGTGCTCGGCCGCGCGCACGTCGGGCCGATCGAGCAGCACCGCCGACGACATGCCGACGGGAACCTCGGCGAACCAGTCGGCCTTCTCGGGCAGCTCGGGTGGCAGCAGGTCGTCGCCGACCGGGCCGCCGGCGAGGAGCTCGAGCGCGTTTCTGTCCTGCTCGATCGTCGCGGTGAGCAGCGCGACGTCCGCGCGCGCCTGCTCGAACACCGTCTTGGCCTGATAGAAGTCGCTGCGATTCGAGGTGCCGCCACCGACCAGCTTGTCGGACAGATCCATCACGCGCTTGCCGAGCTCCATCGACTCCTTCGCGATCACCAGCCGCCTGCGATCGGTGGCGAGCGTGACGTACGCGGTGGCGATCTCGCCGAGCAAGGAGACGCGCGCCGCCCGCGCGAGCTCGAGCGTCGACAGCACCTGCTGCTGCCGCGCATCGGTGAGCGACTTGATCCGGCCGAACGCGTCGATCTCCCACGACACCTGGCCGAGCAGCGAGCCGGTGGTCGCGGTGAAGGCGTCGAGCCCGGGGATGCCGGTGACCTGGCGCGCGCGGTTGACGGTGGCGATGGCGTCGACCTGAGGGAACAGCGCACCGCGCTGCACGCCGTAGAGAGCGCGCGCCGACTCGATGTTCTCGACCGCGCGCCGCAGATCGCGATTGGCGGTGAGCGCCTGCGTCATCAGCTGGCGCAGCGGCGCGTGCTGGACGAACTGATCGAGCGCCGGCAGCGGCGCGTTGCCGGTGCCGGTCGGCAGCTCGCTGCGGATCGGCGCCTGCGGGCGCTCGTACTTCGGCGCCATCGACGCGCACCCCGCGAGCAGGACGAAGCCGAGCCGGATCACGCCGCCACCTTCCGCTTGCCGCGCACGATGCTGCGGACGATGACGAAGAACACCGGCACGAAGAAGATCGCGAGGATGGTGCCGGTCAGCGTGCCGCCGATGATGCCGGAGCCGATCGAGACGCGGCTGTTGGCGCCGGCGCCCGTCGAGATCGCGAGGGGCAGCACACCGGCGACGAAGGCGAGCGACGTCATGATGATCGGTCGCAGGCGGAGGCGCGCACCGGTGAGCGCCGCTTGCAGCGCGGTACTACCCTTGAGGTACGCCTCCTCGGCAAACTCGACGATCAGGATCGCGTTCTTCGCGGACAGGCCGATCGTGGTCACCAGGGCGACGCGGAAGTAGACGTCGTTCTCGAGCCCGCGCAGCTGCGCCGCGACCACCGCGCCGACGATGCCGAGCGGGATGACGAGCAGCACCGAGAACGGCACCGACCAGCTCTCGTAGAGCGCGGCGAGCGCGAGGAAGATGAGCAGGATCGAGATCGCGTACAGCGTGAACGTCTGCCCGCTCGCGAGCTGCTCCTGATAGGACAACCCGCTCCACGAGTGGGTGGTGCCGGGCGGCAACGAATCGGCCACCTTCGCGATCGTCTCCATCGCGGTGCCGGAGCTGACACCCGGCGCGCCCGCGCCCTGGATGTTCACCGAGGCGAGGCCGTTGTAGCGCGACAGCGTCTCGGCGCCGTACGTCCAGTGGGTCTTCGCGAAGGTATCGAACGGTGTCATCCGTCCCGTCGAGCCGCGCACGTACCACGAGCCGAGATCCTCGGGCCGCGATCGCGCCTCGGCCTTGCCCTGCATGTACACGCGCTTGACGCGCCCGCGATCGATGAAGTCGTTGACGTAGACACCGCCCCACGCCGCCGACAGCGTGAACGCGATGTCGTTGGGAGCCACGTAGGAAGCGGCGGCCTTCGCTTGATCGATATCGACCTTGAGCTGCGGGGTCTCCGCGAGATCACCGCGACGGACGCCGGCGAGCAGCGGCTCCTGCGCCGCCTTCATCAGCAGCTGATCGCGTGCCGCGGCGAGCGCCGCCCGGTCGGTGCCCGGCGCTGCCTGGAGCTGGAAGTCGAAGCCGGCGTTCTGACCGAGGCCGCTGATCGCCGGCGGGGTGAGCGCGAAGATCTGCGCCTCGCGCACGCTCCACAGCATGCCGGTCGCGCGCTGGGTCACCGCCTGCGTGGTGTTCTCCTTGCCCTCGCGCTCGTCCCAGTCCTTGAAGTTGATGAACGCCATGCCGGCGTTCTGGCCGACGCCGACGAACGAGAAGCCGGCGATGGTGAAGATCGACTTGATGTTGTCCTTCTCGACGGTGAGGAAGTGGTCCTGGACCTTCTTGCCCACCGCCATCGTTCGCGATTGCGAGGCGCCCGACGGCAGCGTCCAGATCACCATGCCGACGCCCTGATCCTCGGTCGGCAAGAAGCCGGTCGGCAGCCGCACCACCAGCACGCCCATCACCGCGCAGATCGCCGCGTACGGCACCACCCACTTGAGCGGGCCGCGCAGCATCCAGCCGACGACGCGCTGATAGCCGTTGGTCATCCGATCGAAGCCGCGGTTGAACAGCCCGAACGGTCCGCGTCGAGGGCCTGCTGCGTGCGGCTTGAGCAGCGTCGCGCACAGCGCCGGCGTGATCGTCAACGCGACCAGCACCGACAGCAGCATCGACGCGACGATCGTCACCGAGAACTGGCGATAGATGACGCCGGTGGCGCCGGTGAAGAACGCCATCGGCAGGAACACGGCGGACAGCACCGTCGCGACGCCGATCAGCGCGCCGGTGATCTCCTTCATCGACTTGACGGTGGCCTCGAGCGGCCCGAGGTGCTCCTCGCGCATCAACCGCTCGACGTTCTCGACCACGACGATCGCATCGTCGACGAGCAGACCGATCGACAGCACGAGCGCGAACATGGTCAGCGTGTTGATCGAGTAGCCGAGCACTTGCAGGACGCAGAACGTGCCGAGGATGACCACCGGCACCGCGACCACCGGGATCAACGTCGCGCGCCAGCTCTGGAGGAAGATGAACATCACCAGGACGACGAGCACGATCGCTTCGATCAGCGTCTTGACGACCTCCTCGATCGAGATCCGGATGAACGTGGTGCTGTCGAACGGGAACGACGCCTTCCAGCCCGGCGGCATCGTGCGCTCGAGCTGAGCGACGGTGGCCTTGACGTCGTCGGCGACGCTGAGCGCGTTCGCGTTCGGCGCCAGCATCACCGCGAGACCGGAGGCGGGATGGCCGTTGAGACGGGTGTTGGTGTCGTACGACTCGCTACCGAGCTCGACGGTGGCGACATCCGAGAGCAAGACGCGCGCGCCCGAGGCGTCGGACTTGATGATGATGTCGCGGAACTCCTGCGGGGTCTGGAGCTTGCTCTGTGCGGTGACCGTCGCGTTGAGCTGCTGCCCCGGCGGTGAGGGCATGCCGCCGATCTTGCCGGCGGAGACCTGGACGTTCTGCGCCGTGATCGCGGCGTAGATGTCGGACGGCATCAGCCCGAACGACTGCAGCTTCGCCGGATCGAGCCAGATCCGCATCGCGTAGCCGGAGCCGAACACGCGGATCGCGCCGACACCGTCGACGCGCGCGATCGGATCCTGCAGCGTGCTCGCGAGGTAGTCGGCGATGTCGTTCTCGTTCGCCTGGTCGGTGCTGTCGTAGACCGCGACGATGGTGAGGAAGTTCGTCTGCGACTTGCTGACGACGATGCCCGATTGCTGCACCGCCGGCGGCAACCGCGGCACCGCCTGCTGGACCTTGTTCTGGACCTGCACCTGGGCGACGTCGGGGTCGGTCCCCTGGGTGAACGTGACGCTGATGCTGCTCGCACCCGCCGAGCTCGACGAGCTGGAGAAGTACAGCAGGCCGTCGATGCCGGTCAGCTGCTGCTCGAGCACCTGGGTGACGCTGTTCTCGACGGTCTCGGCCGAGGCGCCCGGATAGAACGCGCTGATGTTGACGCTCGGCGGCGCGACGTCCGGATACTGCGCCACCGGCAACACGCGGATCGCGGCGACGCCCGCCAGCATGATGGCGATCGAGATGACCCACGCGAAGACAGGTCGATGCGCGAAGAACTTCGCCAGCATGGGATCACTTCCTCGTGTTCGAACCTGCCGCGCTCCCCGACCCCGAACCCGAGCCCGCTGTCGCCGACCCGGACCCCGAACCGGACCCCGGCCCGACGCTCGGCAGCTTCACCTCGGTGGGCTTGACCCGCATCCCGGGTCCGACCTTGTTGAGACCCTCGACGATCACCTGATCACCGGCGGCCAGCCCACCGGTGACCAGCCACTTGTCGCCGATCACGCGGTCGGCCTGGAGCTGGCGCATCTCGGCCTTGCCATCCTTGCCCACCACCATCGCCACCGCGCCACCCTTGGCATCGTGGGTGACGCCTTGCTGCGGCACCAGGATCGCCGACTGGTTGACCGCCTGCTCGAGCACCGCACGGACGTACATGCCGGGTAGCAGCGTGTCGTCGGGATTGGGGAACTTCGCGCGCAGCGTCACCGAGCCGGTCGCGGCATCGACGGCGACCTCGGCGAACTCGAGCACGCCGTCGCGCGGATACATCGTGCCGTCGGACAGCCGCAGCTTGACCTTCGCGCTGCCCGCGTCGAGCGCGCCGGTGCCGAGCTGCTGGCGCAGCCGCAGCCGGTCCTCGCTGGACTGCGTGAGATCGACATAGATCGGATCGAGCGAGCGGATGGTCGCCAGCGGCTCGGGCTGGCCGGCGGTGACCAGCGCGCCGGCCGTCACGGTCGACTTGCCGATCCGGCCGGTGATCGGCGCCTTGATCTGCGAGTAGTCGAGGTTGATCCGCGCCGCCTGCAGCGCCGCTTGCCGCTGCGCCACCGCCGCGGTCGCCAGCTCCACCGCCGCCCGCGCGTCGTCGGCCTCCTGCTTCGAGACGCCCTCGATCTTCGACAGCGCGACGTAGCGCTCGTTCTTGGTCTTCGCTGCGGCGAGCTGCGCCTTCGCGCTCGCCAGATCCGCCGCTGCCTGATCGGCGGTTGCCCGATACATCGCGGGATCGATCTGATAGAGGACCTGCCCCTGCTTGACGAGGGCGCCCTCCTCGAACGTGCGCGCCTTGACGATGCCGGTCACCTGCGGCCGCAGGTCCGCCACCAGCGAGGCCGTCGTGCGACCCGCGAGCTCGGCTTGCAGGGTCACCTGCTCCACCTTGATGGTGACGACGCCGACGTCGGCGGGTGGCATCTCGCCCTGTGGTGGTGCCGCGGCTTTGTCGGCGTTCTTGCAGCCCAGAAAACCGACAAGCAGCAAACACATCGCATGCCTCATGGCGCCCTCCGTGTAGCACCGCTCCGGCGTTGTCGCAGCTGTCGCAGCGCCACAAGCTGCGTGACAGATCGTTAAGAAGTCACCCCGTGATCTCACCGGGTTGCTCGGCTTCTCGAAATTCGTGCCGGGCGTTGTCGATCGCGCGGCCGCTCGTTCGTCGTCCCGGCAAGAACCCGACGAAGGAGCCTGTCATGTCCGCCTCTCCCCGCGCTGGTGCCCGTGAATGGATCGGTCTTCTGATCCTCGCTCTCCCGACTCTCCTGGTCTCGATCGATGTCTCGGTGATGGTGCTCGCCCTGCCCCACATCGGTGCGAGCCTCGGCGCCGACAGCGCCCAGCAGCTGTGGATCATGGACAGCTACGGCTTTCTGCTCGCCGGCTTCATGGTCACGATGGGCACCCTCGGCGACCGCATCGGGCGGCGCAAGCTGCTCATGATCGGCGGCGCCGGCTTCGGCCTCGCCTCGATCGCCGCGGCGTTCGCGCCGACCGCGGAGCTGCTGATCCTCGCGCGCGCGCTCCTCGGCATCGCGGGCGCCACGATCACGCCGTCGATCCTCGCGCTGATCACCAACATGTTCCGCGACGAGCGCCAGCGGGGGCTCGCGATCTCGATCTGGATGGTGTGCTTCATGGGCGGCATGGCGATCGGTCCGCTCGCCGGTGGCATCCTGCTCGAGCGGTTCTGGTGGGGCTCGGTGTTCCTCGTCGGCACGCCGGTCATGCTGCTGCTGCTGGTCACCGCACCGAAGCTGCTGCCCGAGTACAAGGCGCCCACCGCCGGTCGGCTCGATCTGCCGAGCGTCGGGCTGTCGCTCGGTGCGCTGCTCCCCGCGATCTACGGGCTCAAGGAGATTGCCAAGCACGGTCCCGCCGGCGCGCCGCTCCTCGCGATCGCGATCGGGCTCGGCTTCGGCCACGCGTTCGTGCGGCGCCAGCAGCGCCTGTCGGATCCGCTGCTCGATCTCGCGCTGTTCCGCAACAAGCGCTTCACCACCGCGATCACCGGCATGTTCGGCATCACGCTGACCGGTGGCACCATGCTGTTCACCAGCCAGTACCTGCAGCTCGTCGTCGGCCTGTCGCCGCTCCACGCCGGCCTGTGGACGCTGCCCGGTGTCGCCGCGATGGTCGTCATGCTGCTCGTCACGCCGGTGCTCGCGAAGCGCATCCGCCCCGCGAAGCTGATCACCGGTGCGCTGGTCGCGGCGCTACCCGGCGTGATCCTGCTCGCCCAGCTCGATGCCTCCTCGGGGGTCGCGCCGGTCGCGATCGCGTTCATCCTGTTCAACGCGGGCTGCGCGCCGATCGTCACGCTATCGAGCGGCATCGTGATGTCGTCGGTGGTGCCGGAGAAGGCCGGCTCGGCAGCCGCGATCTCGGAGACGTCGGCGGAGCTCGGGTTCGCGCTCGGCATCGCCACGTTCGGCTCGCTGTTCACGTTCCTCTATCGCAGCGCGGTCGCCGACACCCTGCCTCCGCTACCCGCATCGGCCGCCGCAGCCGCCAGCGATACGCTCGCCGGTGCCACCGAGGTCGCTCGCACGCTGCCCGCGCTGGTCGGCGATGCGGTGCTGGCGTCCGCGCGCGGTGCCTTCACCGATGCGATCGGCGTGCTCGCGCTGGTCTGCGGCGTGCTGATGATCAGCGTCGCCACGCTGGTGTGGTTCCGGCTTCGCGATCTGCCGCCGCTCGGTGGCGAGGCCCAGGCATCGCTCGATCAGGCCGAGCCCGTCGAGCCGATCGCCCTCGCGGCCTAGCGGCGCCGCTGGCGGCGGCGAAGCTCGCCGATGATCACGCCGATCGCGAGGATTCCGTCGACGACGCCGGCCAGCTGCAACGGCCGGCTCGATTCCTTGTAGCCCTGTTCGCGAATCTCCTCGCGGTTGCCACCGTCGTAGGTGGCGAGCGCGTTGTCGGTCATGTCGCGACCCTTGGCGCGGCCGTACAACCCGATCGCGAGGATCAGCGCCATCACCCCGAGCGCGGTCCACCGGGTCCAGCCGCGGGCGAGCACGATGTGGAGGATCGAGAACGCGAGTCCCGGCAGCACCAGCGCCAGGATCCAGAACATCGTCGGCCCACCCTCGTGAAGCAGCTGAACCATGACCGCGAGGCTACACGAAGCCGGCGACTGCTTCTGACAGCGCTTCGCGCCGACAGCCAGCATCACCATCGCAACCGATCGTCTGCACTCGGGGCCGCCTGGTGAATACGATTTCACCGCCTTAGCCGGGTCCATCTCGTGCAGCACGCCGGGCCGTGACTCGCACGCAGGACCTGACGGATCGCGCATCCACCACGCCCTTCGTTTCGGACACCTCACAGTGGGAACGGCCGGAGCTCGATCCGGTGTATCGGGTGCGGATCGCGATCGCCGCCGTGCGGGCGGCGCCTCGCGATACCGAGGCGCGCCATGCGCTCGGGGCCTTGGTCGATGACCGCAGCCTGCGCGAGCCCCTCGCGATGGTGCTCGCCGACGAGGCGCGCGCCGCCGAACGCCCGGAGGTGGCGGCCGCGCTGTTCGAACACCTCGCCGATCTGCACGAGGAGCTCGATCAACCGCTCGATGCGATCGCCGCGATGGAAGCGGTGGTCGCGAACGCGCCGGACGATGCCGAGCTGCAGGATCGACTGGCCTGGATGTATCGCAAGGCCGGCGCCTGGCAGAAGGCAGCCGCGACCTTCGTCGAGGTCGGCGAGCTGGCCATCGACGAGCGCGGTCGCGCTGCGTTGCGCGCGGCCGGCCGGCTGTATCGCGAGCACCACCAGCTCGATCGCGCGGCGCAGGTGTTTCGCGCGATCGTGGCGCGCCGTCCCGGTGACGACCAGGCGTGGCGCGAGCTCGACGACGTGCTGTCGGAGCTCGGGCGCTGGCGCGAGGTGGCGGACGTCCGAGCGGCGCGAGCGGAGCGGGCGCGTGGCGTCGATCGCGCGGCGCTGTTGCGATCGCAGGCGCGCGCCCTCGAACAGGCCGGCGAGCTCGAGGCCGCTGCGAGTGCGGTGGCCGAGGCAGCGACGCATGCCCCCGAAGATCTGAGCGGCATGATCGATCACGCCGACGTGCTGGTCCGCAGTGGTCGGCACGGCGAGGCAGCTCGCTTGCTGCATGCGCGGCTCGCCGAGGCGATCGAGCGTGGCGCACCAGCGGATCAGGTCGCGGCGATCCGGTTGCGGATCGTCGGCGCGCTCGACGATGCAGGCGAGCGTGGGAT
>JAEYYY010000394.1 GCA_023430775.1 Pseudomonadota bacterium
CGCCGAAGCCGGTCGAGACCACGCCGATGGCGGCACCGATCATCGCGACTGCCGACGAGACGCGCACCGCCTTCGAGAAGATCTATCGCGATGCCGACTGGGGAACGAACACCGGTGGCATCGGCAACTCGGGCACCGGCTCGACGCTTGAGGCCACCGCACTGTACCGGCAGTACCTCGAGACCTTCATCAAGACGCATGACATCAAGAGCGTGGTCGACGCCGGCTGCGGCGACTGGGAGTTCTCGCAGAAGATCGATTGGTCCGGCATCGACTACAAGGGCTACGACATCGTCACGAAGCTGGTCGAGCAGAACACCGCGAAGTTCGGCAACGACCACATCAAGTTCTTCCACGGCAACATCGTCGAGGATGATCTGCCGAAGGCCGACCTGCTGATCTCCAAGCACGTGCTCCAGCACATCCCGAACTCAGACGTGAAGAAGTTCCTCGACAGGCAACTCAAGAAGTACAAGCACGTGCTGCTGACCAACGGCGTCGACGCGACCTATCTGTCCGCGCTCAACACCGACATCAAGCCGGGCGACTATCGCGAGCTCGACATCACGCGCCCGCCGTTCGAGATCAAGGCGAGCAAGGAGCTGACGTACTGGGCGAACGCGTACATGCACCAGGTGGTGCACGTCGACAACACTACGGGTCGTTAGCGTCCCAGAAATCGATCTCGGCCTGGACGATCGCCGACAGGTCCTCGCCGTTGCCGCCCTTCACGACCCACAGATAGTCGGTGAAGAAGTTGTTCCGCGTCCGCGTGGTGCCGTGATGCGGGTCGTCGAGGATCTGCTCCGGCAACCGCGACGTGCCGCCGTGCTGGTGGCAACCGATGCAGTTGGTCCCGGCGTTGCCCTTGCCCTCCTCGAGATACGGGTTCGAGCACCACGTCGGCGCACCGGCGCCACCATGCACTGCCGCGAGCGAATCGCCGAGGGTGCCGCCCTGCCCGCCGCGCGCGTCGGCGTCGCCCTCGACGTACGTCGTGGCGACGCACATCTTGTAGTTCCGCCACGGGCCGGTGATCGATGCCGGCCGATCGGCACCGAAGTCGGTGTCGGGCGACGGCGAGTACCACAGCGTGATCCACATCCAGTGATCGAGCTCCTTCGACATCACGTGGAGCGCCGGCATCCGGAACCGCGCGCCGCTCGGCAGCTCGATCGTGTAGATGTCGGCGGCCGAGGGATCCGCTGCACCGTCGGCGAGCCAGTGCGCGTCGCCGGCGAGCGACGCAGCGAGCGTCGCGGCCGCGGTCGAGAACGTCGGTAGCGTTTCGCCGGTGAACTGGCGGCGCCAGTCCGCCTTGACGATCACGGCGTCGCGCGGCAGCTCGCCATCGAGGCACGCCGGATCGCGGACGTCCTCGGTGACGTAGGCGATGTCCACCTCGCCGCGCCCTGCCCTGGCGCCGAACAGCGCGACATAGATCGGTCCCTCGCCGCTGACCTCGCAGCGCTCGTCGGAGGTCGCATCATCGGACAGGCAATCGTAGCGATCGAGCGTCGGCGGCGCGCCGCGACGGACGTAGAGATCGAGATCGCCGTCACCGCGAAGCGCGACCTCGACGGTGCCGCGCCCCGCCTGGATCGGGCCGAGCACGCGCAGCTCGCAGTCGACGACCTCGGCGACCTCGCGCTGCGTGACCGCCTGACCTTCGCGCACCGGATCGGTGGAGAACGCCGCCGGATCCTCGGCCGTCCGACACGCGTCTTGCTTCGCGTAGCTCTCGATCAGATGCCCCATCGCGCCCGGGCTGTAGGCCACGCGCGGCGTACCGCCGAGGCCGTTCAGCTTGTCGATCGTGTCGATCGCACCGACGTACGCGTCGTAGCGCTCCGGGGTCCACGCCGGATCGCTGTCGAGCGCGACCGCGTTGGCGGCGAATCCCGCCTGCGCGTCGATCGGAGCGCGTGCCGCCCGGCCTTCTGGCTCGAGCGCGCGATACAGCGTCTTGAACACGCGATCGAAATCGTCGCGCGCGTACCACGTCCGCCAGGTCGGTAGCTCCGCGGTGCCGAGCGTCTGCTCGAGGGCGGGCTCGGCGAGGGCGACCGGTGCGAGCACGCGCTCGACGATCTGCCACGCCGCCTGCCGGCGCGCCGCGATCGAGCCCGCCAGCTCGGCATCGCGCGACGCCAGCGCGAGATCCGGAACATAGGGCGCGGCCTCGCCGACCACGTAGCGATCCTCGATCGTCGAGGCGCCGATCGCGGTCCCGATCCGGCACGCGGCGGTCTTGTCCTCCACGTTGTCGCCACAGGCGACCAGGACGACGAGCAGCGCGAACCTCACACGCGTATTAGTCGCGGTCTCGGCCGGTCAAGTCCACGACGATCTTCTCGCTCGTGATCGGGCTCGCTTCGACGGGCTCGTGCTGCCGACGCCGCTCGTCGAGCCGTCCGATCGCATCGATCGCCACCGCGACGACGACGATCGCGAGCGCTATCAGCGTGACCTCCATGGCGCTGGTTTACCCCCGTGCCGCGGGACTGGTCCGACCATTCACGCACTTCTCACGTGGACGCCGCGGGCTCCGAGATCCACCGGCATCGTTCGCGTGGGCACCGTGGCCAGGAGGATCGACGCGCGGTCGACTGCGCGAAACTCGCTCCACCAGACCCGCGCATCCTCGGTCGTCCAGTCGCGGTTGGGCCCGATCGCACGCAGCGCGGCTGCCATGTCATCCGCACTCGGGAACCGATCGTGCGGGTTCTTGGCGAGACACTTCATGATGATCGCTTCGAGCGCCGGCGAGCAGATCGCACCGATCTCCGACGGTCGCTTCGGCGTGGCGGTGACGTGCTGGATGCAGATGTCGACCGCCGTCTTGCCCTCGAACACCCGCTTGCCGGTGAGCAGGAAGTAGCCCACCGCACCGAGCGCGTAGAGATCCGCCGCCGGACCGATCGTGTTGGGATCGGTGACGGCCTCGGGGGCGACGTACGCCGGTGTGCCGAGGATGACCTGTGTCGAGGCTCCGCTGTCCGTCGTGATCTCCTTGACCAGCCCGAAATCGACGACCTTCGCGACGTCCGGCATCATGCCGCGCTCGCACAGGATGATGTTCGCCGGCTTGATGTCGCGATGGATGAGGTTGTTGCAGTGGGCCTCGTGGAGTGCACCGCAGACCTGCGCGAGGATGTGCGTGATCCGGCCCTCGGGTTGCGGACCGCGCGTGCGCACCAGGCGCTCGAGATCGATGCCGCCGCCGAGATACTCCATCGCGTAATAGAAGACACCGTCGGGGCTGCGGCCGTAATCGAACACCGCGACCGTGTTCGGGTGCGTCAACTGACTCATGTGCTGGACCTCGCGCTCGAAGCGCTCGAGGTTCTCCGCACCGACGCGATCCGGTAGCAGCAGCTTCACTGCCGTCGGTCGCCGCAGCATCAGGTGATGCGCGCGATACACCGCTCCCATCCCGCCCTCGCCGATCTTGCGGTCGAGCGTGTACTGGCCGAGCTGCATCGCGGCCGTGACCTGGCGACGCAGACCGTAGATCAACCGAGATCCGATCGTCGCGAGCAAGGCGGTGACGAACGCCAGGATCACCGCCAGACAGAAGAACATCGGTCCCGGCGCGATGACATCCGCGACGAGGGCGAGGACGAACGCCGCCGCGACGAGTGGAGCCAGCGTGCCGATCGCGGTCAGCATCGTCCAGCGTCCGGTGCTCGGCATCACGATCGCGCGCGTGAACACCACGAACACGCCATAGATCAGACACACGTAGTGCGCCGGCTGGAAGTCGCGCGCGAGCACCGCGACGGCACCGAGGATCGTCCCGCAGCCGACGGAGAAGAACATGTCGAACCCGTACAGCGCGGGGAGCGCGAGCACGCGCCGCACGAGGATGCCGCGCCAGATCACGGCCAGGAGCGAGAGCCCCGCCGTCGCCGTGACATAGATGGCGTCCTGCTGTTGCGGCCGGCTTCGCGGGTACAGCAGGTCGTACATCACCCACTGCGAAGCAACGAGGATGACGAACGCCCAGAACATCACCTTCCACAACGCGGTCAGCCGCGCCTGCAGGTAGCCGCGCGCTTCCTCGTCGGTAGTCGCGTCGCCCAGACGGATCATCCGCTGTTGCGATTTGCCACTCTCCACGAAATGACGGTGTGTCAGCGCGCACGCCTCGTGGGGCGAGCTCACGCCTTCTTCACGCAACCGCTACGGACAGCCGATCGCCGCGATCGCTCGCTGCAGCGACTGGTCACCCTGCTGGCAGCTCTGCGCGATCGCCTTCATCGCGTCGGCGCCGGTGGTCTTGAGCACGCTGTCGCGGATCTGATCGAAGCTGTGCTTGATCGTGTCCTTGGTCGGCTGCGGGATCTTGGTGCAGGTCATCAGCGTCTGGATCGTCTGGCCGTAGGCATCGCACTCGGGGATGCCGGTTCGCATGATCACGCCGGCGGCGGGGAAGCCCCACCGTGCCGGCCGACCGCTGCCTTGCGCGCACAGCTCGCCGCCGCCGACCAGCTCGCACGCGCGCAGCGTCGCGTTCCACAGCTCGACGGCGCAGGCGTCGAGCATCAACTTGCGCGAATCCGCGATCAGCTGCTTTCGCTCGGTCGCCTGTTGTGCGAGCTCCGCGCGCGTCGCCTTCGGATTCTTCGGCGGCTCCGCCTTGCCGCGCCAGGCGGCGTCTCGGTAGTGGGCCGCGACCACGGCCTTGCACTCGTACGTCGCCGCCGGCTTCTTCTTCGCCGCGGCGATCTTGATCATCAGCGCGTCGATCGCCGCGAGCTTGCCGGCGAGCGCGGTCTCGTGCGCGAGATCGAGGCGTGCGCGACAGCTGGAGAGCCCACCACCCTCCTGGATACAGAGGCGCACCGGCCGCGGCCACGCCTCGCACAGCTGGATGACCGCGGTGCGCCGTGCGGTCGCCGCGAACTCCCGTTCCTCGCCTTGCTGCACCAGCGGCGGCACCAGCGTCGCGACCGTGCTCGGGTGAAACAGGCTGGTGCAGGCGATCGGTGCGGGCTCGTTCATGATCCGCTCGTCCTCGGCGGTATCCCAGGTCTCGCCGTCGTAGATCTCGGTCCACGCGGTGAGCTTGGTGTCGAGCGCCGCGCGCTGCTCGGTCGACAGCTTGCCTAGACACGACCTCGCATCGTGCTCGGTGCCGATGCAGTCGAGGAGCTCCCGCGACCACTTGTCGTGCAGACACGCGCTCGCGATCGCGGCCTCCTTCGCCGGACCGGCCTTGCGGCTGTCCTCGACGGTGCCACGCAGGATCGCCCCGGCATCCGCGCACGAGACTGCCGCGGGTGGTGGCAGCGGCTCGACCGGCGCAGGTGCCACGGGTGCCGGCGCGGGCGGTGGGGCGGAGCCGCAGGCGACGAGCAGGAGCGAAACCCAGCGCACGGTCCGACGATGACACACGGCCGCGCCGGTTTCACGCGACGCTGGCGATGCGCTCGAGCATGTCGCACAGCCCGCGGTTGATCCGCTGCGCGAGCTCCTGATCCGGCATGGTCGCGAAGGCCAGCGAGATCTCCTGCTGTTCGACGCGCTGGCTGAACGGCCGGAACGTGATCAGGCCCTCGCCCTCGGGGTGCTCGATCCAGCGCCCGTTCTGATAGTTGGTGCCGCCCCACAGCTGGTTGCCGTTCATGAAGTACGGGCGCAACCGGTCGTGAAACGTCCCGAGCTGCCAGTCGCGCGCATGGCTCGTGGTCAACGCGGTCAACGCTTCGCGGATGCCGCGACACAACCCCGGCAGCTTGTTCCGCGCCGTGTCGAGCCACAGCGGATACGTCGGGTGGGATGCGTTCGCGAAGTGGTAGCGCGCACCGACGCGATAGCGGAAGTGCGGTCCCTCTCCTTCCAGATCCTCGAGACGGACGTCGACCGGCTCGCGCAGCCACAGGTCGACGTTCGGTCCCGGCCCGAGCAGCGCCTTGACGTGGCCGCCTCGCGCGCCGTCGATCAGACCGGCCGCCTTTCGCGCATCGACGTACTTGCCGAGCCGGTCGTGACTCGGCACCCAGTCGGTGAGCGCCGCGACGAGTGGAGGCAGCTGCGCGTAGAGCGAGTGATCGAACGCGGCATCGCGCGGTGCCGCGCCGTCGTGCACGTGCGTCAGCGGAAAGTAGATCGCGCTCGGGTAGCGGCGAGGGAACAGCATCGCCATCGGATGGATCGGCTTGTTGTTCGCGGGCTCGAGCTGGAACACCGCGAAGCCCCAGTCGGCGTAGTGCGGCAGCGCCGCGAGCACGTTCGGCGGTAACCGGAAGCGCGCATCGAGCCGCGCGAAGTCGCGTGCGTGCGGCACGTACCATGCGACGAACGCGCCGACCTGATGGACGACCAGCGTCTTGTTCGCCACCGCACCACCTCGGCTGCGACCGAACGACTGCGGATAGAACGTCTGATCCGGAAACGCCTTCTTCAGGTCGGTGAACAGCTCGCTGTAGCCCTCGAGGTTGACGAACGCGACGGCATCGTCCGGCCCATCGGCCGGCACCGGCAGTGGCAGCACCATCGCGAGCGGCTCGCCCGCGGTGATCGTCATCGAGTAGATCAGCGCTTGCCGGCCATCGGGCTGGATCCCGGCGAAGATCTTCGTCGCCGAGACGTGCTCGACCCGCCGGCTGAACATGCACATGCGCGCATGATAGTGGTCGCATGAAGCGAACGGACGGGCGTCCGCGGCAACCACGACGTCGTGTACGAGAAGGCTCCGTAGCGACCTTGACGCGGGGCGTTATCGGCGCCATAAACTGAATGACGGTTCATTCAGGAGTCCCGCGATGGCGAACCAGAACTACTACAAGGCCAACCTCCGCGACGTTCAGTTCCTGCTGTTCGAGCAGTTCAAGCTGGACGAGCTGATCGGCAAGGCGCCGTACCCGAACTGGGGCAAGGACGAGGTCGTGGCGGTGCTGGAGGAGGCGTATGGCTGGGTCCAGAAGTACATGGGCCCGTACAACGCGCTCGGCGACGAAGAGGGCTGCACGCTGAAGGACGGCCAGGTTCACGTACCGGCGCCGTTCAAGGACACCTGGAAGGCGCTGTTCGAAGCGGGCTGGCGAACGCTCGCGGTCGAAGAGAAGCACGGCGGTCAGGCGGGCCCGATGACGCTCGCGATGATGGTCGAGGAGTTCATGTGCGGCTCGAACACGAGCTTCAACATGTACCCGGCGCTGACGCAGGGCGCGGCCGACGTCATCCTCGCGTTCGGCACGCCGGAGCAGATCGAGACCTACGTGCCCAGCATGTTCAACGGCAAGTGGGCGGGCACGATGTGCCTGACCGAGCCGCACGCCGGTAGCGACGTCGGCAGCGCCGCCACCCAGGCGAAGAAGCGCGCCGACGGCAAGTACGACATCAAGGGGACGAAGATCTTCATCTCCGGCGGCGATCAGGACCTCACTCCCAACATCGTTCACATGGTCCTCGCGCGCACGCCCGAGGCACCGGCGGGCACCAAGGGGCTATCGCTGTTCATCGTTCCGAAGGTGCGCCCCGATGGCACGCCGAACGACGTCGGCGTTGCCGGCATCGAGCACAAGATGGGCATCAAGGCCAACGCTACCGCGCAGCTGGTGTTCGGCGACAACGACAACTGCATCGGCGAGCTGGTCGGCACCGTCGAGAACCGCGGCATGTCGCAGATGTTCCACCTGATGAACTACGCGCGCATCGGCGTCGGCATCCAGGGCCTGTCGCTGGCGTCGTCGGCGTATCTCAACGCGCTCGAATACGCGAAGGATCGCAAGCAGGGCAGCTCGATCAAGCAGTGGAAGGATGCGACGGCACCGCGCGTGCCCATCATCGAGCACCCCGACGTGCGGCGCATGCTGATCGACATGAAGGCGCGGGTCGAAGGCATCCGCGCCCTCGCGGTGAAGCTGACGATGCACCTCGATCGCGCGAACGTGATCAAGCAGACCGGTGGCGACAAGGCGCAAGCCGAGTACCACGAGGGTCAGGTCGACCTGCTGGTGCCGCTGCTCAAGGCCTACGGCAGCGATCAGGCATTCTCGATCTGCGCCACCGCGATCCAGACGTTCGGTGGCGCCGGCTTCCTCAAGGACTGGCCGGTCGAGCAGTACTGCCGCGACTCGAAGATCTTCTCGATCTACGAGGGCACCAACCACATCCAGGCGATGGACCTGGTCGGCCGCAAGCTGATGTCGCGCGGTGGCATGAACGTCGGTGCGTTCGGTCAGGACGTGGGCAAGTTCATCGCGGCGAACAAGGACCACGCGACGCTCAAGGAGGGCGTCGCGATCCTCGCCGACGCGATGGAGTCGCTGACGTCGACCGGCAACAAGTTCATGCAGTGGTTCGGCGGCGGCAAGATGGAGATGGTGCCGACGGTCGCGAATCGCTTCCTCGAGATGATGAGCGAGACCGTGGTCGGCTGGCTGCTCCTCGAGCAGGCCGTGATCGCCGAGGCCGCGAGCGCGAAGCTCGCCGCGGATCATCCCGACAAGGCGTTCTACGACGGCAAGAAGTACGCGGCGCAGTACTTCGCGTTCAACGTGCTTCCCGGCGTGCGCGCCAAGGCGCAGATGATCTCGCGCGAGGATCGGTCGATGCTCGACATCCCGCTCTCCGCGTTCGCACCGTGACAGCGTGCGACGGCTGCGACGGCACCGATCAAGAATCGGCTCGCCGTCGGCAGTTACGAGATCGTCGTTGCGCCCCGACCACTCGGTTGTTAGGTAGTGCGTCCTTCTTCGTCGCGCGCTGGAGGGCTGCACGATGACCACTTCGATCTAACAACCAAAGCTTCCTACCCGAGCGCAGCGATGCTGCAGCTCGGATCGGAGTCAGATGCAATGACGCGCGCCTGCGCGACGGCTCCTCGGGTGGGAGCAGCTGGGCGCGTAGCCCGGTGCTGCGCTGTTTCCACAAGTGGCACCTTCAGGCCGGCCTTCGGGCCGTTCCGTCTCGCGCCATCGACTTCGATGCTCGACCTCGAGTGACGCCCCGCTGCGGTCAAACGCAGCGCGCGAAACGCCTCGATCGCGTCGACCATCGTCTCCGGTTCGAGCGGCAACGATCGATCTCGCGATCACTCCTACGCATCACGCCGGCGGCTTCGTGCCGGCATGATGCACCTCGGAGCGGATCACGAGATCGATCGGCGCCGGCAGCATCGCCGGCTCGGCTTTTACGAGCTACTTGCTCGGGTACAGCCAGTTGCCGACCTTCGTGCCCATCCACGACCCGGCGTCGTAGATCGCGCCGCCGACGGCGCTACCGACCTTGCCGCCGGCCCACCCGCCGAGTGCCGACCCCGCGCGAGCCGCGTGCGGGTTGCCACCCGTCGCGTAACCCGCGCCCGCGCCACCGGCAACGGCGCCGCCGACCTTGCCGGCCAGGCTGCCACCGGCCGCCCAGTTGTCACGGTTGATCCAGCTGCCACCGTTCTGCCCGCCGGACACGAGGTGGAGCGAGTCGATTTCGATCGTCTTCAGTTCGTTCATCTGTGTTCTCCCTTTGTGCTTGGTTCCATGAGCAACGGCGGTGCCACGGCCAGCTCACCGCGATTGTCAGTAGTTGGCCCATCGCCTCGCACGCGGTCGCATCACCCTCGGGTTGCAGGCCGCTTCCCCCGGTAGCCAATACAATCCTCTCCCCGTGCGCGACCTCGAGATCTTCAGCGGCGACCCCACGCCGGCAGCCCTGCTCGAGCTGGCGAGCTGGACGCTGCAGCGTCGCGCCCCGTATCTCGGCAAGCTGCTCGCGCTCGCAGACAGCGCGGATCCCGAGCTGCGCGCCGCGGTGCTCCGCGTGCTCGCGGGAGCGCGAGGCGTCGCCGGCGTGCGCGCGATCGTTCGCGGTCTCGCCGCTCCCGAGCCTGCGGTGCGCGCCGCCGCGCTCGATGCGTTACGCGCGACGGCCCGCGATGCTCCAGCTCGCTACGCGCACGCGATCTTTCATCCCTCGGTCGAGGTTCGCCGCGCGGCGCTGCTCGATGTCCCGAACCAGTCCGCGCACCTCGCGATCTATCTGCGCGCCGATCCGGCATGCGCCGAGCTGACCCTAGGTGCGGCGTGGCCGAACAAGCCGCTGCCGCTGGCGTTCGATCTGTTCGTCGCGGATCGAATCGCCGCGCGCGAGCTGCTCGATGTCGTGATGCGGGCGACACCGCGCGAGCTGGCCGAGCTCTTCGAGACCGAGGTCCGGCGCTCGCCGCAGCAGCTCGACGACCATCTTGAAGTGCTGACCCGCAGCGAGGTGCTCTCGCCTGCTCGAGGGCGCGACGTCATCGATGTCCTGGTCGGCGCGATCGCGCAGGTCCTCGCGATCGATCCCGATCTCGCCGCGCGCGTGATCGAGCAGCGGTTGCTCGCGATGCTGCCGAAGAAGCCCTCGGTGCTGGCGCGACGGCTGGAGGTCGCGCTCGCGAGCTTCGTGGCGACCGCGCCGGTGCCGGGGATCCTCGAGATCTTGATCGCGCGACTGCCGCAGTTGCTCGGCCAGGCCAGCATGCAGTCGCTCGGCGTTCGCGTGCTGACCGAGGCCGCTGTTGGTGGTCTGTTCCGCTACCAGTGGCCGGTGCGGCTCGCCAAGGCAGAGATCGACCGGTTGCTCGCCCTGCCCTTCGTGCGAGACGACCTCGCGCTCGCGGCCGCGGTGGTCGGCCTCGGCGGAGCGCGGCTCGAGAAGCTGGCGAAGACGCTCGGCGAGGCCGCGATCGTGCAGCGGCTCCTCGCCGGTGATCGCGGCTGGGAGGAGCTGTGCCGGTTGCCATCGGAGGTGCCCGCGCTCGAGCTCGCGTGGCTCGGCCGCGTCGAACAGGCGAGCGTGCCGCGCTACATCGCGCTCGCGGCGCGCGCGCTCGGCATCCACCGCGACACGCGGTTGTTCGCGTTCGTCGATCAGATCCCGCGCAAGCACCGGGCCGACGTGTTCATCGAGCTCGCGCGCTCGACCGACCTCGGCGAAGAGCGGTTGATGAACGTGGTCGCGGCGCTCGCTCCCCGGCTCGATCGCGCCGGAGCTGCCACGATCTTGCACGCCACGTTGACCGGCGAGACGAAGGCGCCGGTCGTGGCGCGTGCGCTGTGCCGCGGCCTGCCCGAGAAGGTGATCAGCTCGGCGATCGCCGGGGTCGACGACGAGGGCGTGGTGGCGCTGATCGAGATCTGCGACGGACCGGAGGCGCTGCCTCGGGACCGCGAGATCGCGCTGGCCACCGCGCTCGCGAGCCGATCGCATCCCGCGATCCAGGCGTGGGCGACGCGGATGCTCGAGGTTCCGGAGGTCGCCGTGGTCGTCGAGAAGCCACTGCCCTCGAGCGCGCTCGACGAGGTCGCGCGCCACCACATCGCGAGCTGTCCGGAGGGCGACCTGCTGACCGCGCTCGGGCCGGCGCTGCGCGCACCCGTGACCGGCCTCGTCGCGGCGCTCGGCGAACGCGCGGCATCACCGAGCGTGATCGCGTGCGCGGCGTTGCTCGGCTGTGCCGATCCGATCGAGTACGTCGCGCGCGAGCTCGAGCGCTTCTCGGATCCCACGAGCTCGTTCTCGCGGCAGCTCGATCACTCGGTGGTCGTCCACTGGAACCACCACACCCAGCTGCCACCGCTCGCGCACGCGCGGTTGTATCGCTGGGAAGCGCACAGCGCCGCGTTGATGCGCTGGATCGACGACGCCGGCGGCGTGCTCCCGGCGTTGATGGCGGCCAACGCGCTGCCCGGCTCGCTCGCGGCGTCCACGCTGTGGGCCGGGATCGCCGAGTGCGTGGTGCTCTGGCGCTATCGCGACACCGCGCGCCTCGTCCGCGAGGGATCGGTGGATCTCGCTCGCTACTGCGCATCGCGGATCGATCGACCGATCGGTCGTCACGCCGCGCGCATCCTGGTGGCGCTCGTCGAGACGAGGCTCGTCGGGCTCTCTGCCATCCGTTCGATCGTCCTCGATCGCACCGCCGATGCGGACGCCGAGACCCGCGAGCATCTCGCACGCCTGGTGCGGATGGATGGCATGCCGGAACCGCCACCGCGCATCGAGGCGAGCACGCCGACGGCCGAGCTGATCCACGCGATCCGCGGCTGCCGCGACCTCGCCGAGCTCGCCCGCTGGTGCAGCGATCCCCGCGCGGCCGTGGTGCAGGAGGCCGTGCTCGTGCTGCTGGTCCTCGGCGAGCTCGGTCAGCTGCGGCTCGCCCAGCTGCTGCGCGAGCTCGATACCATCCCGCAGCCGGTGCCGATCCTGAAGAGCATCGGGCTATGGGACAGCAAGGCGGCGCTGTTCGCGGCGCGCGAGCTGGCCGCGCGTCGCGAGCTGACGCCGCAGTGGCAGTTTCACGTCTGCCTCGGCCTCGGCGATCACGAGGGCGCACTCGCCGCCGTCAAGCTGCCGGGCAACTGGTTCCGGCGTGCCGACTGGGACACCCTGGTCGAGGCGATCGACCCACTGCGCTGCGCGTTCGAGCTGGCCGATTGCAGCCACCATCACGCGTACACCAGGGCCGTGGCGTTGTTGCTCGAGCAGACCAGGAGCACGGCGGTGCGCGACGCCCTGATCCGCTTCCTCGCCGTCGACGCCAATCGCCCGCTCGATCTGCGGCGCACCGTCGCGCGCACGTTGCTGACCGATTACCACGTCGAGCTCGGACTACCGCTCGTGATCGAGGAGCTCGCGGAGACCTCTCCGGCGAACGATTCGCTCGTCAGGCTCGGCTCCCTCGACGAGCGCACGGCACCGCTCGTCGCGACCGCGATCGTCGATGCCGCGCTCGTCGGCGGCCACGATGCCTGCACCGAGAAGCGCATGTGGGAGGTCGTCGATCGGCTCTATCGCGAGGTCAGCCACGAGACCTTCGCGCGGCTGTGCACGCGCATCCTCGAGGAAGGCACCACGGCGCTCGCCCGGCGCAAGGCGGCGACGTGGGTGACCAGCGAGGCACTCCAGAGCGAGCGGTTGACCCGCGTAGCCGAGGTGTTCGCGTGGGGCATCCGCCGCGGTGTCGAGCTTACCGGCCGGTTGTTTCGCATCCACCTGACGAGCAAGGAGACCGACCTCGGTCACACGTTCCTCGACGGCAATCGCATCTTCGTCTCGCCGCTGCCGCTGCTGCGCGGCGAGCCGTATGGCAAGGACATCGTCGAGGGTCTGCTGCTCCACGAGATCGGCCACCACGCGTATCACCGCGGAGAGGTCCCGCAGGCGCTGTGGAGGCGCGCGCACGCGGAGGGCATCGGCCACCTGCTGAACCTGATCGCCGACGAGCATCTCGAGCGCAACCTGCGCGGTGTCGATCGCGCGTATGGCGACCGGTTGAAGCGGCTCGACGCGTTCGCGTTCCAGCACGGTGCCCACGAGATCGAGGTCGCGGCCCTGCTCGAGTCGCTGCGCGGCTCGGCGGCGGCGGCGCTGATCGGCACCCCGCTCGAGGTCGCGTTCGACGAGGCCGCGGTGCGGTTGCGGCGTGGTGCCGTGCTCACCGAGCTCGAGAAGGCCGGGCATCCGCTCGCCCGGTTCGCGCGCGCGTTGCGCATGGGCCTCGGCAATCGCCACGGCGATCCGCTGGTCCAGCAGGCTCTCGATCTCTGCGGATCGAACCTGCGCAAGCTCGACATGAAGGGGCTCTACGACCTGACGGTCGAGATCGCCGAGCTGTTCGGTGGTGCGGTCGCGATCGCGAAGGTGTTCGGCGGCGCCGAGGGCCTCGATTTCGGCGAGCGCGACGACGCCGTGTTCAGTGGGCTCGACGACGGCATCCTGCAGCGCGAGGTCGAGCGCATCCTCGATCCGCGGCGCAGCAAGGGTTCGTCACCGGGCGGTCGCGACCGGCTGTGCATCAACGTCAACCCGAACGAGGACTTCGATCGGATCACGCACGTCGAGCGAGTGACCGGCGATCCGGTCGCGCACCGCACCACCGCGAACGAGGTCGCGCGTCACGCGCATCGGCTGCGCGCGTTCCTCGACGATCTCGGCCTGCGCTGGCAACCTCAGCACGCACGCATCCAGGGGCGCGCACTCGATCGCTCGCGACTGCGTGGCCTGGTGACACGCGGCGATCCGCGCATCCTGATCGCGCGCGAGCCGGTGCGCCGCACCGATCTGTTCCTCGGCACGTTGATCGACTGCTCGGGCTCGATGAGCGCCGGCGACAACATCGCGCGCGCCCGGAGGTTCGCGATGCTGGTCGCCGAGGCGGTGCGTCCGCTCCACGGCGTCGAGGCCCGGTTCTTCGGGTTCACCGACAGCACGATCTACGACGCCGGCGATGCGAACGACTGCCACGTCACCGGGTTGGTGGCCGGGGGTGGCAACAACGATGCGGCCGCGCTGCTCCATGCCGCGAACGTCGCCGCCACCTCGCAGAAGCGAGCGAAGGTGCTGGTGATGATCAGCGACGGCTTGCCGACCGAGTGCTCCGTCCCGGCGCTGCGCGGCCTGGTGACCACGCTGACCAAGCGCAAGGGCGTGGTGTGTGCCCAGGTTGCCGTGCGAGCGCTCGAGGAGGAGTGCTTCCCGCACTACGTGGTGCTCGACGACGAGCAACCGGATGTCGCGGTCGCCCGGTTCGGCCGCATGATCGCGGATCTCGCGCGGCGAGGGCTCGCCCAGTAGCGATGTAGTAACGTGCCTTCCCCATGCCGGCGAAGTGGACAGTCGACGAGCTGACTCTCGGACGCACCGTCGAGGCGACGTTCTGGCCGAACGAGCAGGAGGGCTCGGCATTCAAGCTGCGCGCGACGCACCTCGACGGCCGGCGCGCGCCGAAGGTGATCCTGTCGAACGACGAGCGCATCGTCGCCGGCGTGCCGTGCCTGGTCCGCGTGGTCGCGATCCACAACGCGGAGCGCGACGATCGCGGCCGGATCGAGGTCGAGCTCGTCGGCCGCGCGCCGTTCCGGATCGAGGGCGTGTGGCTCGACCCGGTGGTGTCGAAGAAGCTGCAGGTGCTCCTGGAGAGCGGCCTCAACATCCTGCTCGACGGTCCGCAGGGCTGCGGCAAGACGGAGCTCGCGCGCTCGATCGCCGATTCGCTAGGCATGACGTTCGTGTTCTTCAACTGCGGCGCGGTCGTCGAGGCGAGCGACTTCCTGGTCTCGATCCAGGTCCGGGCATCGGCGTCCGGCGCGCCGGTCACCGACTTCGTGAAGACCGACGTGCTGACCGCGCTCGAGGATGCCAGCGATCACCCCGAGCGCCGCTACCTGGTGTTCCTCGACGAGCTCAACCGCTGTCAGGAGAGCGCACGCAATGCGCTGATGCCGGCGCTCGACTCGACGCGGCGCGTGTTCCACCCGATCGACAACACGTTCATCCCGATCCCCGACAACGTGCAGTTCATCGCCGCCGTCAATCGCGGCCGCGAGTTCTCCGGCACGTTCGGCATCGATGCCGCCCAGCTCGATCGGTTCGCACCGCTCCAGATGGACTACCCGCCGCAGAAGGCCGAGATCGAGATCCTCGCGAAGCGCTATCCCGAGCTCAGCCACGCGAACCTCGACGTCATCGTCACCGTCGCGAACGCGATCCGGCAGGCGGCGGATCTGCCGGGCACGCTATCGGTGCGCGCCACCGACGAAGCGTGCGTCTATCTCAAGCACCCGCTGTTCGCCGACGACGGCAAGCGCGCGCTTCCGGAGATCTTGAAGACGTCGTTCTGCGGCCGGTTCCCCGGGCGCTGGGACGATGTCACCACCGACGCCGGCGCCGTGTGGGCGCTCGTTCGCAAGACCCTGGCGTCGTGCCGCGTGCCGCTGCCCGACGAGGACGCCGCGAAACCAGCCTAGCCGTCCTTGTTCGCCTTCTCGCAGGCACGGGTCATGTCCGCCGACAGCGCGCTCTTCGCCTTGAGGATCGCGCAGGTGTTGCGGCGCTCGTAGCTGGTCTCGCTGGCTTTCTTGTACTCGTCGATCACGACCGACTTGAATTCGTTCCAGCAGGTGTTGACGACGATGTCGTGCACGATCTTGTTCTGCTCCCAGTCCTTCGGCGCGTTGAAGCCGGAGACCACGACGAGCTTCAGATCCTCGTCCTTGCAGACGGCGCCGGCGCTCCTGCCGTGCGCCGTGATCGCCTTCTTGAAGAAGCCGGCGGCGGCCGAGTGCGGCGACACCTCGCGGCGGAACAGCTTCGCGGCGCGCAGCGTGAGGTCGGGGTTTCCGGCGTCGGCATCGACGAACTTGACGAGGTGATCGCGACAGACCTCGAACGAGGCGTTCGACCGCCACCAGTACCCGGAGTCCTGGTTGAAACACCGCGTGAAGCCCTTGAGGCCGATCTCGGTGCGGACCTTGGTGTACCTGGGCGACTTCAAGATCGTCGGGAACGACTCGTCGAGCTGCTCGATGGCGACGATCTTCGCGCCGTAGTCGTCGTTGCTGAGCCCGTTGATGTAGCCGGTGGCGGCGTCGGCGGCGAGCGCCTGCCAGTCGGCGTTGCGTTCGGTCGGCGCGATGTCGCCGAGGTGCGCGACCGCCTCCTTGAACGACTTCTGCGACACCAGCGCCTTGAGATCGGCGAGGGTGTACTTCTTGTCGTCAGCAGCAACGTGGGTGGTGGTGATGGCGAGAAGCGCGCACGCGAGAAGTTGTTTCCTCATCGGTGATGTGAATGCAGTCGTCTCGCGCACTATTCCTGCGCGTGTAATTGCGTGTAGTGACGGGATTCCTCGTCGAGGATCGACCGGGAAGGTCACGCGGCGGCACGACGTAGCGTGCTAGCGTCCGCGCCATGCTGAAGGACAAGGTCATCGTCGTCACCGGTGCGAGTCGCGGGATCGGTGAAGCGATCGCGCGCGCGTGTCTCGATCAAGGGGCGAGCGTCGTGCTGGCGTCGCGCAAGCAGGCGGATCTCGATCGCGTGGTGAGCAGCCTGCCCGTCGCGGGGGCAGGGCGCGCGCTTGCCGTCGCCTGCCACACCGGCAAGGCCGAGGAGGTCGATGCGCTGATCGCGAAGGCGGTCGATCGGTTCGGCAAGGTCGATGGCCTCGTCAACAACGCCGCGACCAACCCGTACTTCGGTCCGCTGATCGACATCCCCGACGCGGCGATGGAGAAGACGCTCGAGGTCAACGTGCGCGGCTATCTGTACGCCGCGCGCGCGTTCGTCAAGCACGCGCAGAAGCGCGGCGGTGGTGGCGCGATCGTCAACAACGCGAGCGTCACCGCGCTGCGCGCCGCGCCGATGCAAGGCTTCTACGGCATGACCAAGGCCGCGGTGATCTCGATGACCCAGACGCTCGCCTTCGAGCTCGGCGGTCAGAACATCCGCGTCAACGCGATCGCACCCGGCCTGATCGAGACCAAGTTCGCGGCGGCGATCGTCAGCAATCCGATGCTGCGCGATCACGCGGTCAAGAAGACGCCGCTCGCGCGCCACGGCCAGCCGAACGAGATCAGCGGCGCGGTCGTCTATCTGCTGTCCGACGCCGCGGCGTTCACCACCGGCGCGGTGATGGTGATCGACGGCGGCATGACGATCGGATAAAGCGAGGAACGTCGAGCCGTGGCGTGCGCCTCGCGACACGGCCCGACGCACCCCATGCCGGTGGAGAGAAGCCGGGACAACCCCCATCCGACACTTCGTCGTGGTGCAGCTCGCATGCCGGCGCGCGAGCGATCGCAACCTCGCGAACGCTCACGATCGTCGAGAGCGAACGCTCTCCACGTTGTTACCCTCAGGGCTCGGTCTTGGCCTTGCGATCGGCCTCGACGGCGCTGCGCAGATCGATCGCGACGTCTCCGAGGTAGAACGTGAGCTCGCCGGCGAGCATGGCCTGCACGCGCTCGCGAAGTGGGCGCGCCAGGAACTCGGCCGCGGTCAGCGGCACGCCGTTCAGGACCACGCGATCGTACGCCCCGCTGCTCACCGGTTGAGGACGTCCTTCCGCGTCCCGGAGACGATCGCCAGGCTCTCGCGCACCAGGTCGTCGGAGACCCCGAGCTCCTGGAGGGTGGCCTCGAGGTGCGTGGTCACGGCATCGAACTGCGCATCGCCGAGGCCCCTGGCGACGAGCGGTGCGTGGGCGGCGCGAAGCTCGCGACCCTTGAGCTCGACCGGCCCGCCGAACGCCCAGCTCATGAAGGCGATCTGCTTTTTGGTCTGCTCCTTCATGTCGAGCCCCTCGAAGAACGGCCGGGTGCGCTCGTCGGCGAGCACCTTCTGATAGAAGCGCTCGACCGCCGCCATGATCGCGGCTTCCCCGCCGAGGCGCTCGTAGAGGGACTCGCTCGTCTCGCTCATCCCGCCCATCCTACAACAGGCTCAGACGATCACGCTCATCATCGAGTGCTTCTTGGCAGCCGCTTCGGTGTACAGCGCGACGACGGCCGTGAAGGCTTCGGTCAGCTTGTCGATCTCGGTCTTCTGGTTCTTGATGACCTTGTCGCGCAGCCACTGCTTGTCGTCGGGCGCGACCATCTCCTGGCCGTATCCGCCGTGCACGGTCTTGCCGTACAGCGTGCTGTACTTGTCGGCGACCAGCGTGGGCGGCAGCGCGGCCAGCGCCTTCGCGATCTCGGCGACGCGACCGGCGCCGATCATGCGTGCCTTGCCGTGTGCGGCCTCGGCCTTCAGCTTCTTGCCGTTGCGCGCGACCAGCGCATCGGAGAGGACCTCGTCCTTGCCGTCGCCGAGCAGGATGTCGAGCGCGTGCCAGGTGTTGCCGAGGTCGAGCAGGCCGGGAATCTCGCCGTCGTGGCGAGCTTCGATCAGCTCGGTGAGGACCTCGGGATCCTCTTCGATCATCGCGAGTCGCTTGGGCGACATCGAACAGAGTAGAGCGTCCATGCCCATCGGTTAGTCGGCTTTATACCCGATCCGGGCCGGGACGGTCGCCTTCGCGCCGGTCCCGATCTTGACCTCGAGCGACCGGGTGCCGAGCTTCGGGTGCCACGTCTCGATCGTGTACTTCCCCGCCGGCAGGCCGCTGATGGTGAACGTGCCGTCCTCGCCCGTGACAGCGTAGTACGAGTGGTCGATCGCGACCGCGTACGCGTGCATCCACGGGTGGACGTTGCACACCAGATCGATGATGTCGCCGGGCCTGGAGGTGGCGTCGAGCGAGAGCGCCGGATCGCCCGAGGCCATCGGCTTGTTCCACAGCAGCTTGCCGGAGATCGAGCCGTTGACGTTGTGGAACGTGCCGTCGCTGTTGCGCACGGCGATCTTCGAGCCCGGCGCCACCGCGACGACGCGCGGCGAGTACGTGCAGTTCTTCTGATCGAGGATCGCCTGCGGAGGCTTGGCCGAGCCGGGCGGCGGGTTCTTGAGCCGGACGAACACGTCCTTGAGCTTGCCCTTGGTGACGATGACGTCGTCAGCGAGGGCCGGCGTCTTCGCACAGTACGGATCGGTGTCGCGGACCTGATCCAGGCGGACCGGCGCGACGCCTTCATAGATCACGGTGCCCGTGATCTTCCCGGGTGGCTTGGGGGCGTCGGCGAACGCCGGCGCGGAGATCAGCAGGAGAAGGGCGTACTTCATCGGAGCGGCCGTGAACATGACACGGCCGGCCGGCTTATGCTCGGTTCGTGGAGCTCCCGACGATCGGCGCGATGGCGGCAATCCCGCCTGCCCTTCGCTATCGGGTGCTCGACGTCACGGCGCGCCTCGGGGCAGAAAGCACCGACGACAAGCTCGCGGACCTGATCGCGCACGCCACGCCGTGGGCCGCTGCCGAGCCCGAGCTGGTCGAGCTCGGCCTGTGGCTGACCGAGGCGAAGCGCCCCGTCGCGGTGCGGCAGCGAGGCTGCGAGTGGCTGGCGTTGTTTCCGTCGGAGGATGCCGTCGACCGGCTGGCGGCGATCGCGCTCGATAACGATGTCGCGCCGGTGCTGCGCGACGCGGCGATCCGCGCGCTCACCGATCGCCAGCTCCGCGACAAGCACCCCAGCACGCAGTGGCCGGCATCTGCCATCCAGCTCGCCGACGACGCGCTGTTCAGGCTCGCCGATGCCGCGACCACCGCCGGGCGGATCGCCAGTCCGGTGCTCGCGCACGCACTGCGCCATGTCTACTCGGACGGTATCTCCGCCGTGTTCGCGCGCGCACCGTCGCTGTGGGGCGCCGCGCTCGAATGTGCGGCCACCGCCCCGCTGGCGCGCGTGCTGTTCGTGTCGATCGACGACATCCAGCCGGTCCATCGGATCCGCGTGCTGCGGTTGATCGCGGCGACACTCGGCGACGAAGCCCTGCTGGTCGCTCGCGCCGGTGCACACTCGGCCACGCTCGACGAACGGATCGAGAGCTTGATCCTCGCGGTCGCGCTCGGTGGTGAAGCGCAGCTGCCGCGGTTCGAGGATGCGATCCGCGAGCTGCCGAACGCCGACTGGTTGCGCAGGCGAGCGCGCTGGCAC